>MNRQ01000015.1 GCA_001916035.1 Clostridium sp. 27_14 | reverse complement strand
AATCCCAAACTATGAAATAAAATTCCTATTCCAAAATATAATAAGAGAATGGTTTAATGACAAAGTAATAGGAAACAACTTAAACACAATACTAAAAGACTTAGTAACACTAAACTTAAAAGAATTTGAAAAAAAATTTCAAGTACTAGTACGCCAAATGTTTAGTTTTATGGATGTAGGAGAAAACACAGCAGAAAACTTTTATCATGCATTTGTATTAGGAATGTTAGTAGGACTAAAAGACAATTACTATGTAAAATCAAACAGAGAATCAGGATTTGGAAGATATGATATAATGTTAGAACCAAAAGACAAAAATGGAAATAGTTTTGTAATGGAATTTAAAGTATTAGAAGATGAAGAAGAAAAAACAATAGAAGACACAATAGAAAATGCAAAAAAACAAATAGAAGAAAGAAAATACGCAGAAGATTTAGAAGAAAGAGGATACACAAAAATAACAAAAATGGTATTTGCATTTAAAGGAAAAGAAGTAAAAATGAAAGTGATATAATTTATTTTAAAAAGGTGTTTTTTGAGTTTGGTTCAAAAAACACCTTTTTAAGTTTTTCATTGTTTATTTAATTAACAATGAATTTTGTGTATTAGGAATTCTAGTATTAGGGCTACATTCTTTTTTTATTACAATTTTTCTGTTGTCATTAGCAGGTGAAACAAGAGTACTTTTCTTTCCTGCTATTCCTTTTTTGGAAACTATTTTTATGTGCTTAGAGTTGTTTGCCATAATATTTCCTCCTATTTACGTATATATTATCAGTGACATCTATATTTTAACATAGAGCTATAAAAAAGAAAAGGACTAATAGAAAAATTTTATAAAAAGCACTTGAAAAACTGGGAAAATGTGTTATAATGATTAACATCATAAACAAAAAACATAATAAGGACAACACATATTATATAATATCTAAAAGAGAGCCAAAGGAAGCTGAAAATTTGGTAAGTAAAAATAATATGTTATCACCTTATGTTTCTTTACTGAAATCTAAAAGAAAATAAGTAAAGACGTAAATCTGCGTTAAAGAAAAATGAGAGAATAATCAATATGTAAAAATGGATTATTAAATTAGGTGGTACCGCGGAAACAGAGCTATTTCGTCCTATATGGATGAAGTAGCTTTTTTGATGTGCAAGAAAAGGGGGAATTTCTATGTATAAAAAAGTAGAACTAAAAAATGGATTTGTAGGAATGGAAAGGGATGTTGCAAAATTATGGAAAGAAAAAGACATAATTCACAAAAACTTTAATATGAATGAAGGAAAAAGATATTTTACATTTTATGATGGACCACCAACAGCAAATGGTAAACCACATGTAGGACATATAGAAACTAGAGTAATGAAAGATATAATACCAAGATATAAAGTAATGAAAGGATACAAAGTTATTCGTAAAGCTGGATGGGATACTCATGGATTACCAGTAGAATTAGAAATAGAAAAAAAATTAGGAATATCAGGAAAAGAACAAATAGAAGAATATGGTGTAGAAAAATTTGTAAAGCAATGCAAAGAAAGTGTATTTACTTATGTTCAGATGTGGGAAGAAATGACAAATAAGGTAGGATATTGGGTTGATATGGAAAATCCTTATGTAACATATCATAATGATTATATAGAATCAGTATGGTGGGCCTTAAAGCAAATGTGGGAAAAAGGATTATTATATGAGGGACATAAGGTAATGCCATATTGTCCAAGATGTGGAACAGCATTATCATCACATGAAGTGGCACAAGGGTATAAAGATGTAAAAGATTTAACATGTATAGCAAAATTTAAAGTGATAGATGGTCAAAAAATAGCTGGAGAAGAAATACCAGAAAATTCATATATTTTAGCTTGGACAACAACACCATGGACATTACCATCAAACTTAGCATTATGTGTAAATAAATCATATATGTATGCAGAAATAAAAGTAGATGTAAGTAAAGATGAAGAAGAAAGTAAAATAGAAACTTATATATTAGCAAAAGATTTAATATCATTAGTATTAAAAGATAAAAAATATGAGGTTGTAAAAGAATTTAAAGGTGAAGATTTATTAGGAATAAAATATGAACAATTAATGCCTTTTGCTAAAGTAGAGGGAAAAGCTTTTGAGGTAATACATGGAGATTATGTAACGTTGACAGATGGTACTGGAATAGTACATATAGCACCAGCTTATGGAGAAGATGATAGTTTTGTTGCAAAACAAAATGGAATAGCTTTTGTGAATTTAGTAGATAAATCTGGAAAATTTGTACCAGAAGTTGAACCATGGGCAGGTAAATTCGTACGTGATTGTAATGAAGATATTTGTAAATGGTTAGCAAATGAAAATAAGTTATTTAGTAAAGAAAAACATCTACACTCATATCCACATTGCTGGAGATGTGATACTCCTTTATTATATTATCCAAAAGAAAGTTGGTTTGTTGCAATGAGTAAATTACGTGATGAATTAGTGGCAAATAACAACAAAGTTAACTGGTATCCAGATACAATAAGAACAGGAAGATTTGGAAAATTTTTGGAAAATGTAATAGATTGGGGAATTTCAAGAGATCGTTATTGGGGAACGCCATTACCAGTATGGACTTGTGAAGATGAAGAATGTGGACACAAAGAATGTATAGGAAGTATAAAAGAATTAAAAGAAAAGGCAATAGATTGCCCAGATGATATTGAATTACATAAACCATATATAGATAGTGTACATTTAAAATGTCCAAAATGTGGTAAAGAAATGAAAAGGGCAAAAGAAGTAATAGATTGTTGGTTTGATTCAGGTTCAATGCCTTTTGCACAATGGCATTATCCTTTTGAAAATAAGGAAATGTTTGATAATAATTTCCCAGCAGGTTTTATATCAGAAGCTGTAGATCAAACAAGAGGGTGGTTCTATACACTTACAGCAATAGGAACAGCATTATTTGAAAGAACACCTTTTGAAAACTGTATAGTTTTAGGACATGTATTAGATGAACATGGACAAAAAATGTCAAAATCAAAGGGAAATGGTGTTGATCCAATGACATTATTAGATACAGTGGGAGCTGATGCAACAAGATGGCATTTCTATACAGTAAGTGCACCATGGTTACCAACAAGATTAGGTATAAACAATGTACAAGAAACACAAAGAGGATTTTTAAGTACTTTATGGAATGTATACTCATTTTATGTTTTATATGCAGAAATAGATAAATTTAATCCATTAAAATATACAGATTACAAAGTAACAAATATAATGGATAAATGGATAATTTCAAAATTAAATACATTAATAAAAGAAGTAGATGAAAAATTAAATGAATACAATATAACAGCAGCAGCTTTACAAATTGAAGAATTTACAGATACATTATCAAATTGGTATGTACGTAGAAATAGAGAGAGATTTTGGTCACAAGAATTAAATGATGAAAAAATAGGAGCTTATGTAACATTATATAAAGTATTGACAAATTTAAGTAAAATAATAGCGCCATTTGTGCCTTTTATGGCAGAAGAAATATATCAAAATTTGGTAGTAGGATTAGATAAAACAGCACCTGAAAGTGTTCATTTATGTTTATGGCCAGAAGTGGAAGAAAAAGCAGTAGATAAGAAATTAGAACAAGAAATGGACTTAGCTTATAAAATAGTTAAATTAGGAAGAAGTGCAAGAAATGCAGCAAATATAAAAAATAGACAACCACTTTCAGAAATGCTAATATCAGTAAATACATTACCAGAATATTATGCACATATTGTAAAAGAAGAATTAAATGTAAAGAAAATTGAATTAGGTGCAGAAATGTCAGACTATGTAAATTTTGAAATCAAACCAAATTTACCAGTTTTAGGAAAAGAATATGGAAAATTAATTCCAAGAATAAAAGAAGAAATAGCAAAGAAAAATCAAATGGAATTAGCAACAACTGTTAAGGCAGGAAAAGTTGAATATATTGAAATAGATGGAACTGAGATAGGATTAGATGCAAATAATTTATTAATAACAATGCATGGAAAAGAAGGATTTGCATTTAGTGGAGAAGGAGAAATGGGTGTTGTATTAGATACACATATTACTCCAGAACTAAAAGAAGAAGGATATGTAAGGGAAATATTATCTAAAGTACAAAATATGAGAAAAGATAGTGGTTTTGAAGTGTTAGATAGAATAAATTTATATGTGGCAGAAAATGAAAAATTAGAAGAAATAATCAAAAAATTTGAGAAGAATATACAACATGATACACTAGCAGATAATATCATATATAACGAATCTGATAAAGAATATGTTGATACAAATATAAATGGTGAAAATTTGAAGATTTGTGTAGAAGTTATAAAATAAAATAGAGCTGATTTAATTTTTTTTAAAACTACTTGACAGTGAGCAATAATAAATGTAAAATAAGATAGGTAAGAAAAAATATATCTAAAAAAGAGTATATATATATTTTATTCGTACATTGAAAATTAAATAAGAAAGAGGTGTATACTTATGAACATTGGAGTCATAGTAGCCGCTGTCTTAATCTCACTAGCAATAGGTGCGATAGTAGGGGTATTGTATCGCAAAAAAATTGCAGAATCTAAAGTAGGAAATGCCGAGGAAGAAGCTAAAAGAATTGTTAATATGGCAAAAATAGAAGCAGAAAACTTAAAAAAAGAAGAAATTATTAAAGCAAAAGAAGAAATAATGGCAAATAGAAAGGAATTAGATCAAGAGATTAAAGAAAGAAGAGGCGAAGTACAAAGGCAAGAAGCCAGATTATTACAAAGAGAGGAAAATCTTGATAGACGCTCAGATAATTTTGAGAAAAAAGAACAAGAAATAGAAAAACACATCAAAGAACTAGAAGAGCAAAAAGAAGAAATTCAAAAAATGTATGATGATGAAATTGTAAAATTACAACAAATAGCATCATTAAGTAAAGAACAAGCAAGAGAAGAACTTTTACAAGAAGTAGATAAAGAGGTTTCAGCAGAAAAAGCAGAAATTATAAGAGCAGCAGCAAGAACAGCAAAAGAAGACTCTCTAAAGAATGCAAGAGAAGTTTTAACTTATGCAATCCAAAAATGTGCAGCAGATCATTCTCAAGAAACAACAGTATCAATAGTAGCACTACCTAGTGATGACATGAAGGGAAGAATTATTGGAAGAGAAGGAAGAAACATAAAAGCATTAGAAACATTGACAGGAGTTGACCTAATTATAGATGATACACCAGAAGCTGTAGTGTTATCAGGGTTTGATCCATTAAGAAGAGAAGTCGCAAAAATAGCATTAGAAAAATTAATAGATGATGGAAGAATACATCCTGCAAAAATTGAAGAAACTGTAGAAAAAGCAAAACAAGAATTAGCAGAAACAATCAAAGCAGAAGGAGAAAGAGCAGTCTTAGAAACAGGAGTTATAGGACTACATCCAGATCTTGTAAAATTAATAGGAAAATTAAAATATAGGACAAGTTATGGACAAAATGTATTAAATCACTCAATAGAAGTTTCTAACCTAGCAAGAATAATGGCAGAAGAATTGGGGTTAGATGCCAAATTAGCTAGAAGAGCAGGATTATTACATGATATAGGAAAAGCATTAGATCATGATATGGAAGGAACACATGTAGAAATAGGTGTAGAAATATTGAAAAAATATAAAGAAAATCCATTAGTAATAAATGCTGTAGAAGCACATCATGAAGATGTAGAACCACAAACATTAGAAGCTGTATTAATACAAGCAGCAGATGCAATTTCTGCATCAAGACCAGGGGCAAGAAGAGAAACATTAGAAGCATATATCAAAAGATTACAAAACTTAGAAGAAATTGCAGACTCATTTAATGGAGTAGAAAAATCATTTGCAATACAAGCAGGAAGAGAAGTACGTATCATTGTAAAGCCAGATAAAATATCTGATGACCAAATGATAGTATTAGCAAGAGAAGTTTCAAAACGTGTTGAAAATGAGATGGATTATCCAGGACAAATAAAGGTTAATGTAATAAGAGAGACACGAGTTGTAGACTACGCCAAATAAATAAAAAATAGAGGATTTTAAAATAATTTAAAGTTCTCTATTTTTTTTTGAATGTGGTTGTTATGTAATAGATTGAGTCTTTATAGGCAATGTAAAATGTTAAATATTAAAACACCAGTTTAACATAATAAAAGTGTTTTTTGTTATATACTTGAAATTAGTGCAAAAAAGTTGTATAATAAGCAGGTAAAAGGTATAACAGTATTTAATAACAGGAGGAAAAAAACATGGCAAAAGAACGGTATATGTATGGAACTGTATTATGTCAGAAAAATAGTGATGGAGAAAAATACTTTATTAATTTGAAGACAGGTGATAAAGTAACTGTTTCTGAACCATACAAACATTCAGCGAAAATTGTATTAGTAGCTGATGAAATTACAAAAGGTGATGTGGATAGAGCACAACAATTATTTGATGAAAAAGAGATTGAAGTGCAGCATATTGTAACTTTAGAAAAATGGTTTGAGTCACAGAAACAGAAAAAGCTGGAAGCTAAAGGACAGGCACAGGAAATGGCAGAATATATAATAAGATCATCTGCTTACATGGATATTATATATGCAATACAATTTGCATTTATGCCATGGACAAAAGAAATTACGTATTACATTCCATTAGGTGATGTAAAGTGTAGATGCAATTTTGAGATTTGTTAAAAAAATACTGGGGAGCCAATGATAAATAAATTGGCTCCTAAATTAAATTTATGAGGTAAACAGAAAAGATGCAATATATTTGCAAAAGAAAAGAATAAAAGTGAAAGGAAGAAAGTGTATGAAAATTTTAGCAGTTGGTGATATTATAGGTAATGCAGGAGTAAAAGAATTAAAAAAACAATTATCAAAAATAAAAAAAGAAAAAAATATAGATTTTATTATAGTAAATGGTGAAAATTCAGCAGAGGGAATGGGAATAACAGAAAAAAACTTTAATGATATATTAGAAGCAGGTGCAGATGTTGTTACAATGGGAAATCATACTTGGGCTAAAAAAGATATTTTCAATTTTATAGATAATCCTAAAATAATAAGACCAGCAAATTATCCAGAAGGTGTACCAGGAAAAGGATATAATATTTATGAAAAAAATGGAAAAAATATAGCTGTTATAAATTTAATAGGTAGAGTGGATATAGCTGTATTATCAGAAAATCCATTCTTGAAAGTTAAATCTATAATTGATGAAATTACAAATAAAGTTGATATGATAATTGTAGATTTCCATGCAGAGGCAACAGCAGAAAAAATAGCAATGGGACATTACTTAGATGGAAAAGTAACAGCTGTTTTTGGTACACATACACATGTGCAAACAGCAGATGAGAAAATTTTACCTAAAGGAACAGGATATATTACGGATTTAGGAATGACAGGCCCAAAAAATTCTGTAATAGGAATGAATATAGTGGTATCATTTAAAAGATTTGAAACAACATTACCAGAAAGATATAAAATAGCAGAAGGTGAATGTAAGTTTAATGCTGTTATGTTTGAAACTGATGATAAAACAAATAAAGTTATAAAGATACAAAGAATATCTAAAAATGAAAATTAGAAATTAATAAAATTTTTGAAAAAAACGAATTATAAAACAATGATTTTAATGGTGTCGTAAAATGTCGAAAATACTTTGAAATGCTTGAAAATTGCGATGAAAAGATAAGAAATTTATAAAAAAACTATTTACAAAAATTTCCAAATACTGTAAAATAAATTCATAAAAGTTGCAACAAAAAATATTTTATTTAGTAGGAGGAAAATAAAAATGGAAATTTTAAAAATCTCATCAAAATCAAACCCTAATTCAGTTGCAGGAGCAATTGCAGGATTAGTAAAGGAATCAAGTAAAGCAGAAATGCAAGCAATTGGTGCTGGAGCACTAAATCAAGCTGTAAAGGCAGTGGCTATAGCAAGAGGATTTGTAGCACCATCAGGAGTTGACTTAGTTTGTATACCAGCTTTTGCAGAAGTAGAAGTTGAAGGTGAAGATAGAACAGGTATTAAATTGATTGTAGAATCAAGAGCATAGAAAATAAAAACAGAAATTGATAGTATTTAAGTGTGTACAAATATTTCAAAATCTGTATCTTTAATATAAATAAAAGTAGTGTGTATGTGTATTTACTTCTAAAAGAATAGGTCCAATCTTTTAGAATAAGTACATAAGATTCACTACTTTTAATTTTATTTTATATAATATATTATGGAAACTATATCTTTTGAACATTATGGAGCAGTATGAAAGGAAAGTGATATGATGAAATTAAATGAAATGGAAATTAACAAAACTTGTAAAATAGTAAGAATAAATTGTAAAGATGATATAAAAAGAAGATTATTAGATTTGGGTATGATAAAAGGAACAAAAATAACACCTGTGTTAATAAGTCCGTCTGGTGATCCTAAAGCTTTTGATATAAGAGGAACACTAATAGCTATAAGAGAAGATGACACAAAATTAATAGAAATAAAAAAATGATTTAATCTTTTTAAACCGGTTTTATAACTTAAGAATGAATAAGATAGAATATGAAAAAAATTTTTAGATACACCAAAATAAACCTTTTTCATAAAATATAGTAGTATAAAATGAACATTGAAGATATTATTACATAAGTAATTTTTCAATGTTTGCATAATAATAAAACTGCTGAAAGAAGGAGGTTTTTGATGAACGAAAAGTATACAGTGGCATTAGCAGGAAATCCAAATGTAGGAAAATCAACAATTTTTAATAGTTTAACAGGAATGCATCAGCATACAGGGAATTGGCCAGGAAAGACAGTAGCAAATGCGGTGGGAGAAGCTATAATACATGATAAAGAATTTTTATTTGTTGATATTCCTGGTACATATTCATTAATGTCACATTCAGAGGAAGAGGAGATAGCAAGAGATTATATATGCTCTGGTAAATCAGATGTTACAGTTGTTGTTGTAGATAGTACATGTTTAGAAAGAAATTTGAATTTAGCTTTTCAAATAATGGAATTGACACCAAATGTGATATTATGTGTTAATTTATTAGATGAAGCAAAGAAAAAGAAAATAAAAATCAATATAAAAAAATTATCAGAGCTTTTAGGAATACCAGTTGTGGGAACTACTGCAAAAAAGAAAAAAACATTAGAAAATTTGAAAGATATGATATATAAAGTATCAGTTGGAGAAATAAAATGTAATCCAAAAGTAATTGAATATGAAAATAATGATAGAGTGCTGAAAGAAGAAAATAAAATAGAAGAAGAAAAAATTTCAAAAATATTGAATAGAGTAGAAGAAATATGTAAAAAAGTTTGCACTTTTGAAAGTGAAAATTATAGTAGTAGAGATAGAAAGATAGATAGAATATTAACATCTAAGAAATTTGGAATACCAATAATGATTTTGTTTTTAGCAATAATTTTTTGGATAACAATTGTAGGTGCAAATTATCCTTCAAAAATATTATTTACGTTTTTTGGTTGGATACAAGAAAAATTAGTGATAGTTGCAAATTTTGTGCATTGTCCTGAGTGGATTGCTAATATGTTAATATTAGGAGTTTATCAGACATTAACGTGGATAATTTCTGTAATGTTACCACCTATGGCAATATTTTTTCCATTATTTACATTTTTAGAAGATTTGGGATATTTACCTCGAATTGCTTTTAATATGGATAAATTTTTTAAAAAGGCTTGTTGTAATGGAAAACAAATGATAACTATGTGTATGGGATTTGGTTGTAATGCTTGTGGAGTGACAGGTTGCAGAATAATAGATTCGCCAAGAGAAAGATTAATAGCAATATTAACAAATAATTTAGTGCCTTGTAATGGTAGATTTCCTTTTTTAATATCAATAGCTACAATATTTATAGCTGGATCTTATAGAAAATTTTCAAGTATAATAGCAACATTAAGTGTAATAGGGGTTATTATATTGGGAATAATATTGACACTAGTAATATCTAAAATATTGTCAAAAACTATATTAAAAGGTATGCCATCTTCATTTGTATTAGAATTGCCACCATATAGAAAACCACAAATTGGAAAAATAATAGTAAGATCAATATTTGAAAAAACAATATATATATTGAAAAGGGCAATAAAAGTAGCAGCTCCGGCTGGATTGGTAATATGGATTATGGCAAATGTAACAATACAAGGAATGTCTGTATTAGAGATAATAGCAACATTTTTTGATCCATTTGCAAGGCTAATGGGGTTAGATGGATATATATTAACAGCTTTTATATTAGGAATACCAGCAAATGAAATAGTATTACCAATAATATTGATGTGTTATTTAAAAACAAAATCGTTAACAAATATAGAAGATACCTTTGCGGTAGGAGAGATATTAAAACAAAATGGATGGAATATATTAACTGCTATAAATGTTATGTTGTTTACAGTTTTTCATTTTCCATGTGCTACAACGTTATTAACAGTAAAGAAAGAAACAGGAAAGTGGAAATGGGTTGGAATATCTTTTTTAATACCGACATTATGTGGAATTATATTATGTTTTGTCACAACAGGTGTTTATAATATATTTACGTAATGTGTTTGTAATATAGTTGTAACAAATTTGTAACAAAAACAAAAACCTTAGAAACAAGCTAGACAGAAAATATAAAAAAATGTATAATCATAATTTGTTGCTTTTGCAACAGAATATGATTTTTTTTAGTGTATAATAGAGACATCAAAATTAAATATATATAAAATACAATGGGGAATGGAAAGGAGAAATAGCACAATGAAAATTATTAAAAGGGATGGAACAATAGTTGATTATGATCCAGAAAAAATTAGAGTAGCAATCGGAAAAGCAAATAACGAGGTATCAAAAAAAGAAAAAGCAACGGAAGAAGATATAAATAACATTATTTCATATATAGAAGATTTAAAAAAATCAAGAATTTTAGTTGAAGACATTCAAGATATAATAGAAAAAAAATTAATGGAAATTGGAAAATATCAATTAGCTAAACAATATATTACATATCGTTATACAAGAGCATTGGTAAGAAAAGCAAATACAACAGATCAGTCAATAAAAGAATTAATTGATGGAGAAAGTGAATATTGGAATACAGAAAATTCTAATAAAAATGCAAGAGTTGTAACAACACAAAGAGATTATTTAGCAGGAATAACAAGTACAGATATAACAAGAAGATTTTTATTACCAGAAGATGTAGTAAAAGCACATGACGAAGGAATTATACATTTTCATGATGCAGATTATTTTGCACAAAATGCATTACATAATTGTGATTTAATAAACTTAGAAGATATGTTACAAAATGGAACAAGCATAAATGGAGTAATGATAGAAAAGCCACATAGATTTTTAACAGCGATGACGATAGCAACTCAAATCATAACGGCTGTAAATTCTAGCCAATATGGTGGAGTTACAGTAACAATGACACATTTAGCTCCATTTGTAAGAGAAAGTTATAAAAGAATTTTAAAGAAATATCAAGATAGAAAATTTTCAAAAGAAGATTGTGAAAAATATGCAAAAGAAGATTTAAGAAAAGAAGTAAAAGATGGTGTACAAACATTCCAATATCAAATAAATTCGATGACAACAACAAATGGACAAGCTCCTTTCTTAAGTGTTTGTTTATATTTAGGTGAAACAGAAGAATATAAAGAAGAATTAGCAATGATAATAGAAGAGGTTTTAAAACAAAGAACTTTAGGAATGAAAAATGAGAAGGGTGTATATATAACACCAGCATTTCCAAAATTGATATATGTATTAGAAGAAGACAATATACATGAAAATAGTAAATATTGGTATTTAACAGAATTAGCAGCAAAATGTACAGCAAAAAGAATGGTACCAGATTATATCTCAGAAAAGAAAATGCTAGAATTGAAGGTAGACAAAAATGGTGAAGGACATTGTTATCCATGTATGGGTTGTAGATCATTCTTAACACCTTATGTAGATCCAAAAACAAATAAACCAAAATATTATGGAAGATTTAATCAAGGTGTTGTAACAATAAATTTAGTAGATGCAGCATTATCATCAGGAAAAGATATGGAAAAATTTTGGAAATTGTTTGATGAGAGATTAGAATTGTGTCATAAAGCTTTAAAAATAAGACATGAAAGATTAAGTAAAGCAACAAGTGATGTAGCACCAATATTATGGCAACATGGAGCTTTGGCAAGATTGAAAAAGGGAGAAAGTATACATCCATTGTTACATGGAGGATATTCTACACTTTCACTAGGGTATGCAGGCTTATATGAGTGTGTTAAATATATGACAGGACATAGTCATACAGATAATGGAGTAGGAAAAGAATTTGGATTAAAAGTAATGCAAAAATTAAATGATAAATGTAAGGAATGGAAAGAACAAGAAGATATTGATTATAGTGTATATGGAACACCAATAGAATCAACTACATACAAATTTTCAAAATGTTTAAGAAAAAGATTTGGAAAGATAAAAGGAATTACAGATAGAGATTATATTACTAATTCTTATCATGTACCAGTATTTGAAGAAATTGATGCATTTTCTAAATTGAAATTGGAAAGTGAATTTCAGCAATTAAGCCCCGGTGGTGCAATTTCTTATGTAGAAACTCCAAATTTACAAGATAATTTGGAAGTTGTTTTACAAATAATTAAATTTATATATAATAACATTATGTATGCAGAATTAAATACAAAATCAGATTATTGTCAAAAGTGTGGATATGATGGAGAAATTTTAATTGATGATAATCTTGAGTGGTATTGCCCAAATTGTGGTAATAGAGATCATGATACATTAAATGTAGCAAGAAGAACATGTGGGTATATAGGAAGCAATTTTTGGAATAAAGGTCGTACACAAGAAATAAAGGAAAGAGTGTTACATATAGATAATAAAGATGATGAATAAAAACAATGGTAAATATAAATTTATAGTTTTTTAAATAGAAGACATTGATAAATTTATATTTGCCTGAAATAATAGCTTTTAAAAGGAGTATGATAAACATGAGATATAATAAAATAAGAAAAATGGATATTGCAGATGGGCCAGGAGTTAGAGTGTCAATATTTATGCAAGGTTGTACATTTAATTGTAAAAATTGTTTTAATCCAGAAACTCATGATTTTAATGGTGGAAAGGAATTTACAGATAGTACAATTAATAGGGTTTTAGAATTGTGTGAAAATGAAAATATAGAAGGTTTATCAATACTTGGTGGAGAACCTATGAATCCTAAAAATATTGAGGGAACTACTAAACTTGCAAAAGCATTTAAACAAAAGTTCCCAGATAAAAATTTGTGGGCATGGTCTGGTTTTAGATTTGATAAAGAATTAAAGGATAAAGAAGTTGTAAAATATTTGGATGTTTTAGTTGATGGTCAATATATGGATGATTTGCATAATCCAACCTTAAAGTGGAAGGGATCTTCTAATCAAAGAGTTATAAATGTGCAAGAAAGTCTAAAGAAAAATGAAGTTATATTGATGCAAGGTTAGAAAGAAGTAACATAAAAGATTGCAATAATTTTACAAATATGCTATACTGTACTTATATGAAGTATTATATATTTAATTCCTTTTTTACATTTTATTATGAAAAACAGATTTAGTAGGAAAATGAAAATGGTAACATTGTGCTTAACACTTATTTTAGCTATTACTAGCTTGAGTGGATGTAGTTCTAGCTCTGCAGTGACTGATAGTGGTTTCATAAATACAGATGTATATGAAAACACTGATTATTGGAAAGAGGATAGCATAAATGTTATTACAAATTTAAAGACAGTAATCGAAAATCTTGAAGATGAAAATGCTGAAAATCAACAATTTTCAAAGTTATCTGCCAAACAAGAGAAAAAAGTAGAGAAACTTAAAAAATGTATTTGTAATTATTTTATAGAAAAGTATGGCATAGATTTTTCTACAAAGTTGGAAAAACAAGAAGTAAGCTTTTTTTTCTACAAACAATTTAGGCAAATTCTTATCTGCTGCTATAATCTAATAGTATTACAATGGGATATGTGGATGTTAACAATTCTAATGAACTTCATTTAAATATTTTGCTAAATAAGGATCATAAAGATGAGTTTGAAAATACGTATGTCCATGAAACTCTTCATCAGTTAGGTTTTATGGATAAATCTGGTAAAATGACATATGTTGTTGAGGGTATTGTGGATGCTTATACAGATTTAATATTAATAGAAAATTAAATCAAAAGTGACAGGTATATATTTTGAGACTAGGCAGCTAGGTTATCAGATTATAGCAGCAGATAAGAATTTGCCTAAATTGTTTGTAGAAAAAAAGCTGTATCTGAGTATTTTGATAATGAATTAAGTAGCTATAAACAAAATTATGCTAAGCATAATAAATTGGCAGAATATCTTAATACTTTATTACAGGCATTGATAGCAATTAATTCAGGTACTACTTCAAGCTCAAGCCAGTCAAATGCTTATTTCTATGCTTTTGATGCACAATCTATTGTACAGAGATTTTGTCAGTCACAAAATTGTGACAATGATACAATAGATTATATAAGAAAACATTATCTATTAGAAGATTTTGAGAAGTTGAATGTGATAGATAATGGTAACGATTCTTATTCTATAAATTAATTGTGTTTTTCATAAAGCTCTATTGGTTGATACTGGTAGGGCTTTATATTATGGGGGAGTTCTTCGAACTTCATATAATATAAAAGTAATAAATGAACCCCATTTCATTTTAAAATGAAATGGGGTGACATCTTTGTTTTAGATGCCTGCTATTTCATGAAATTTACATTTTTTTCTGTTATTCCAAAAGTCACAATAATCACTTCGTGGACAATCACTACAATAATAGTAGCCTTCAGTATGACACGTGTATTGAAGAACTTGACATTCATCAATAGTAAAGTTGACAGTGGAAAATTTTAAGAAATTTTGAACATTACTTTCTTTTGAAGAAAAAAATCCTCCTATGCCATAAATGTTCAAGACGATTATGTTTTTGTCACATTTGTGAATTTATTTCAAATGGAGCCTTAACTATATACGTATGCGCAAAATTATACTCCCAAGATTGATTAAATCTCTCTGATAAATTCATCATATATAATATTAAGAAATATTTCAATAAAAGTATCGCTAATTTTGTAGTTTTATAGTATAATATTTAACAGTTATTACTATTAGGGAAATATTATGACAGAGGAAACTTTAGAAATTACAAAAGAGGTTGCAAAGGTTGTTGCAAAAGATGTTTATAATGACGGTATTAAAGGTACAGTAGTACAAACTGGAGAAATAATTGAATCTGTAGTAGGATTATTTAACAATGTAGTATTCTATCTAGTAAAAAAAGCCAATGCACTTTTTAAATACAAATTGGAAGATTTTAAAAATGAACTAGAAGAAAAATTAAGTCCTATACCTGAAGATAAAATAGTTGAGCCAGATTTAATGATAGTAGGTCTAGCACTTGAAGCACTAAAATATACATATGATAAAGATGAATTAAGAAATATGTATTTGAACTTACTAACTTCATCAATGAACAAAGATATTAAAGATAAAGCTCATCCTAGTTATGTTGAAATAATAAGACAGTTAACGCCGTTGGATGCAAAAGTTTTTAAAAGGTTACAAGATTTAGGACAAGTTGCCTGTGCACATGCAATATTAAAAATAGATAATAGTAATAGAGTTTATAGTAGTGCTTATCCAAATTATATAGTCATGGAATTGATATTCAAGGGCAAGTAATTATGCAAAATGATTTTGGTAATAGATTTGCTGATACTTGTTTATAATGTAAGGAGGTGAAAAAATGAATAAATATTATGATAGTTTAAATGATGAAGTAAAAAAATATTTTAGTATTCTATCGCCAGAATTTCCGGAATGGTTATTAGAGTATATTGATACTCCTGAAATGGAAAGAATTAGTAAAATAAGTATGAGTTGTGGTACTGATTATTCTAAATGTTTTAATCTTAGATATTGGTATTCTAATTTAGATCATAGTGTTGGTGTTGCCTTAATTATTTGGCATTTTACACACGATAAGAAACAAACACTAGCAGGTCTATTCCACGACATTGCTACACCTGTATTTAAACATTGTATAGACTTTATGAATGGTGATTCAGAAACTCAAGAATCCACTGAAGAAAAAACATCTGACATTATTAGAAATTCTTCAAAAATAATGAGTTTATTGAAAAGAGAAGGTATAAAACTAGAAGAAGTAGATGACTATAAGATTTATCCTATTGCCGACAATGATACTCCTAAATTATCTGCTGATAGATTTGAATATACTTTTGCAAGTGGATTAACTTTTTTCAGAGTTTGGGAATTAGATAAAATTAGAAAAATGTATAACAATATTGTGGTAACTACAAATGAAGATGGTATACAAGAACTTGCTTTTAAAGATAAAGAAGTTTGCGAAGAATATATAGGTACAATTTCAAAATTATGGCCTGAATGGGTAAGCGACAAAGATAGAACTGTAATGCAATTTTTAGCAGATATGTGTAAGTCAATGAACAATGCTGGTTATTTAACAATAGAAGATTTATATACTCTTTCAGAGCAAGAGGTAATTGATAAAATTTTAACTTGCGAAGATAAATATTTATCAGATAGTTTTAAATTATTTCAAGAGGCTGATACAGTTTATAGTAGTTCAATACCTGCTGATGAAAAATATTGTGTTAATATAAAAGCTAAAACACGATATGTTGTACCATTGGTTCAAACTGATGATATATTATACATATTTTGATTTTCAATTCGTACCTTACGAAGAAGTAGTTGATAAAAAACTTATTAATAATTATCCACCAGCCTAGCTGGTGGTTTTTCAAATTCGCCTATATGTTTTTTCTACTAGCTACGTCTAAAATTGTTATTCCTTTCCAATTACACAATTCTCTTAATATTTTTCCTATTTCTAATCTTTTGCTATCATAAAGTACTCTTCTTCCGTACTTTGGTGCAAATACAATATGATACTTGCAATTCCAACTTGTATGTGATAAACTTTTTACATCATTCATTTTGAATGTTTTACTTTCAATATATAATATTTTTTGCAATCGCCAGTCGCAAAAATATTATATATTGAAAGGAGTTTTTTGTCTACTCATCGCTGAAGCTTTCCCGAACTCCCATACTATCTGGGGGTTTTCTAAAATCATAACCACCCGTAAAACGGGTGGTTTGCTCTTAGCCTAGAAGGCTTTTGTACTGGCCCTTCTGGGCTTAAGCCCTACTGAACGGTTTGCCAACCGCATTTCCTTCTCAGGCTACCACTTAAGTGGTCCTAATCCTTTTTTTATTTTTCTTTCTTTT
>MNRQ01000014.1 GCA_001916035.1 Clostridium sp. 27_14 | reverse complement strand
AAATAATAATAAAAAAATAATAATAAAAAAATAATAATAATAAAATAATAATAAAAAAATAATAATAATAAAAATAATAAAAAAAATAATAATAAAAAAATAACAATAAAAAAAAATAATAAAAAAAAATAATAAAAAAAAAATAATAATAATAAATAATCAATAAAAAAAATAAAAAATAAAAAAGAAGGTTGAAAGTAAAATGAAAAATGGAATTTTATATGTAGTAGCAACACCAATAGGAAATTTAGAAGATATAACGTTTAGGGCAATAAATACATTAAAAAATGTAGATATAATAGCAGCAGAAGATACAAGACATACTTTAAAATTATTAAATTATTATGAAATATCAAAACATTTAATAAGTTATCATAGGCATAATGAAGAAATAAAGTCAGAAGAATTAATAAATGAATTAAAAAATGGAAAAAATATTGCATTAGTTTCAGATGCAGGAACACCAGGTATATGTGATCCGGGAGAAATAGTTATAAAAAAATGTATACAAGAGAATATAAAAGTCATACCAATTCCGGGAGCATGTGCTTTTGTAAATGCTTTAATAGGTTCAGGAATAAATACAGATACATTTTTATTTTTAGGATTTTTACCTTTAAATAAGAAAAATAGAAAACAAAAATTAGAGCAAATAAAAGATAGTACACAAACAGTAATAATATATGAAGCACCACACAAATTACAAACTACACTAAAAGATTTAAAAGAATTTGTGGAGAGTAGAGAGATAGTCTTGGCTAGAGAATTGACAAAAATACATGAGGAATTTATAAGAGGTAATATAGAAGAAATAATAGAAAAAAGTGAATTTTTAAAAGGAGAAATGATAATTTTAATAGAAGGTAGGCAAGAAATAAAAATTGAAGAGAAACAACAAGAGTTTAAAGATATGAGTTTAGAAGAACATTATGAACTTTATCAAAAGCAGGGGTTAAATAAAAAAGAGATTATTAAAAAAATTGCTAAGGATAGAGGGGTTTCAAAAAACGAAATTTATATGAAATTTATTTTATAATGATATTTACTATTGTATTAGATGTTAATTTTATTAATGTTTACTTTTGCTTTAACATTGTTTCAATACCACCGAAAATTAATATATCAATTTTTATGATATATTTGAAAGGAAAAAGTTTAATGTTGATATTCGATGTTAAAACCACCCGTTTTACGAGTGGTTATTATTTTTGCAAAAATGAAATTATTTTATTATTCTTCTTTCTCATATAATTTTTTAATTTGGTTTGCACATTTAGGACAAACTAATTTATCTCTATAAAGTTTTAATTCCTTTGTATTTCCACAAAAAATGCAATTTGGTTCAAATTTCTTTAATATGATTGAAGAGCCATCTACATAAATTTCTATTGGGTCTCTTTCAGCAATTCCGAACTTGTTTCTAAGCTCAATTGGTATAACGACTCTGCCAAGTTCATCTACTTTTCTTATTATTCCAGTTGATTTCATCTTTGCCTCCCTCAATGTTATTATTTTGCAATCCTTCCTACAATGTATAATATATCATAAATTAATATCAAGGTCAATTAAAAATTGGAATAAATTTCTATTGATTTAATAAAATAGCTTGTAAATTATAATTAAGGAATTAAATTTATATATTAAGAGACAGTTTAATTGAAAAGATATTAGTATGAGAAATAAAAGTATTAAAAGATGAATATATATAAGTAGAATAAAATTAAAGTTGTTAAATAAAAGAAAGGTGTATGATAAAATGTTAAATAAAATTTGGCCAATTTTTATAATAGTATCATTTATATATGCAGTAATTTTTGGAAATACTGATAAATTGAATTCATCAATATTTAGCAGTACACAAGAAACAGTAACATTGTGCTTAACTTTATTAGGAACAATGTCTTTATGGAGTGGAATAATGAAAATAGCTGAGAAAACGAGTGTAATTACAAAATTAACAAAAATTTTAAATCCAATAATAAAAATTTTATTTCCAGAATTGAAAAATGAAAAAGAGATAAGAAAAGAGATTGCTATGAATATGATTGCAAATATTTTAGGGTTAGGAAATGCGGCTACACCACTAGGGATAAAAGCAATGAAATCTATGCAAAAAATAAATTTGAATAAAGAAACTTTAAGCAATTCAATGGTAATGCTAATTGTTTTAAATACGGCATCTATTCAGATAATTCCAACAACTGTTATTGCAATAAGAGCATCATTAAATTCAAAAAATCCAACAAGCATAATTTTTCCTGTTTGGATAGCTACAATTTGTGCAGCTGTGGCGGGTGTTGTTGTTACAAAAATTTTAATATTATATGAAAATAAAAAAGAACATGGTATATTTAATAATAAGGGATGATGTGATGGTGATTTTATGCAATTTGTAAATTATGTTTCTAGTCTTGCGATGCCTAGTATTATATTGATTATAGTTGTTTATGGTATAGTTGAAAAAATAAAAATATTTGATGTTTTTTTGGAAGGTGCAAAAGATGGAATTGAAATTGTAATTAGTATTTTTCCTACACTTATAGGGTTGTTTGTAGCAATTGGTGCACTAAGAAGTTCAGGGATTTTAGATTTTATTATTTCAATTGTTTCACCAATTTTAAATAAGATTAATTTTCCAACTGAAATTATGCCATTGGCTTTGATTAGACCAATATCAGGTAGTAGTGCTATTGCTGTGGCAACAGATATAATGAAAAATTATGGTGTTGATTCTAAATTTGGTCTTATGTCTGCGGTTATTATGGGTTCTACAGAGACTACTTTTTATACTATTGCTGTGTATTCGGCGAGTGTGGGTATTAAAAAAACGAGATTTGTTTTGTTTGCTTCTTTAGTTGCTGATTTTGTTGGAATTTTTGTTAGTGTTTTTGTTTGTAATGTAATTTAATTCTTTTCCAACTAAGTTTGTGCTTAGGGAGGGAAGAGAATTCAAAAGTTAAGTGTCAGATTTTGTCGAAATCTTTTTGTTGACATTATAAAAAATGCAATGTATAATGTGGGTACAGTTTAGAAAAAGCTAAACTTAATTGATTCATTATTTTATAAAAGATATGATTATTTCAGAGTTATTATTATTTATAATATTGTTTATTATTATTAGAAAAATAGTAATAAATGTATTATCAAAAAAGTTATTAAAAGAAATTCAAAAAGATTTAGATTCGGTTTAAAATCATTAAAAGAATTTAAAATAAAAGAAATTCAAAAAAATTTAGATTGATTTAAAATTATTAAAAGAATTTTTAAAAATTTAAGTTTGATTGAAAATATTAAAAAAGTTTTTAAACTTGTAGAGAAACAAGCAAAAGTCAATTCCCCCATTGATGCTATAACAACTTCTTGTAGCTTTTATAAAGCATCTGTCCCTTATTTAGATAAATTATAAAAAATATCGAAGTTTATTATTTCTCTACAATAAAATATAAATTATTTATGATAAGTTTCACCATTAGAAATTTTAAAGGCTCTATAAATTTGCTCAAGTAAAAAAACTCTAATTAATTGATGTGGAAAAGTCATTTTAGAGAAGCAAATAGATTCTTTGCAACTATTTTTCAATTTTTGAGTTATACCTAAAGAGCCTCCAATAATAAATGTGATGGAACTTGTTACTAAAGAGAGTGTTTCAATATTTTTAGAAAATTCTTCAGAAGAGAATTCTTTACCTTTTAAATCTAAACAAATGGGAAAGGTATCTTTAGGCAAATGATTAGAAATATTAAGACACTCTTTTTCTTTAATTTCTTCAGAAATTGTATTATTAAGTTTATCGGGAATTTTTTCATCAGGTACTTCAATAATATGTAATTTGCAATATCTAGAAAGTCTTTTACTATATTCAGTTATTGCATCTTTCAGATATTGTTCTTTAATTTTACCAACACATACAATATTAATAGTTAGCATAAGACCTCCTTGCTAGTTGCATCACGGCTTGCTATAGATAACCTTAAAGAATTTTCATTATAATTACTAGAGATTAATTCTTCAACAACAGTTTTGTATGCTAGTTCTGGAAAATTACTTTCTTTGCTTAAATGTCCTAGCATAACTTGTTGTAGACCGGATTTTAATAAGCAAGATATTGTTTTTCCAGCTGCTTCATTTGATAGATGTCCTGTTGGACCAGCAATACGTGTTTTTAGTATGTAAGGATAATGTGAATACATTAATACTTCTGGATCATAGTTTGATTCTAATAAAATGAATTCACTACCTTCTAAATTTTTTAATATTCCATTTGTCATATGACCAATATCAGTAGCTATACTTATTTTTTTGTTGTCTTTTACAATGCTAAATCCGCAAGGATTTGCTGCATCATGCGGTATTGCAAATGGCTTTATTTTTAAATCGTTTATTTCAAATTTTTCTTCGATTTTGAAGAAGTTGATATTTTTTTCTGATATTTTTTCTTTTTGTTTTGGCATTGCATCTAAAGTTTTTTGATTAACAAAAACAGGTATACCAAATTTTTTTGAAAATGTTCCAAGTCCTTGAACATGGTCTGAGTGTTCGTGTGTTATTAAAATACCGTCTAAGGATGATGGGTCTATTTCTAAATTAGTTAGTGCTGTTTCGATTTTTTTACTGCTAACACCAGCATCAACTAAAATGTTTGTGTTTTCTGTTTTTACTAATAGGCTATTTCCACTACTGCCACTATATAAACTATAAAATTTTAACATGTTTTTTGATTCCTTTGTTTTTATATTAATATTGAGTTCTGAAAATGTGAAATTTACTTTTAAAATTTTTCGAGCGAACAAAGAGACAAGTCTTAAAAATGAATATTATGATAAGTAATAATGCTATTAGTGTTCGCTTTTGTTAGTGAAGAATATATTATTCGTTAACTCTTTCAATATTAGCACCGATTTTTCTAAATTTTTCTTCTATATTTTCATAACCTCTATCAATGTGTTCTAGATTATATACTTCTGTTGTACCATTAGCAGCTGTTCCTGCAACTATTAAAGCAGCTCCTGCACGTAAGTCAGTAGAGTAAACAGGTGCACCACTTAGAGATTCTACGCCTTCAAATACAGCTGTTTTTCCTTGGGCTGTTATTTTAGCTCCCATTTTGTTTAATTCATCTGTATATTGGAATCTTGATTCCCAGATGCTTTCGTTTATAATACTTGTTCCTTCTGCTAATGATAAAACAACACCCATTTGAGGTTGTAAATCTGTTGGAAAACCTGGGTAAGGAAGAGTTTTAATATTTGCTTTATGTGGTCTTTCTTTGCAATAAACACGTAAATTATCTCCATGATCTTCTACAGTTCCACCAACTTCTATGATTTTTGCTGTGATAGAATCTAAGTGTTTTGTAATACAATTTTTTATAAGTAAATCTCCTTTTGTGGCTACGGCTGCTAGCATGAATGTACCAGCTTCTATTTGATCTGGAACTACGGAATATGTTAAATTTCCAGATAGTTTTTCAACTCCATTTATTTTTATTAAATCTGTTCCAGCACCGCGAATGTCAGCTCCCATTGCATTTAGGAAGTTTGCAACATCTACTATATGAGGTTCTTTTGCAGCGTTGTCTATTGTTGTTGTTCCTTTAGCAAGTACAGCAGATAACATTACATTTATTGTTGCTCCAACAGATACTATATCCATATATATTGAATTACCAATTAATTTATCTGCTTTTGCATGTATAGTTCCATTACCAACAGATACAGTTGCTCCAAGAGTTTCAAAACCTTTTATGTGTTGGTCTATAGGTCTTGCACCTAGTTTGCAGCCGCCTGGCATTCCTACTTCTATTTCACCTTTCCTTCCAAGCATTGCACCAATTATATAATAAGATGCTCTAAATTTACTTGTTAAATCTAAAGGTGCTTTTGTTGTTGATATATTTCTTGTATCTATTGTTATTGAATTTTTTGTATTCCAAGTAATTTTTGCTCCAAGTTTTTCTAATATTTTGCATGATATTTCTACATCACTTATATGTGGCAAATTTTCTATTGTACATATTCCATCTATTAATAAAGTGGCAGGTAAGATTGCTACTGCTGCATTTTTTGCTCCACTTATTTGTACTTCACCTTTTAATGGTGTAGGTCCTTTTATTATTAGTTTTTCCAAATGTATTACCCCCTGATATGTTTTTTAATTTAGTTTGCATTAAAAATAGAGTGTAATAATTACACTCTATTTTAATAAAATATACCATAAAGGTAATAAAAATGCAATACATTCAGACGAAAATATAAGTATAAAGGTTTTAAAGATAATTACAATTTTATAGCTATATTAGCTTTTAATTAAATTGTTGTTATATGCAAACTGAAAAATATTTGCTTTAGTTTTTAGCTGTTGTAAATTTTTTACTACCAAAAAATTCTAAAATTTTGAATTTAAAAGAAATATCAGAATGGGAATTGTTATCAGAAATAAGAGCAAAATCTTCTTCATTCATATTTTCTTTTAAAAGTTCTTTTGATTCATCAGGAACAATACCAGAAGAAACATCAATAAAACAAAGCGGAGGGAACATTACACACCACCAATTTTGTCCTTGAGCTTTGCCAATTTCAACACGTAAAGCATCATAAGAACCAGCTGGAAGAGAAATATCTCCGTAAGTTTTTGTAGGAAAATCAAAATTTCCAATTTTAACTTTTATAGGATAGGTATATCCATTTTCTGAAATAGTTTGCTCTGCTATTTTTTGAAAATCATTAAGGTGATTTTGAGCAATATAGATAGCTTCTTTTTTAGAAGTAGTTGCACTACAAATAGTATTCATATATGAAATTAGTTTATCTCGTACTTTATATTTTAGGTTTTGGTCTTCAGAAGAATCACTGTTAGCAAGTACATGTAATCTGAATACACTATTAGATATTTCAGAAGATGTAGATTTTGCATAAGATATTGCAGAAATTCCTACATATAAAAATAGTAAAATTGTAAGAATACAAATTTTTTTACAAATTTCTTTATTTAAAAATTTTTTCATGAGTTACCTCCATTAAACTTTTTTTGAAAAATATTCTTTGAATTTATTATTGGCATATTTGAGAATTATATACAAAAAATTAAAAAAATACATAAAAAATTATATTATAAAGAATTAAAAAAATTGTATAAAAAATTTAGAGTATAGTATGTATAATTGGAAAATTTGTATAAAAAATTAAAAGTATATTGTGAAAAATTAAAATCATAGTGTGAAAAATTAAATTTATGAAATGTCGAAAAATTTTAATAAAATTAAGAAAATTTGTAATAATTTTGTAATTTTTAGATTTATATGATTTAATATATCGCTTACTGCTGTAGGAATATATATAAAAAGTCGAAAATGTTAAGAAAGGGAAAAAAAGTATAATATGGCGAAAAATTGTGTCGAAAAAGGTAGATGAATTTTATTTGAAATATTATTGACATATTAAAAATAAAATGGTAAAATTTGGAAAAGTAAAAAATAAAGAGACTTCGAAAGAAAAGGCTTTCATTTGAAAGGGTGGTAAATTTTTATGATAAGTCAATTTGAAAATACAAATGAGGATGTAAAAAAACAAGAAAGGATATGTTCGTTTTATGTAAGTGATTATCATTTTGAAATGATAACTTTACCGTATATAGAAAATGAAATAAAACAAAATCATAATGTTGTTATTTTAACAGAAAATGATTTGAATGAAACAATAAAAAAAGTTTTAAAAAATGTTAGTTTAAGCAAAAAAGATAAAGAGAAAATTTTTGCGCTTGATTGGTGTGTAAATGATTTGTGCAAATTAGATTCTATAAGAAAAAATATGTCTGAAAACTTAGAAACTACAGTGTTTATTAAAGGTGGAAAAAATTATATTCAAAAAATGAATTCTTATATTCAAGAAAATGTTGGGTCAAAAAATATTAAATCAATAGATTGCTATTGTATTGATGATGTAGAAAACCAAATGAAGGATTTAGTGTGTCAATATGAGGGAGTTCTTAATACGGCAGGAAAAATTAAATTGTAAATATTATTGCGTCATTTTTGATGTTAAAAATATAATGTCGTTCTTTTATTCAAAAGTATAATTTCATTATTAGAATTTAACATAAGATATTATTTTAATGTGTTTAAAAGTTTTATGTATTTGAGTGAAAAAATAATATTGATATTTTTTAAATTATAAAGTGATTTTGTGCTGATAGATATATATTTTTTGAATTTTTATAGAGAGGGAAAATAGTAAATTTTAAAAAATTTTACTATTTTTTTCTTTTTACTTGAATTTTTGAAAAAATTGATATATAAAAGAATAATAAAAACTTTACAATTTAAAAAATTTTTGCTATTATATACGAATAAAGAAAAAGTAAAATAAAAGATTTTATTTGTTTTAGAAAGGAATGAAATATATGAACTTAGGAGAAATAAGAGCATTACTAAAGAAATATAATCAAGAACAATTATTAAATGGATATGAAAAATTAGATGAAAGAAAACAAAAACAATTATTAGAACAAATACAAAATATAGATTTTGAATTAGTAAATTCATTGTATTTAACAACAAAACAAGAACAAAAACAATCAAGTGATGAAATAACGCCAATTGAATATATGGATAAATATAAATTGTATGATGACTATAAATATTATGATAACATAGGGAAAAAGGCAATTAGAGAAGGAAAACTAGCAGCAGTAACAATGGCAGGTGGACAAGGAACAAGATTAGGACATGATGGACCAAAAGGAACATTTGATATAGGACTAGACTCACATAAATCATTATTTGAACTTTTATGCGATTCATTAAAAGAAGAAGGAAAAAAATATGGTGTTACAATACCATGGTTTATAATGACTAGTAGAGAAAATAATAAAGCCACAATAGAATTTTTTGAAAAAAATAAATATTTTGGTTATCAAAGAGATAAAAACTTGTTTTTCTTTATCCAAGGAGAATTACCAATGATGGATACAGAGGGAAAAATTTTAATTGGAGAAGATGGACTTGTAAAATTAGCAGCAGATGGACATGGTGGAATTTATGAAGCTCTAGTAAAAAATAAAATGGTTGATAAAATGAAAGAACTTGGTGTCGAATGGGTATTTATAGGTGGAGTTGATAACTGTCTTGTAAAAATGGTTGATCCTGTTCTTATGGGAATAGCTATTGATAAAGGTGTAACTGTAGCTTGTAAATCAGTTGTTAAAGCAAATCCTTATGAAAAAGTAGGAGTATTTTGCAGACGTAATGGAAAACCAAATGTAATTGAATATTCAGAAATTACTGAAGAAATGGCAGAAGCCGTAGATGAAAATGGTGAATTATTATATGGTGAATCACATATTTTATGTAATTTATTTAATGTAAAAGCAATAGAAAGAATGGGAGCAAATCCATTACCATATCATGTTGCATACAAAAAAGCTAAATATATAGATAAAGATGGAAATTTAGTTGTTCCAGATTCTCCAAATGCATACAAATTTGAAGCATTTTTATTTGATGCTTTTGGTAAAGTTGATGACATGGCAATTTTGCGTGTAAAAAGAGAAGAAGAGTTTGCGCCTGTAAAAAATTCAGACAGTGCAGATGTTGACTGCCCAAGAACTGCTAGAAAATTGTATAAACAATTTCATCATTTAGATTAAAACAAAATACGCAGAAATATGCGGCATGAAACAATTCAAAGTTTATCATGTCGCATATTTACTGTTTAGCATAAACAATTTTGTTGTAGAAATAAGAATTGATATAAAAATGGAAAGGAATGATTGAGAATGAAAGATTATATGAAAGAATACAAAAGATGGTGTGAAAGTGCAGAATTTGACGAAGAAACAAAATCAGAATTAATATCAATAATGGGAGACGAAAAAGAAATTGAAGATAGATTTTATAAAGAATTAGAATTTGGAACAGCAGGATTAAGGGGTGTAATAGGAGCAGGAACAAACAGGATGAATAAATATACTGTAGGAAAGGCAACACAAGGTTTAGCAAATTATATAGTAGAACAAGGAACGCAAGAAAAAGGTGTAGCAATAAGTTATGATTCAAGAAAAATGTCAAAAGAATTTAGTGAGCAAACAGCATTAATATTAAATGCGAATGGAATAAAAACATATTTGTTTGAAAATTTAAGACCTGTTCCAGAATTATCATTTGCTGTACGTGAATTAGGATGTACAGCAGGAGTTATGATAACAGCAAGTCATAATCCACCTAAATATAATGGGTACAAAGTGTATTGGGATGATGGAGCACAAATAGTTAATCCAAGAGATGTAGATATTATAGGAAAAGTAAAAGCTGTAACTAATTTTTCAGAGATAAAAACAATGGATAGAAAAGAAGCAGAGGAAAAAGATTTATTCCATTTAATAGGAACTAAAATGGATGATAAATATCTAGCAAAATTGGAAAGTTTAGTATTAAATCCAGAGATAGTAAAGGAACAAGGTAAAAACTTAAAAGTTGTTTATACACCACTACATGGAACAGGAAATACAGTTGTAGAAAGATTGTTGACAGAAATAGGAATACAAAATTTATATGTGGTACCAGAACAGAAAGATCCAGATGGGAATTTTCCAACTGTAGATTATCCAAACCCAGAAGATCCAAAAGCATTTAAGTTAGCTTTAGAATTAGCAGAAAAAGTTGATGCAGATGTTGTTTTAGCTACAGATCCTGATGCTGATCGTTTAGGTGTATTTGCTAAAGATAGTAAAACAGGAAAATATATGGATTACACAGGAAATATGTCAGCATTGCTTATAGCAGAATATCGTATTTCTCAAATGAAAGAGAAAGGTATTTTACCAGATAATGGAATGTTTGTTACAACAATAGTTTCTTCAAATTTAGCAAAAGATATAGCAAGTAATTATAATTTAGATTGTTATGAGGTTTTGACGGGATTTAAAAATATAGGAGCAATAATGAGAAATGCTGAAGAAACAGGGAAAAATAAATATGTTTTTGGATTTGAAGAAAGCTATGGTTGTTTAATAGGAGATTATGCTAGAGATAAAGATGGTATAGCAGCGGTAATGGCTTTGTGTGAAGCTGCATGTTATGCAAAATCACAAGATAAAACTTTGTGGGATATGATGCAAGATATTTATAAAAAATATGGATATTACAAGGAAACACAAGTTTCAATTGTCAGAGAAGGAGCAGAAGGAGCTCAAGAAATTCAAGATATGATGACAAAAACAAGGCAAAAAGATATTACAGAAATTGCAGGGCTTAAAGTTCTAAAATTCAAAGATATACAAAAAGATATAGAAAAAAATATGAAAAATGGTAAAATTACAAAAACAGGATTACCAACTTCAAATGTTTTATATTATGAATTAGAAAATAATAATTGGTGTTGTGTAAGACCATCTGGAACAGAACCTAAAATAAAAATATATATGGGGGTTAAAGCAAGATCAGAAAAGAAAGCAACAGAAAAATTAGAACTTTTAAAAGAAGCAATGGTAAAGGTAGTTACTGAATAGTTAGATATTTAATAAAAAACAGATAAATATGACAAATATAGTTGTGTTTATCTGTTTTTTTATGTTATGGAAAGTTTTTAGCAGATAAAAAATCAGCTTGACAATTATAAAAAATGATAGTATTATTATAAAAACGTTCTCATAGCTCAGCAGGATAGAGCAGTCGCCTCCTAAGCGACCGATGGTGGTTCGAGTCCGCCTGGGAACACCATGATATAAAAAAAGTAAGAGGTAATAAATGCAAGAAAAATTCATGAAGGAAGCACTTAAAGAAGCGAAAAAAGCGTATGAAAAATTAGAAGTGCCAGTAGGATGTGTAATAGTAAAAGATGGAAAAATAATTGCAAGAGCACATAATTTAAAAGAAAGTAAAGCAGATACAACAAAGCATGCGGAAATACTAGCAATACAAAAAGCAAGCAAAAAATTACAATCGTGGAGATTAATAGATTGTGATTTATATGTAACTTTAGAGCCATGTTCAATGTGTGCAGGAGCAATAATACAATCAAGAATACGAAAAATATATTATGGAACAAAAGACCTAAAGACAGGAGCAGTAGGTTCTGTTTTTAATTTATTAGAAGATTATACATTTAATCATCATGTTGAATATGAATCAGGAATATTAAAAGATGAATGTGAACAAATTTTAAAAGATTTTTTTAAAGATTTACGTTTAGCAAAAGAAAAAGGAAAAGGATGTGATAAGTAATGAAATTTGGTATAAAAGAAATAATAAATAACAATTTTTTTCATATAGGAATTTTATTATTTATTATAATAATGGTAATATTTGCGGTTTGCCTTGTAAGTATAAAGTATGATGTAGAAGGTGAAACAAATATGCCATATATACTTTCAAAAATAGCAATAATAAGCTCATCACAGGGAAATGATAAAGAAGAAAAAGTAGAAGGAAATCAGTGGAATTTTGCAATAGATCAGGATAATGATATATATTTATATGTAGAAAAAAATCCAGAATATAAGGAAGATGAAAAAAACAAAGATACTATAAAAGAAATAGAAATAAATAATATAGAAGCAACAAAAGAGAATGAAAATGGAACTTTAAATATTTATAAGCCAGATGTTGAAAATGTAAATACGATATTTTCTAATGTAGATGAAAACATTGTAAAGAATTTAAAATACGAAGTAGCAGAAAATGTTGACATGAAAGAAATGCAAATTACAAATCAGGGTGGAATTATGGTTTTACGTTGTAGTAATTGTGATATTGCAAACTATATAGCGAATGATGAGGAAATTAATCATAATGAATTATTAAAAAAAGCTAATGTGTCTTTAGAAGATTTAAAAATAAATATTAAATTTGATTTTTCAATAAAATTAAATTCAGGGAAAATATATAAAGCTACAATTCCATTAGAACTACCAGTGGAAGATGTGATAGAAAAAGGTACATCATCAAATGAACTTACGGATATGAGTAAATATGTTTTTAAAAGAATTAAAGAATAATAAAAAAATACTTGCCAAAAATTATAAATCAGTATATAATACAAATGGTAAAGGATTTAATCTTTGTATAGAGAGTAATCCGACAGGAGCCTATGAACCTTGTCAGGTCCGGAAGGAAGCAGCAATAAGTAGATACTTTTGTGTGGAGTGCTCTCTATAGAGAGATTAAGACCTTACCATTTTTGTTGTATAAAGGATGTGATAGGAGTGGGGTACACAGCTCTTTATAGAAAATTCAGACCAATGACTTTTGGAGAAATGGTTGGTCAAGAACATATAACTAAAACATTAAAAAATCAAATTATGGCAAATAGAGTAGGGCATGCATATTTATTTAATGGAGGAAGAGGAACAGGAAAAACATCATCTGCAAAGATTTTAGCAAGAGCAATAAATTGTTTAAATCCAAAAGATGGAGAACCGTGTAATGAATGTGAAATTTGTAAGGCAGCAATAAATGGATCTTTAACAGATATTGTGGAAATGGATGCAGCTTCTAATAATGGTGTTGAAGATGTAAGAAGTATACGTGAAGAAGTTAACTTTTTGCCAACAAAAGCTAAATATAGAGTATATATAATAGATGAGGTTCACATGCTTTCAATAGCGGCATTTAATGCATTATTAAAAACATTGGAAGAACCACCAGAACATGTGAAATTTATTTTAGCAACGACAGAACCACAAAAATTACCAGCAACAATTTTGTCAAGATGTCAAAGGTTTGATTTTAAAAGAATTTCAAATGATGATATTATAAAAAGATTAAAAATTGTATGTGAGGAAAGTAATATAGAAATAACAGAAGGTGCACTTCAAATAATAGCTGTTTTATCAGAAGGAGCAATGAGAGATGCATTATCTATTTTAGAAAGATGTATTCAAGATGGAGAAAATAAAATAGATGAAGATAAAATAAAAGATTTGGTAGGAATTCCAAAATTTGATTTTGTTAATAACATTATACAAGCAATTATTGAATATAATGTTGATAATGCAATACAAAGTACAAATGATATTTTAAATCAAGGAAAAGATTTAGATAATTTTTTATGGGAAATGATAAAATATGTGAAAGATATTTTAGTTTTTCAAAGCACAAAAAAATTAGATTTGTATAATCAGAATGAACTAGAACAAATTAAAAAAATATCAACTGAAGTTAATAAAATGAGATTAGTTCAATTGATATATCAATTATCTGAATTACAAAGTAGGATAAAATGGTCAAATCAAAAAAGTGTTGTATTTCAAGCAGAAATGATAAAATTATGTGCTAAGCCAGAAGAATTTGCACAAATACAACAAGTTGTTTATACTGACCAAGTTCCAGTAGGGGCTACTCAAATAGTACAAAGAACTAGTAATCAAGTAAATAATATTGGTGTAAATAATGTACAATCAAATAATATAAGAAAAAATAATTTACAAAAAAATATATCAACTAAACCAGAGATAAAAATAAAAGCATCTAGTGAAGGTATTACAAAAGCATGGCCTAATATATTGGGTAGTTTAAAAATTTAATAAATACCCAAGCTAAAGAAATAAATGATATGACAGTTGGTATTGAATTTTCAAAAGGATTAACACCATTTGGAAAAACGGTTTTAGAAAAACAAGAAAATGTTAAGGAATTAACAAAGTTAGTTTCTATGGCATGTGGCAAAGAAATGAATATTAAGTATATAGATACATCAACAGCAATGACATCAAAGCTTACGGCTGAGCAGGCTATACAAGATTTTGCAAGTGATGCAAATATACCATTTAATATAATCGATTGATATACATAAAATAAAAAATGTAAACTTAAAAATGTAAATGTTAGTAAAACTAACAAATATAAAAGTGAAAGGAATGTGATAAAAATGGCAAAAAGAGGTGGATTCCCAGGAGGTATGGGTGGATTTGGAGGAATGAATATAAATAGTTTAATGAAAGAGGCTAAAAAAATGCAAGCGAGTATGGAAAAATCGCAAGAAGAATTAGCACAAAAAGAATTTGATGCTACTGCTGGTGGAGGAGCTATAAGTGTTAAAGTTTCAGGAGATAAAACTTTAAAAGAGATAAAAATTCAAAAAGATGTAGTAGATCCAGATGATGTAGAGATGTTAGAAGATTTAATTTTAACTTGTGTAAATGAGGCTTTAAGAAAAGTAGACTCTGCTCAAGCTGCTGAACTTGGTAAATTTAATATACCTGGTTTAATGTAATGGAAAAGCTTAAGGAAAGGGCGTGAATAGAATGTCATTATATTCACCATCAATAGAAAGATTAATAGAAAGTTTTGAAAAATTGCCTAGCATTGGTCATAAGACTGCTGCTAGACTTGCATTTTATATATTAAATTCAACAGAAGAAGAAACAAATAAATTTGTAAATTCAATAGTAGAGGCAAAGAAAAATTTGAAATATTGTAGTAAATGCTTTAATATTTCAGACACTGATCCTTGTCCAATTTGTAGTAATCCTAAGAGAGATGCATCTTCTATATGTGTAGTTGAAGATGTAAGAGATATTGTAGCAATGGAAAAAACTCATGAATTTAAAGGAGTGTATCATGTATTGCATGGTTCTATTTCTCCCATGAATGGGGTTGGACCAGATGATATAAAAATTAAAGAATTGCTTTCTAGGCTTATGGATGGACAAGTAAAAGAAGTCATATTAGCTACGAATCCTAGAGTTGAAGGGGAGGCAACAGCTATGTATTTATCTAAATTGATAAAACCTTTGGGAATTAAAGTTACTAGAATTGCACATGGTGTTCCTGTTGGTGGTGATTTGGAATATACAGATGAAGTTACATTAACTAAGGCTTTAGAAGGTAGAAGAGAAATTTAATAGATTATTTATATTATAAGAAAGTTTTTCGAACTAAAATAATAAATAGGTCGCGATATATTCTTTGCAAAATTCGCGTATGAACAAAGACGTGGACATTAAATTGTTCTAAAAAATTAATTGTATAAAATACGCATAAATCAAAAATTTTATTTAGATTTATGCGTATTTTACATTGTAAGAATGTTGTTTAAAATTATTATGAATTTTCTAAAATTATTTCACAAATATTTTTAGTAGAAAATGGCTTAGCTAAAAGATTTGTATTTTCTTTCATTGTTTTTAATTTTTCAGGGTTTGAAAAAAGCTCGTCAAAAATTAATTGAGGATTATCATCTTTTTTTATCCAAACTGCAATTCCATCTTTTACAAGTAGTTCAGCATTTTCTTCTTCTTGACCAGGAAGAGGATTTATGATGACCATTGGCAAATTACAAGCTAAACTTTCAGATGTTGTAAGACCACCAGGCTTAGTGACTACAAATTCAGAAATGTGCATTAATTCAGGAACTTGGTTTGTAAAACCAAGTATACAAACATTTTCTATTTTTTCATATTTAGAAACAATAGCTTCAAATTGTTGTTTCATTTTTTCGTTTTTTCCAGCAACAGCAATAATAGAATAATTTGTATTAATATTTTTTACTAATGATTCAAAAATTTCAACAGTTCTTGCTTTTCCTAAACCAAATTCTCCGCCACCAAAAAATAAAATATTTTTTCTTTTTTCAGATAAATTAAAATTATCTAAAATTTCTTGTTTTTTAAAATGTAATAAAAATCTATTTGAAATTGGAATGCCAGTTACGAATATTTTTTCTTCAGGAATATTTTGTGATATTAAAAATGTTTTCATACCTTGATGTGCAACAAAATAATAATCAATGTTGTCATTACCAATTAGCCATTGATCGTGTGGAGCAAAATCAGTCATTATAGTTGCTAATTTTGCATTAATTTTTCCTTTCCTTTTTAGATAACTACACATTTGGCTTCCAAAAAAGTGTGTTGAAATTATTATATCTGGTTGTTTTTCTCGTAAAAGTTTTAAAAGTTTAATTGCAAATAGTTTATTTGTTCTGCTAGATAAATGTGCTAATATTCCTTTTTGTGAGTCAGCATATAGTTTTCCCCATGCCCAAGGCATTTTTTTTGTAATTTCTCGATATGCTGTTGTTGTTATTTTTTCAATACCGATATTTACATATTTCATACAATCTATTAATTCAACTTCAAAGTTAGGGTATGTTGATTTTAGGTATGATTCTATTGATTTTGCAGCGTTTAAATGTCCACCTCCATAAGAGGCATAAAAAATTATAATTTTTGTTTTGTTAGTATCCATATTTTCCTCTCAATCTTTTATGGTTAATTTTTAAATTTTTTTGATTTAATTTCTTTTTTTTATAATATCAATTTTATCATAAATAAATAAAATTTACTACTACTTTTCTTTTAAATTTTTATGTATATTTTTTAGAAAAAAATACAAAATATAGAAGAGGTGATATTTTGAAAAAGTTAAAGAAAATATTAATAACATTACTTGTAATAATATTATTCACAATAGGTGGTTTAATTGTGGAAAGTATATTTAATAATAGTAATAAAAAATATTCTAATGTGACTTATGCGAAAAGTATAAATACTACATCAGATATGCAATTAATGGCGAGAGCGATTAATGGTGAAGCAAGAGGAGAACCATATGAAGGACAGGTTGCGGTAGGAGCGGTGATTTTGAATCGTGTAAAAAGTTCCCAGTTCCCTAATACAATTGCGGGGGTAATTTATCAAAAAGGAGCATTTACAGCTGTATCAGATGGACAAATAAATCAGTCAATAGCAGAAAATTCAACAGTATATAAGGCAGCAAGAGATGCAATGAATGGGTGGGATCCGACAGGTGGATGTATATACTATTTTAACCCAGCAACAGCAACTAATAAATGGATTTGGTCAAGACCTCTAGTTAAGATAATAGGTAAACATAGATTTTGTAAATAAAAAAAATAAAAGATAGAATAAAATAAAAAATAAATATAAAATAAATAAAAAAACAAATAAAAAAATAAATAAAAAAACAAATAAAAAAATAAATAAAAAAACAAATAAAAAAACAAATAAAA
>MNRQ01000013.1 GCA_001916035.1 Clostridium sp. 27_14 | reverse complement strand
AACAGATGACACAATAAATGACACATTAAACGGCACAATAAAATTAACTAAAAATGAACAACAAATATTAAATTTAATAATAAATAATAATCAAATAACAAGAGAAGAAATTGTAAATGAAACTAATCTTTCAGATAGAACTATATCAAGAGCAATAAAACATTTACAAGAAGTAAAGATAATAGAAAGAGAAGGTTCAAAGAAAACAGGAAGCTGGAAAATCTTAAAGTAATTTATAAAGGGAGAACGATTATAATGGTAAATTTAGAACTATATAGAATATTTAAAGTTGTAGTAGAAGAAGAAAATTTAACGAAAGCAAGTGAAATTTTACATATTTCACAACCAGCAGTAACTAAACATATTAAAAATTTGGAAAATGAATTACATGTTCAACTGTTTAAAAGAAGTAAGTATGGAATGATTTTAAATGAAAATGGGAAAAAATTATATTCACAAATAAAAGATGCTATTGATGTTATTTTAAAGGCAGAAGCTATATTTAATATGCATTCAAATATAAATTTAGGTGTACATGTAAATATGCCTAGCAAAATTTATAATAGTGCGATTTTGAAATTTTATGAAAACCATCAAAATAGTATTATTAATATACATCAATTAACAGCTGAAAATATGTTTTCAATGTTAGAAAAACAAAAAATAGACATTGTATTCTCAAAAAAATACAGTGATGAAATATATAATTCAAAGGAAATTAAATTTATAAAAATTGGAGAACTACATGATGTATTTATTGTAAATGCTAATTCACAGTATTTAAATAAAAAACTTTCTAAAAAGGATTTAAGAAATACAACAATTTATACATTGAAAAAATTTTCTAGTGCATATCAAAATTTAATAAAAGAGCTTGAATATAGCGAAAACGATACAATTAATGTTGATAACGTCAACTATACTGCAATGCTTGAATTATTAAAAGTTAGAGATATAATAACTGTTATAACTAAAGAATATGTAGAAGAAAAAATAGCCGATAATGAATTATGCGTTTTAGATGTTGGTTTTTCACTTCCAAATGCGGAATTTGGATTGTACTATAATGTCAATAATAAATTTAAAGAATTAAATGATTTAATTGAAATTTTAAAAAATAATTGAAAAGTATAACTTCAAGTTATATTTTACAAACAAATATGTATTTTACATAATGTCAACACCCTCTTATAATTAAATTGACGGAAGTCAAACTTATTATAAAGGGGAATTTTTATATGGTGACAAATTTTTCATTAAATGATAATACTCAAAAAGAAATATTAAAGCACCTAGAAATAACATCAAAATTACTAAGTAAAGTAGGAACAGAATTATCTGGAACACAAAAGGAAAGTATGATATATGCAATGCCTGATTTAGGAATAGCACAAAATGGCACAAGAATGTTAGGTGGATTTTACACAGGTTCTTGCTATTCTTGGGATTCTGATGTTCCATTTATTCCTGTAGATGCAACTGTGAATGTTTGTGGTACAGCGGTTTATAGATTAAAGCAAAAAATAACGCCACAGGAGTTTCAAAGAAGATTAGATGGAGTTATGAAAAATAGAGAAATATATTTAAAATATGCAACAACACATCTTCCATCACAAATATTGGATTCAATTGATTTAGAAAGAGAAGATAAATTTTATTGGAATTATAATGTAGGAAATCATTTTGCAATTTTGGCAGAACAAAATGGAGAAAATTCTGAACTTCCAGAAGGTCAATATATGATAGTTCATGCTTCTGCAATAGAATTAAAAAAAGATAACTTAAAATATGGCTTATATCCTGTAGAAGGTAACTGGTATTATGATGATATTCAAACAATATATGATGATAAAGAAAATAGATATTTAAGATATATTTATGGAAAAAAAGCTGATCAATTTTCAGAATTAGCTAATATATTACAAAGAATAAATAAAGATAGAAATAGATATTTTTGTAATGCTGTTTTAGGCGAATTGGCAGGTGAAGAAGTTATTAATTTAAGTCATTATGGAATGCCTACTAAAAATGCTATATGTATAGGTTGTCAATGGGAACAAGATAACTTTACTTTATTAACTGCACCTGGAAACGACATTTATTTGGTCCATCCTGATTTATCTTCTAAAAATACAATAAAATTAAAAGATAAACAAATTACTCTAACACCACATGGCTGCGGTGTAATGCTTAAAAATAGTAGTGATACAATTGAATATTTAGATGATGGAATACTGATTGGAAATAAGCATTTCAAAAAAGGAGAAAGTATTAATATTGGAAATGATGTATTGGTAAGAACAAATGGTATGTATTCAGAACAGGTAAAACAACATATAGAAAAAGTCTTGGACAGATGTCCTGGAACAATTTATGGGCAAATTCACCAGTTATTTGCAAGGACAAAATATGGAGACTTTGATTATAGTAGAAGAGATATAGAAAGAGAATAGATAGGAGATTTTTATAATGGAAATATTATTAACAAGACATGGTCAAACGGAATGGAATTTATTAAAAAAAGTACAAGGAAAAGCAGATATAGAATTAAATGAAAAAGGAATCCAACAAGCAGAAGAAACAAGAGATTTCTTGAAAAATGAAAAAATAGATTTAATTCTATGTTCTCCTTTAAAGAGAGCCTTACAAACTGCTGAAATTATTAATCAAGGAAGAAATATTAGGATGATAATAGATGAAAGAGTTTCAGAAAGGGATTTTGGAGAATTTGAAGGAATGCCTAATACTGACTTTGATTTTAATGCTTTTTGGAGTTACAAGCAAAATTTAAAATATGATAAAGCAGAAAATATAAAGGACTTTTTCGGAAGGGTATATGATTTTTTGGAGAGCATCAAAAATGAATATGCTGGAAAAAGAATATTAATAGTGGCACATGGAGGTATTAGTATACCAGTTAAATGTTATTTTGAAGGAATACCAAATACCGAAACTTTATTACCATTATGTTTAGGAAATTGTGAGGTTGCAAAATATTCTTATAAAGAATTAGATTTAGAAAGATAAAATGTTATAGAAATTTGCCACTAACGGTGGCAGATTTCTATAATTCAAAATTCCAATCTTTTTCATATTCTTCATTTTCAATTTGTTTTTCTGGATCAAGATAAATATCATTTTCAAATTCAAAATCCTTAATAAATTCATCTTCAGAAGATACTGAAAACTTATTACATACCCAATGTATGAATTTATCTACTGTTTTTTGAAATGTATTTACAACTTTTCGTAAAAAGCTATTTTCTTTTTCCAACTTGTAGATTTTATCTTCATATTTATTTTCAACTTTTCGTATTTCTTCTTTAAGTTTTGTAGAATAGTCATTTTCCATATTTTCGCACTTTTCTTTTAACTCTCTATTTTCACACATTATAGATTTTCTTTCTTTTTCATATTTTGAAGCTCTTTCTACAGTATTAACTTGACTTTGTAGTGTCAAATAAAGTAAAGAATTTTGTTCTTGTTGTTCTTTAATCATTTTATCTCTTGGCTCTACAACTAATTCTTGTATTTTTTCATCTCTATTTCGTACTAGCTTTCCAAAACTCTTAACATCAGGAGTTTCTGGTATTTCTAGTTTAATATCTTTAAGAACAGTTTTAGTATTCTCAAAATTTGTAATTTTCTTATAATCTTCAACAGATAAATGTACTATTTCACTAGGATTTCTTCTTTCTAAATCAAATCCATTTGCAGTTATATAAGAGTGGAAATCATTTTGTAATTGACTGTAACTATCTTTAGCTTTCCAAAATTCATTACAAGCAATTTTATCTATGTTATTACCTTTCTTATCTGTAGTATGAACTACTGGAATAAAAACTAAGTGCATATGTGGAGTTTCCTCGTCCATATGCACTTTTGCAGATAAAATATATTGTTCGCCTAAATCCTTGTATTTGCAAACGAATTTGTAAGCTGTTTCAAAATATCTTTTAGTTTCATCTTCTCCAATTGTGTCGAAGAAGGTTTTATCGGATGTAATTATATATTCACAAATAATATTACTAACTGTTTTGATTTGACCTTTTAAATTATGCTATTTTTTTATTCTATCAAATTCCTTTTCATAAGTGAATTGAGTATCTTTTAATGAATAATTCAAATAGGATTTTTCTTTATAAATATTCTTATTAGAATAGTTTTTATTTCTTCTTTCATTATGGCGATAGATACCTTTTAGATTTTCTCTTTTGTATTTTGCATTTCTAATTATTGCATAACTCATATATAAATTCCTCCATTTCTAGCACAGCAGAATAACAATATGCTGGTTAAATTTTTTCTCTTTTTCAAATTGTGTTGTAACACACTACGACACTTTTTTACCCTTATGGGAAAAAATGTCAGTGTGGTAGGGACACCCTACACCCGTTTTACCTAAATATGCTATTAGCAATTTAGGTAAAAAAATAGCAACACAAAAATTGATAACCAATTTTTATATTGCTATTTTCACAAAAGCATAACTGCTTTTGTGATTTGCTAAGGTCTTTACATATTAGCATATAAGCTGTTTAAAAATTCAGGAGAATAATCTCTACCAGAATATCTCATTGAATTTTTATTTGCTTTATTTTTTATATAAGTATAATTATTATTAGTATTGATTGGTCGGAAATTTTCCGATTCGGTAATCGTAGAATCTTCGTTTATATAATCGTAATTTTTACGATTATGTGATATTTCTATATTTTGATGTTGTATTTTTGCAACATATATAAGTTTAGGTTTGCTAAAACCTTGTTTCTTTTCATAAATTAAATTAACATCTGATAGTTGTTTAAATGCTTTAGTAACAGTTTTATCAGATAGATTTAATTTATCTTGAACCTCTTTTCTAGTAAATATCAAATACACATTTCCATTTTCATCATGCCAATTATTTTTTATAGATAATGATAATCTATCTAATAGAAAACCATATAACAATTTACTATCAGAATTTAAAGCATTTTTATATAATGGATTTATAAATAATTCCTGTGGTATTTGATAATATTTATGATTTAAAGTTTCATTAACTTTATAAAAATTAAAATCTTGCATATATTTTCCTTTCCTTCGCACGACAATCGATTTTGTGGCGAAAAATTAGAACAGGTAACAAACTATGCCTGCTCACTTTAAATTTTAAATATGCAAAATTTGATTAAAAGCAATATTTGATATTTTATGTAAAATGTAGTATAATATAATTACAAATTAATTAGGAGGTGCTGTTATGACAGTAACAAACAAAACATCGGTCGCACTTGAAATCTTAGGTGGAAGCCTTAAGCCCAATGAATCGCGGGAATATACTGAAATGATGTTCAATACATTGGACATTCACTCTGAAATTGGAAGCTGTGTTATCACAACTGAATATGGACAGAGAAGTTTTAGAAACTACGGTAAATTGGTAGCAAAAGAAGGCAGAAAAAAGAATGAACATGGAATGAAAAACATTATCGTTTCTTCTATCGACTAATTAGCCCTAAGAAATTGGACATTATGCCGAAAGGTATAGTGTCTATTTCATGTTATACTGCTCAAAATTTTTCTAACAAATTTCTAACAAAACTTAAACAAGTTATGTCAGATTTATATAAATTTGAAATTGTTTATGTTACAATAAAAACAAGTGAAATAGTTTGAAATAATAAGATTTTGAGTACATAAATAATAGGATTAAAAAGTATTATTCATCACTAATCATTAAAATGATAGAGTAACTTAAAATCCTGCGGTTGAATAAACCGTGCCGGTTCGATTCCGGCCATCTGCACCAGAGAGTAAGAGTTAAACAATTCTTACTCTTTATTTTTTACATTTTGAAAAGTGTTTTGCTAATCTATTGCTAATCTAATTATTAAAAGATATAAAATTGTTGCTATTATACATAAAAATATGATAAGATACTTGTATAAATAATGAAATTGAGGAAATAATTATGGAATTATGTTGTACTTATATAGAAACAAATAAATTTATGGAAGTGATATCATTTTATGAAAAAATATTACAAATTAAACCTAATATTTATACTGAGAATAGATGGGTAGAATTTGAATGTGGAAATAAATTGGCAATTTATAATAGAAAATTTGATGAAGAAAAAATAAATAGTAGAAATAATGTAAACTATAATGATGCCTATATAAAAGATTTTAACAAAGAGCAAAATATAAAAATGAATAATATTATTACTTTGAATTTTTATACAGAAGATTTAAATACAGAATACTCAAGAATAAAAGCATTAAATATTGGAGAAATTTCGGATATAATGTATGTTAATATTACAGAGCCATATTATTATTTTACAATAAAAGATCCAGAAGGAAATTTACTAGAGATATGTGGAGAAAGTTATATTAAAGAAATATAAAATATGGAATAAAAAATAAAGAGATAACAAAAGTAAAGGTGCAGTTTTTGACTAATTTATGTAAATATGATATAATAAAATGAGCTTACTTTTCTGTTATACTCTTTTTACACCTTATAGATGTACAACTGAATTGTAAAATAATTATTTTGGAGCAAAGTGAATTTTAAAGGTGTGCAAATAATAGAATAGGAGAAAAACATAATGAAAAAAATAACAAAACGGAACATTTTAAACTTAATAACAATTCTTATCATCTCATCCTTACTTATGGGATGTTCATCAAAAACAAATAGTCCAAACTATGTTGCAAGTTCTTCACAGGAAGATTATTCTTCTTTACTAGAAGAAGCAACTACTGTGAAAATAAAAGAGAAATTTATTTCTTTTAAGAAAGAATACGACATATATGTAGCTGGAGAAAGAATCGGAACAGTATCTGGTAAATATGTGAATATTACAGGTGATGTATTTACATTTACTGATGCGAATGGTAACGAGATTGCCAAGGAAAAACAAATTAAACGGTGGGGAATAAAACTTAACCGTTTAGCTAGGTTGATGGATACTGAAGGCAATATAACAGGTTATATAGGAGAGGAGTTTTTTACAGATTTTCTTTCTTTGAGTAAATATAACTTTCACATTTATGATGAAGAAAGAAATGAATTGGGATATACGAAAGAAAGAATTCTTTCTTTGTTTTATGAATTTAACGTATATGATGTTTCTGATGAAATTTTGTTTAAAATAAGTAAGAAACTTGATATAGTGGATTCTTATGAAATTGTTAAGCAAAAAGAATCGGATATTTCTATGAAAGATGTTGTGTTTTTGACATGCATCATAGATGCAATAGAAGATTCTGCAGAAGAGAAAGATGATAATAAAAACTGAAAATATTATTCGTACACATGACTAGCCAGGTGAGGTATAGGTTCATTCGGTATAGCTAAAAACAAGTAGTACTTTTTGAAATATAAGTGCTACTTGTTTTGCTTAATTAAAGTTGTAGTTTTTTTTAGCTATACTTTTTTGTAATAAAATTTAAGATTACTCATTTCGTGGCAATTATAATATTTTAAGATTTTTTGCATTCTAATATTATCATTGCCAGTTGCACAAGATGCAATTTTTATATCTTTATTTTCCTCTCTTAACTTAGAAATTAATTTGAAAAATATACCATATTTTCTATATTTGGGTTCAATAAACATTTGTGAAATCCATAAAACCTGACCATCACTAGCCCAATAAAAATATGAATATAAAATCATTCCAACTGGTTTATTATCAAATTCTGCTACTAGACATTGAAATTTTGGGTTATCACAAAAATAATCTTTGTCTATATTTAATTCTAACCCATTGGTTTCTTCCATATTGTTGACATTGTCTATTACTTTATTAGCATATATTAAAAATTTTTTATGATTTTTATTTGCATGTATAATCTTTATATTGTTCATTATACCTCCTATATATTATTATCAATGATTTTTTCAAAAATTTTTTTATGACCATTATGATTTGGATGTAGACCATCTATAAAATCTTCTTTTTGTAATACTTCTTGCATTGAAATATATTTAATTCTATTATTATTACATAAATCTTTTAATTCAGCATCATAATCTAAAATCAAGGATAAATCCTTATCATATTCTGATATTATTTCATTATCATAATATTTATTAGGTTTCCAAAAGAATTTTTCATTACTTTCTATTCTTGTTAACCCTAAAATTATCATATTGAAACCTTTATCCATAACACTTTTCGCAATTTTTTCTATATTTATTCTATATTGTTCAATACTATTTTTAGGATTACCATTAAATTCTTGAGTATCATTAATGCCAATAGAAAGCATAATTGTATTTGTAAATTCTCTATGATAAAAAGCTTGCAATATGCTATCTATTTTATTCAATATATCAGTGCTTGTAGCTCCTGGAAAAGCTGCAATATGAACATAGTTATTACATACTTTTGAATCATCTTTATTAACAATATATTGTTTAAACATAGTAGCCCAGCCACCACTTTCAAAATCACCAATTCCATAGGTAATACTATCACCGATAACAATATAATTATTTTTCATAACTAAATACCTCCATCTATATTCTTTATATTATTAGAGTATACTTAATAATATTTTCTACATAGCATTACTGCATTGCTTATTATAATTACAAGATGTATCAAGTTTATCACATATAAAATGAAATTACAAGTTATATAGAAATATAAATAAAAAGATATGAAAATAGATAAGTGAAAAAGTAAATGCAAGTATTAATAAGGTGCATTGCAATAAGTCTTACATTTGCCCTTAATGTACAACATAATGCAATTTTGTTATAATTATGTTATGTAAATGTTTTGGTAGAAGCAGTGAACAAAGAACGTGGAGTTTTTTGGGTAATGGAAATTTGCTTCGAAAACAGTGCTGACGACAACAAAATTAAAGATGTTCTCTCTGAAATTTCATATTATGGTTTAATTTTGAAGAAAAAGAAGAATATTACGCAACACCTTTATACCTATATAATGTAAATAGAAAGAGAATAAAGCAAAATGATGAAACAAGATTATGTTTAGAATTAGAAAAAGATATATCTAAAACAAAATTAAATAAGAAAAAAGAAATAATAAGACAACCATCTACTATATATATTCATTATGTAGAAAGTATAGGATCTATTTTAATAAACTTTTTAAATGCTGATTTCACTACTTTTGAAACTTCATATAATACTTTCTTTTATGCTTATGGGTATGAGTTAATAAAAGAATATGTACCTTATCAATATACTAAAAATGATGATTATATTACTAACATTGAGTTTAAGAATATTATAAAAGATATATATGATAGAAGTAGTGATAGACTTATAGAATGGCAAGATAATTTCAAAAAATGTGTAGATTTTGTTTATAATTTAAATGGAAATGAAAGTTTAAAAGAAGAAAATAAATTGTCAAAATTTATTGCCTATACTATAAAAAATAGTGATTTTTATACATATTCGCAAGGAATAGAAATTATAACAGATAATTATATAAATATACACAATAAATATCATAATGATACTTTAAATAAGTTAATAAAGGAAATAGACAATAAGAATCAAGAAATGGAGTTACACAATGTTTATACAAGTAAAAATTTAACAAGTATATGTTTTATGGTATTAGATCAAATTGTAAGACACGAAAATTTACAAATTAAGACTTGTTTAAATTGTGGTAGATATTTTATCCCAACTTATAGGCAAAATGAAATATATTGTGATTTAGATAATGTAGATAAAAGTCCAACTTGTAAAGAAAAAGGTGCAGGAGAACAATATAGGAAAAATTTAGAAAATAATAAAGTACAAGCACTTTATAGAAGAATATATCAACAAAAATTTATGACTACATATAGAAATAAGGAAAGTAAGACTATTCAAAAAGAATTTGAACAATGGAAAAAGGAAGCTAGAGATAAAATAAATAAGATAAAAAAAGGAAAACTTACTGAAGATGAAGTTTATAATTGGTTGGTAGAAAATAAATAAATAATATTATAAATATTGAAAAGAGGAATGCAAATTGAATAAAATAGAAGTTAAACCTACTACAGAAAATATAATAAATATGCTAGATAAAAATGCAATTGGAAGAAATCAATATGTTGCAACATTTTTAGAAATGTTAGACAATGTAGATGAAAACTTTACCATATTTATTAATGGAGATTGGGGAACAGGGAAAACTTTTCTAATTAAACAAATATATACACTTTTAACTTATTATAATGAGTATATAAAAGAGGAACTCCAAGATTATAATACACAGTTAGACCAAATCTTACAAAGAGATTGTTTTAAAGATTTAAAACTAGAGAAGAATTTTGTACCAATTTATTATAACGCTTGGAATAATGATTTTCACATTGACCCAATAAATTCGATTATATTTAATATCATAAAAGAACATGATATTTTAAAAGATTATCAAAAAGAGAGTTCTAATGTTATAGATAAGATTGCTAGCGTTTTAGATGTAGCAAATATTTGGTCAAATGGTAGTGTCAAAGAATTAGTATCTACATTTAAAGGAAAAGATATTATACCAGAAATTACAACAATGGAAAATTTAAAAGAAACATTAAACATATTGCTAGATAAATTATTAGTGGAGCGTGGAGATAAATTAGTTGTTTTTGTGGATGAATTAGATAGATGTAATCCTATTTATATAATAAAACTATTAGAAAGAATTAAACATTTCTTTGATCATGAGAATATAATATTTGTATTTTCAGTAAATGTAAAAGAATTAACAAATACTATTTCTAATTATTATGGGCAAAATTTTGACTCGCATAGGTACTTAAATAAGTTTTTTGATGTTTTAATAGATTTACCACAAGTAAATATTACTAATTTTATGCAGTTCTTAGGATTTAATAAAAATTCATATTATTTTAATGAAACTGTATTTGAGATAATAAATTATTATCATTTTACAATGAGAGATTGTATTAGATATTATCAATCTATTAGTATAGTTGAAGATTTTGCAAATACGCATTATGGATATGGTTTCCATGAAGATAAAGGTCGAGCTATGATAAGAATGTTCTTATAACCGTTACTATTAGGAATCAAAATTATAGATTTAAAAGCATACATAGATATTATAAATGGCAATGGATATCATAAATTTATAAAAATAATAAAGCAAATAGAAATTGTAAGAGATGGATTAAAAAATTATATGGATAAAGATCAAGATGGAAAAATTTTAGATGAAAGTTATAATAAACAACTGTTAGAAATATATAATGCAATTTTTAACCATAAAGCACACTCTTATAAAGAATATACTAATAGTGTAATTGGATTAAATATGTATTCATACGATTATATGATGGAAGCACTAAGTTTATTGAAAAAAGGATTAAAAAAACGATTGTATTTTATCAATATATGAAGTATAATGATACCATCCTTTTCATAAAGGAAATCTTTTTGAAGGGGGTGAGTAATTTGTCATCTTACGAATTAATTTGGCGTCTTATAGTTTTATTATTACTTAGTAATGATAACTCTGAAGATAGTCAAAAAACTCAAGATTAGTGCAAACCTAATCAAAGCGGTCTGGTCAACCGCTTTATTTGCAAAAAAAATGAGATATGTGGTCAACATATCTCGAGCAATTGTCATCTTACGAACAACTCTCTTGCTTAAGCTAAATATAGTATACTATATTTTTTATTATATGTCAAATATTTTTTTATATTCATTTTTTATATTTATTAAAAGATTTTCTGTTCAAAGTATAGCATAAAATACATAAAAACACTAGCATTTTACATAAAAATATGATAAAATTATAAACAAGTGCTAGTAAAACTAGCTATAAATTTTTGTAATCCTGTTTTACAGGTAGATATATAGGCAGTTGATATAAAATAAATATTTTAAGGAGGACATATTATATGGAAGAAAAGTTAAGAAATTCAATGAGGTTCTATCTTTTAGCTACACAACTTAAGTATAAGATAAGAAGTGGTTGGGATAAAACTCATTGGAACGTGAGTAAAGAACGGATAGAGAGCATTGCAGAACATGTTTATGGAACTTGTATTTTAGCTTTAAGTATCGACTCTGAGTTTAAAACAAATTTAGATATTAACAAAGTTATAAAAATGCTGGTTCTTCATGAATTGGGAGAAGTTATTATTGGAGATATCACACCATTTGACAATATAACTCCTGAAGAAAAAATGAAAAAAGAACATGAAGCAATGAGAGAAGTTATTGGAGACTTGGTTAATCAGGAGGAGTTTCTTTCATTACTATTTGAATTTGATGAAAAGAAGACCAAAGAAGCAATTTTTGCTCATCATTGTGATAAGTTAGAAGCTGATATACAAGCTAAAGTTTATCAAGATATGGGATGTCAACATTCATTAGATGAGCAAGAAGATAATGTGGTTTTCAAGAGCAATAAAGTTCAGCAAATGGTAAAAGATGGAGCTCAAACTGCATTTGATATCTGGTATGAATGGGATAAGTCATTGTACTATGATGATGAGGATTTTGCTAGACTTCTTGATTATGTAAAAACAATCGATACTCAAAAAGACTTTTAAAGTAACTCGCAAACCAATTAGTTAAGGAGGTATACTCAATGAAAATGAAAACTTTAAGTTTGGACTCGGTAAAGGAAATTCGGGATTTAGCTAGAAGAAAAGACAGAGATTTTTTTAACTTTGTTGATGAACTGGAAAAAATCTTGAAAACTCAGAAACCCGGAGAATGGTTTAAAATACCTGTAGATGTATGTGATGTAACTTTAGACGAAGTATGGGAACAAAATTTAGGTACTATTAAGTATCATAAAACAATACATACATTTTCATGTATGTATGTTCCTAATCAGGGAGTTGCAATAAGAGAACATGGACATAATCAACTTGTACATAAAGATCACAATGGAGATATAAAGAAAACAAGAGAATTATATATTTTCTATGTACCTTCTTCATTAGTAGAAATGAAATTCTGTCGTAAGGATGAAACACATAAGTTATTCAACAATTATGGTTGTCCGGTATATGTTATATCTGCAAAGGTAACAGGTAGAGGTTAAAGTTTTATCATTTGTATTATTAGGAATAAGAGAATTAGTTTAGGCTAATTCTCTTTTCCTTATCTTTCCAAATCCCATTCTTTTTCCATATCTTCATGTTCAAGTTGCTTTATTGGATCAATAAAAGTATTAGTTTCTTCTTGAAAATCTTTAATTAGTTTTTTTGATTCTCCAATGCTAAATTTATGACAAATCCAATCAATAAATTTTTCAATAGTTTCGTAAAATTTATCAATGATTTTGTGCAAGTGATTATTTCCTGTTTCTAATTTTTTTATTTGCTTTTTAAAATCCCATTCTAAATCAAATTCGTTGTCTTTATATTCTGCCTTAATATTTTCAACTTGATTATGCAACTCAATATTATCAGCAAGAATTTTATCTCGTTCTTTTTGATATTTTTCAGCCACTTTAACTAAATTTACTTGTTTTAATAATTCATTATGCAATTTTAAATTTTCTTGATATAATTCCATAATTCTATCATCTTTTGGCTTAATAATATCATTTTCTACTTTTTCTCTATTAAGTTTTATTAGTTTAATATCATTAATATTTGGTGTTTCTGGTAATTCTAATTTTATATTGTCTAATATCTTTTTAGTATTTTCAAAATTAGTTAATTTTTTCAAATCTTCTATTTTTTCATGTTTTGCTCCAGTTTCTTCTACTGATAAACCTCGTTCTAAATTGAAACCTTTTGAGGTTATATATTTGTGAAAAGCATTTTGTAATTTTCTATAACTATCTCGGCCTTTCCAAAAATCTCTACAACATATTTTATCAATATCTTTGCCTTCTTTATCCTTGGTATGAACTACAGGAATATATACTAGGTGCATATGTGGTGTAGTTTCATCTAAATGTACTGTTGTAGATATTATATTTTTCTCTCCAAGATTATTATAATTACATACAAACTTATAACTTTCTTTGAAATATCTTTTTGTTTCTTCTAAACCTATTTTATCAAAAAAAGTATTATCAGAAGTAATCATCATTTCGCACATAATAATACTATTACTTCTAATAGTGCCTTTTAAATCATATTCCTTTTTCATTTTATCAAATTCTTTTATATATGTTAGTTCATTTTTCTTACAATAAAAGTTCAAATGTGTTCTTGTAGGGTCAATATTTTTATTAGAATGTCCTTTTGACCTTTTATCATTGTGAATGTATGATTCCTGTGCATCAACTCTTGTTAATTTATCATTTCTTATAATAGCATAATTCATATCTTCTTGCACTTTCTTTACTTAAGATATTCTTTGAATGTCTAACATACTAGACAAACAAGTTTGTTCGTATGGCAGTTTTTTTCAACCCCACACCCCTAAAACCTAAAATTGCTTATATGCATTTTAGGTTTTTCATAAAAATTTGCTTGTCGCAATTTTTATGAATGTGAGCAAAAAAATAAATTTTTTACTCACAACAAAAAAGCACTTATGCTTTTTTGTATTCACTTTAGCAATTCAAAGTAGAAACCAGAGGGAGAGAGCTAAAGTGAAAAGGTGTAATAAACCCATTTATAAAAAATAGAATTATTACACCTATATAAGTAGAAACCGTCGGTCGTTCGCCTCGTTTCATAAGTAGTCTAGTAAGTAGTGTTTACTACTATAATTGCTGGTATATATAATACCTTTGTTCAAACTTGTCCAAACTTTTTACAATTATAAATCAACACCAAGATATGCCACCGAATACTCTTTTATTATTGTGAGTCTGTGTTCCAAAATCTCACTCACGCACTTTGTATAATTAGACTGCTTATACAAATACGGATAAACTTTATAGCATCGGCTCATCACACCAAACACTTTTTAAGAGGTGTTGCATTTCTCTTTTGGACAACAAAAAAAGACTACTCATAGCTAAAATGCTACAAGCAATCTAATTTGTTATTTAATCCTATTTAATTAAGCCTTAAAATTAGTTTTAAGGTGTTTTTATTTTAAAGTAGAGTAATTCTACATTAAGTCAAAAGTAAGCTAAAATTCTTCCTAACTTTTTCCTAACACATTCCTAACATCTTATTTATTTTTTAGTAATATTTCATAACTATTTATAATACTAACTTTTAATTCCAAAGCATTGAAAACACTTGAATTAAAAGCTATTTACTGATGTTAAGTAATAATAAATGTTAAATATTCCATTATTCTTAAAATCCTGCGGTTGGATAAACCGTGCCGGTTCGATTCTGGCCATCTGCACCAATGACGTATCTGTTGAACTAACAGATAGATTAAAAATCATTCAAGTAGTTGGATGATTTTTTCTTTTGGACTACAGAATTACAAAAAGAAAAAATTATTGCTAAACAAAATTATGATAAAATGTAATTAGAAGAAAAAAAGAAAGAGATAACTCTGATAATATTTTTAATAATAATAATAAGGAAATCATTTTAGATGGTACCGAACAAGAGCAAAAATTAGATTTAATAGAAATAAATAATATTAAATGGCTATAAAAAAGTATGGAAATATATAACGAAATTTTTTAATAAATAATTTTAATAATGTAATTTAGACGTGTGTTGAAAAATTATGTAAATTGCAGTATGATAAAATTGTAACTATTCGTAGCTATACGAACTAAAATAAAAATAGCAAGTTGTTTAATTCTCAAAAAACAATTGTTAGGAGGAAAACATTATGATTATCAAAACAAGAAGTGGAGACATTCTTAAAGCTAATGAAACTCGGATTGCATTCGCAGTAAATACTGAAGGTGTAAACGATTCGATTCTGGTTTTGCAGATATGATTTCTCGGAAGTTTTGGCCAGAATTGGCTTATATCGGTGAAACTCAGTTGGGTTCAGTTCTGACAAAAGAGGTGGATGGAGTGAAGTTCTTCGCATTGTGTTGTCATTCTCTGAAAAATGGTTGGAGTAATCAGAAAGAGGTTATTACAAAGTGCTTTGATGCTATTCCTGGCGACGAGCCTGTTGCGTCAATCGCAATCGGAACAGGTTTAGTAGGAGTTCTTAGTGGAGCTGATTTCGCCTTGATTAAAGCCGGAATGAAAGCTTCAAAGAAAGAGATAATTCTCTATTAATAGGTAATTGTACAATTGAATGCACAAATACGCGGACTTTAAAATGTTCTAAATAGTGCAATGTTATTAATGTCCGCTTTTGTTTTGTTGTATATTAAATATTGATAAAGTTAGTTTTTATTTTAGAGTTCTTTTTATACTATCAAATGCTTTTAGTGTTAATTTTATAAATAAAAGCATAAAAAGTACCCATAAGATATTTAAAATAATTGAATTTAAAGTGTAATTTGATAGCCTTATTTTAGTTAAAATTTTGTTTAGAGTGCTGTAATGCAAGCAATCTAAACTAAACAAGTGTAGGCATAGACATATTAAACTATTTTTTCCAATATATATAAAAGGTTTTTTTAAATGCTTGGAATGTGTATCTATTTGCATGCATAGTTTAATGAATAAGAAAGATGTACTTATAGCACCAATAATATCTAAAAGCCCATTTTTGTAGATATTGCTTACCATATATAATTTACCACCATATATTATACAAAAAATTGTAATGGAAATGATAAATATATATGTGGTAACTGATAGTTTTTTATGTAAAATATCTTTTTCTTTAATTATAATGCCTACATACATAAATATTGTAGCTACCATTCCGGCTTGAATGCTAAAAGGAAACCATATATATTTTGAGGTTTTATATCCAATGTAAGAAATTAATATTACTAATAAATTACGATATTTACTTGTATATATGTTATTAATTATGTAAGTTGCAGATGCAAGGGCTAATAGAAACCATATAGCACCAATATATTTTATACCAAATGGTTGCATAGAGCCACTTCCATATAAGGAAGCTAGTCCCCACGTTTTTAAAGTGTTGGGAATTTCAATGAAGTTTTTATTTAAAAGTAATTTAAGGACATGGTAAAATATAATTGCTAAACATGTTATTATATAAGGTTTTATTAATTTTTTAAATATATTTTTTAAGCATTCTTTATTATCTTTATGTTTAAAAAAGTAACCACTTATAATAAAAAATAATGGCATGTGAAAGCAAAATATAAAATTTTTTAAATATTCATTTTTTATGGGCATATGTCCAATAATCATTAATAAGATGCCAAGGCCTTTGGCAATGTCAAAGTAATTAATTCTTTTTAGGTAATTCAAGTGTTTCCATATTTTTTCCTTTATTTTATTATTTTTTTTAATTATATCATCTGAGGGACTATTGTCAAGAGTTTTTTTAGAATGGGATAAAGTGATATATATATGATATTTGGAAGTATGAAACAAAAAAATCGGCTATAGAAGTCGATTTTTTGTTTGATATAATAATAGTATTTTGGTGGGCAGGGAAGGATTCGAACCTTCGTACTCAAATGAGAACAGATTTACAGTCTGCCGCCTTTAGCCACTCGGCCACCTACCCATCTGTTAAAACGATATGCGCTTAACACTTTGTCATTATACTATTTGAAATAAAAGTTGTCAATAGTTTTTCAAAAAAAAATAAAAAAATTAAAATGATAGTATGTGTTAAGCAAAATATTGATATTTCGAATGATTATAATAACATATAACAAAAATAAAATCAAATTATTAAAAAAGAGAAAAAAGGAGAATAATATACGAAATAATGAGATAAAATAAAATAAATAAAGAAAAATTTAAAAAAATTAAGAAAAGAAAATTTGTATTAATCAAATAGATATGCTAAAATAAAATCAGCTTAGGAAGTAAAGCAAAATAAATAATTAAATAGTTATTAATTTACCCTGCATAGTACGTGTAGACAGAATTTTTAGAACCAACAAGTATAGAAGAGGGGCCAATCTCAAAAATATGGCGTGCATGCTCACCGTTAGGATTGTGAGAAGCCCACAAGTATTTTGGTAGGCACCCACCTGTTTTTAGGAACAGGTCCTTAAAAATTCAAGACATCTTACGGCTAAGGCGGGGAATTTTTTTTTATAAAGGAATGAAAAAAATGTCAAAATTTGTACACTTACATATACATAGTGAGTTTAGTTTATTAGATGGAGCAAATAGAATAAAAGATTTACCTGTAAGAGCAAAAGAGTTAGGTATGGAGGCAATAGCATTAACAGATCATGGAGTAATGTATGGGGCAATAGATTTCTATAAGGCTTGTAAAAAAGAAGGAATAAAACCAATAATAGGTTGTGAAGTATATGTGGCATTGCGTTCAAGGTTTGATAAAGAACCAGGAATAGATAATAAATATTATCATTTAATTTTACTTGCTAAAAATAATAAAGGATATAAAAATTTAAGTAAGCTTGTATCATTGGGATTTGTGGATGGATATTATTATAAACCTAGAATAGATAGAGAAATATTAGAAAAATATCATGAAGGTTTAATATGTTTAAGTGCATGTTTAGCTGGAGAAATCAATCAAAATTTGTTAAATGGAAGAGAAGAAGAAGCAGAAAGAGTGGCTTTATGGCATAAAGGACTTTTTGGTGAAGATTATTATATAGAAATTCAAAATAATGGAATACAAGAGCAGGTTTTGGCAAATCAAAAATTAATAAAATTAGCTAGAAAATTAGATATACCAATAGTTGCTACAAATGATGCACATTATTTAAGAAGAGAAGATGCATATAATCACGAAGTTTTATTGTGCATTCAAACTGGAAAGAGAATGAGTGACCAAGATAGAATGCGTTTTGACACAGATGAATTGTATGTAAAATCACCTGAAGAGATGAGTGAATATTTTAGTAATTTTCCTGATGCTATAGAGAATACTGTGAAAATAGCAGATAAATGTAATGTTGAATTTGAATTCGGACATACAATTTTGCCTAATTATGATGTTCCAGAAGGGTTTGAAACACATTATGATTATTTGAAGAAACTTTGTGATGATGGATTAAAAGAACGTTATGGTGAAAATCATACAAAAGAGATAATGGAAAGGGCAGAATATGAATTGTCAGTTATAAAAAAGATGGGGTATGTAGATTATTATTTGATTGTATGGGATTTTATTCATTATGCTAAATCACAAGGGATACCTGTAGGACCAGGTCGTGGTTCTGGAGCTGGTTCAATATTGGCATATAGTATAGGAATTACAGATATTGATCCTATAAAATATGGTCTTTTATTTGAAAGATTTTTGAATCCCGAAAGAATTAGTATGCCGGATTTTGATGTGGATTTTTGTTATGAAAGAAGACAAGAAGTAATAGATTATGTTGCAAGAAAATATGGATATGATCATGTTTCTCAGATTATAACTTTTGGTACTATGTCAGCAAGAATGGTAATTAGAGATGTTGCTAGAGTATTAGATGTTCCATATTCAGAAGCTGATTCTTTAGCTAAAATGATACCAAATGAAATACATATAACAATAAAAAAAGCTTTGGAGCAAAATATAGAATTAAAGCAAAGATATGAAAATGAGCCAGATATAAAAAATCTGTTGGATATAGCAATGGGACTAGAAGGAATGCCTAGGCAGACTTCAACACATGCTTGTGGAATAGTTATAACAAAAGATCCAGTAGATACTTATGTTCCTTTATATGTAAGAGATAATCAGATTTCTACGCAATATATAATGACAACATTAGAGGAATTAGGACTTTTAAAAATGGACTTTTTAGGGTTACGTACTTTAACAGTTATTCAAGATACTATAAATTTGGTTGAAAAAAATAGAGGAATAAAGGTTGAGTATGATAAAGATATGGCAGATCCTAAAGTATATAAATTGTGGCAAGATGGAAATACCTCTGGTGTGTTTCAATTTGAAAGTCAAGGAATGACAAACTTTATGAAAGAACTAAAACCAGACTGTTTGGAGGATTTGATAGCAGGTGTGTCATTATATAGGCCAGGACCAATGGATCAAATTCCAAGATATATAAAAGGAAAACAAAATCCAGGACATAATGAATATACTCATCCAAGTTTGGAACCAATACTTAATGTGACTTATGGTTGTATGGTTTATCAAGAACAAGTTATGCAGATTGTACGTGAATTAGCGGGATATTCTTTAGGTAGGGCAGATTTGGTAAGACGTGCTATGGGAAAGAAAAAACTTGATGTTATGGCAAAGGAGAGAGAGATTTTTATAAATGGTCAGTTGGATGAAAATGGAAATGTAATTGTTCCTGGATGTGTAAGAAATGGAATAGATGAAAAATCAGCAAATAAGATATTTGATGAGATGTCAGAATTTGCTAAATATGCTTTTAATAAATCGCATGCAGCTTGTTATGCAGTTGTAGCATATAGAACAGCATATTTAAAGACATATTATCCAGAGGAATTTATGGCTGCTACATTAAATAGCTTTTTGGGAAACTTAGATAAAATACCGGAATATATTGATGAATGTAAAAGGCTTAAAATAAATATATTGAAACCAGATATAAATAAGAGTATGTCTAAATTTACTGTTGAAGATGGAAAAATTAGATTTGGATTAGGGAGTATAAAAAATGTTGGTAAGGCACCTGTTGATGCAATTATAGAAGAAAGAGAATCAAATGGGATTTTTAAAGGTTTTATAGATTTTTGTGAAAGAGTGATTGATAAAGGTGTAAATAAAAAATGTGTGGAAAGTTTAATAAAAGCAGGCGTATTTGAAGAGTTTGAACAGACTAGAGCAACTTTACTAGCTTCTTTTGAACAAATAATTGATGGAATACAGAGTGAGAAAAAAAGAGGACTTGATGGTCAGGTTTCTATGTTTGATATGGGAACCAAAGAAGAAAAGGAAGATATGCAAAAAAAGAAATATGCTTTTGAAATACATCAAGAAGTTTCTGATAAGGAAAAACTTTCTATGGAAAAGGAAATGTTAGGAATTTATATATCAGGTCATCCTTTAGAAAAGTATAGAAAATTGATTCAACAACAAACAAATATAAGTACATTAGATATAAATCAAATAGAAGAACAAAATAATACTGAAAATACAGAACATGGATATAATGCAATTGCTAAATTTAAAGATGGTCAACAAATAAGATATGCTGGAATTATAACATCTATAAAAAAGAAGTATACAAAAAATAACAAAATTATGGCTTTTGTTACAATAGAAGATTTATATGGCAGTGTAGAAATTATAGTTTTTGAAAGTGCATATATGAAAAGTAAAGATTCTTTAATAGAAGAAAATATTGTTATTGTGGATGGAAGGCTAAGCATAAGAGAAGATGATGCAACAACGATTATTGCAAATGAAATAAAAGATTTTAAAGAGCAAAAGAAACAAAAATTAGTTTTTGATATTTCTGATTTAGATGAAGAAAAAAAGGCTAAACTTAGAGGTGGTATATGCTATTTTTCTGGAGATAAAAATAATATGCAGGTATTTGTAAAAATAGCTGATGAGGAAAAAAGTTGTGGAGTTATTTATGTAAACGATAAAATTATAAGTATTTTTAGAGAGATTATTGGAATTGAGAGAGTTATGTTGACAACCGAAGAATAAAAATGATATAATAGTTTGTGCAAAAAAATATTATATGCGTGGTGTACCATGCGAGGAGGAAAGAAATGAGAGGTTATCCAAAAGTGTTATGGCAAAAAAGAGTAACAAACTACAAGAGATTAAAAAAACGGTTTAAACGTATTGTAAAGATGTTTGAACAGTTGGATTATAACAGAGTTCGTAGTTTGGACAATGAGAAATTGTTACAATGGATGAAGTGGACTAACAAAAACTTAAAATGGACAGAAGATTTTTTTGTTGGAAAACTTGTAAACATGATATTGCTACAATTGACATTTAGCTTGATTGCTTATTGTACTAGAGACATAGTGGTAGCTGTTTTTTCGGCTATAATGTTAGCAATTATAATAATTTCAGCTTTTGTTATGTTGAGAGCAAGAGAAGTACAGGAGATAAACTATATTATTTTGTCTAAAGAACAAAATAGGAGAAGTTGGTAACCACTCAAGAAACAAAAAGAAAAAGCATAATAGTAATTCTAGTAGAATTATTATTATGTTTTTTCTTTGCAATTGTAATAGGTCTTTGATATGTAAGCAACACTTCTTCATGCAACTAAGCACGTCGGAACAATTATGATAATATAAATATATAAGTTTGTCAACAATATTAATTTTAATATATAAGTAAAACACAAAAAATTCACAAAAAAATTAGCACAGACTATTGACAAGTGCTAAAAAAAATAGTAATATATAAAAGTAGTTAGCAATCAAACATAATGAGTGCTAAGTGAGGTGAAAAAATTGGACGAAAGAAAGAAGAAAGTATTACAGGCAATTGTAGAAGAATATGTAAATACAGCAGAACCAGTTAGTTCAAATTTGTTGACACAAAAAGATGAATTAAATAATTATAGTAGTGCAACAATTAGAAATGAAATGGCTGATTTGGAAAAGGCAGGATACTTAGAAAAAACACATACATCAAGTGGAAGAATACCGTCAGAAAAAGGTTATAGATATTATGTTGATGAATTATTAAGAGATGATAATATTAGTTTAGAAGAAATAAAATATATAAGTGATAAACTAGAAACAAAAGTAAATGAAATTGAAGATTTAACTAAAATTGCAACATCAACATTATCTGAAATAACACATTATACTACATTGGCTATAGGGCCAAGTACAGATACTCAGACTATAGAGGAAATTAAGTTTGTGATGTTAGGTCAAAGAATGCTTATGGCTGTTATATTAACTAATTATGGAATGGTTAAAGAGACTATTATAAAATTTGATGAGGATATATTAGAAAAACAAGTTGAAACTATAAATTATATGTTTAATAAAAAGTTGAAGGGACAGCCACTTGAAGTTATAGATCTTCCATTAGAAGAATATCTAATAAATGAAATGAAGTATAGTGTAAAAGTTATAAAACCTATAATAGAACAGATAAAAAGGGTTTTACAAGAAGAAAGACAGTTGTACTTGGAGGGGGCTAATAAATCATTTGATTTGCCGGAATTTAATAGCTTGGAGGTTGCTAAAAATTTTGTTAATATTATAGATGAAAAAGAGTTGATGGCTGATATGCTGAATTCTGGCTTTGCGAAAGATATTAATGTGTATATAGGAGATGAGAATGAAAAAGAACAATTAAAAGATTTTAGTGTTATTACTTTTAAACATAAAGTTGGTAATAGGGATTTGGGTACAATTGGTATTATAGGCCCTAAACGTATGGATTATTCAAAGGTTATCTCTGTTATGAAATATATTAATAAAAAATTAAATGAAAAAGATATGTAATTATCTTGGAAAGAAGGTATAAAATGTCTGAAAAAGAGAAAAATGTAAATGATGTAGATTTGGAAAATGAAGTTAGAAATGATGATAAACAGGAAATTTCTCAGGAACAGGAAATGCAAAAGTTAAAACAGGAGTTGGATGATATTACTGATAGATATAAGAGAATTTTGGCTGAGTTTGAAAATCATAAGAAAAGAAGCCAAAAGGAGAGGGATAATTTGTATAATTCCATTTTGGGTGATATTGTTGAATTGATGTTGCCTATTTTGGATAATTTGGAAAATGCTGCTAGAGTTGAGACTAAGGATGAGGAGTATAAGAAGGGTGTTGAACTTGTTCTGAAACAGTTTAAGGATACTTTGAGTTCTAAGGGTGTTGAGGAAATTAAGGCTTTGGGTGAGATTTTTGATCCTGAACTTCATGAGGCTGTTAGTAGTGTGCAGGATGATTCTAAAGGTGAGAAGGAGATTGTGCAGGAGTATAGGAAGGGCTACAAAATTGGTACTAGGGTTATTCGTCATTCTATGGTTGTGGTCGCAAATTAAATCGATTAAAAGCAGCATCTTACGTCGTTAAACTTCATAAAAATTTTTTCAATGTACACAAAGTACAATTTCAAAAATTTTTATTTGTTTGCCTTGTAATATACTACTTACAATAAATATGTTATTAATTTTAAAATATAAAAAATTTAGGAGGAATTTAAAATGGGAAAAATTATAGGAATTGATTTAGGAACAACAAATTCATGTGTAGCTGTTATGGAAGGAGGAGAACCAGTAGTTATACCAAATGCTGAGGGAAATAGAACAACACCATCTGTTGTTGCTTTTTCTAAAAATGGTGAAAGACTAGTTGGTCAAATAGCTAAACGTCAAGCTGTTACAAATCCAGATAATACAGTTATTTCTATTAAGAGAAAAATGGGTACAGCTGATAAAGTTAAAATTGAAGGTGATAATTTTACACCTCAAGAGATTTCAGCTATGATTTTACAAAAATTAAAATCTGATGCAGAAAATTATTTAGGTCAAAAAGTTTCACAAGCTGTTATTACGGTACCTGCTTATTTTAATGATAGTCAAAGACAAGCAACTAAAGATGCTGGTAAAATTGCAGGATTAGAGGTTTTGAGAATTATAAATGAACCTACAGCTGCTGCTTTAGCTTATGGAATGGATAAAGAACAAGATCAAAAAATCTTAATATATGATTTAGGTGGAGGTACTTTTGATGTTTCTATTCTAGATATTGGTGATGGAGTTTTTGAAGTTTTATCTACAAGTGGTAATACACATTTAGGTGGAGATGATTTTGATAATGCTATTATTGAATATTTAGTTTCTGAGTTTAAAAAATCAAATGGAATTGATTTAAAAACAGATAAAATGGCTATGCAAAGATTAAAAGAGGCTGCTGAAAAGGCTAAAATTGAATTATCAGGTGTTCAACAAACTCAAATTAATTTGCCATTTATTACAGCTGATAGTACAGGACCTAAACATTTAGATGTTACTTTAACAAGAGCTAAATTTGAAGAATTAATTCATGATTTAGTAGAAGCTACAGCAGGACCAGTTAATCAAGCCTTAAAAGATGCAGGTTTGACAGCAAATGATATTCATAAAGTTTTATTAGTTGGTGGTTCTACAAGAGTTCCAGCAGTTCAAGAGGTTGTTAAAAAAATTACAGGAAAAGAACCAGATAAGGGCATAAATCCAGATGAATGTGTTGCTATTGGTGCAGCTATTCAAGGTGGTGTTTTATCAGGAGATGTTAAAGATTTAGTATTATTAGATGTAACACCACTATCATTAGGTATTGAAACTTATGGTGGAGTATTTACAAAATTGATAGAGAGAAATACAACAATACCAACTAAAAAATCACAAATATTTTCTACAGCTGCAGATGGTCAAACATCAGTAGAAGTTCATGTTTTACAAGGTGAAAGAGAAATGGCTGCATATAATAAGACTTTAGGAAGATTCCAATTAACAGGTATTCCAGCAGCTCCAAGGGGAGTGCCACAAATTGAAGTAACATTTGATATAGATGCAAATGGTATTGTACATGTATCTGCTAAAGATATGGCTACAGGAAATAGTCAAGATGTTTCTATTACAGCATCAACAAATTTAACAGATGAAGATATTGATAAAGCTGTTAAAGATGCAGAAGCTCATGCTGCTGAAGATAAAAAGAAGAAGGAAGAAATCGAAGTTAAAAATAATGCAGAAAGCTTAATTTATAATAGTGAAAAAACTTTAGGTGATTTAGGTGATAAAATTAGTGGTGAAGAAATGGAATCAAATAATACAGACCAAATTAAAGAAGCTACAGAAAAATTAACAAAAGTATTTTATGATATGTCAGAACAATTATATAAAAATGCAAATCCAAATGGAGCTGCTGGTGTAGATCCAAATGCTGCAAATGGAGAAGAAACAAAAAATGATGGTAATGTTTATGATGCAGATTATAAAGTTGAAGATGATGATAATAAATAATGTTTAATTAGGTGAGAGGTTGGAATTATCCAGCCTCAAACTTTAGGTACATATTAAATTATGGAGGTGAAATAAGTGGCATCAAAAAGAGATTTTTATGAAGTATTGGGAGTTCAAAAAACAGCAACAGATGATGAATTAAAAAAAGCGTATAGAAAATTAGCTAAAAAATATCATCCTGATGCAAATCCAGATAATAAAGAGGAAGCAGAAGCAAAATTTAAAGAAATAAATGAGGCTTATGAAACATTATCAGATCCTCAAAAGAGGAAAATGTATGATCAGTTTGGACCTGATGGTCCACAAGGGTTCGGAGGAAATGGAGGACCTTTTGGCGGTCAAGGAGGATATTATTCATATACAGGTGGTTTTGATGGTTTTAGTGATTTTGGCGATTTTAGTGATATTTTTTCTTCTTTTTTTACAGGAGGATTTGGAGGTAGACAGTCTGGAAGGAGACCATCTGGACCAAGAAAAGGTGCGGACTTAAATGTACATGTTGATATATCATTTGAAGATGCTTTTAAGGGTATTGATAAAGAAATAATAATAACGAGAAATGAAAACTGTAAAGAATGTAATGGCACAGGAGCTAAACCTGGTACAAAGCCTGTAAAGTGTCCAACATGCCAAGGTACTGGTCAAGTAAAACAAGTTCAAAATACAATTTTGGGTTCAGTTCAAACAACTAGAACTTGTTCAGAATGTCATGGAACAGGTGAAATTATAAAAGATCCATGTGAGGCTTGTAAAGGAAAGGGAACTGTTAGAAAACAACCAAAAATAAAATTCCATATACCAGCAGGTATTGATGATAATCAAACTGTTGTATTAAGAAATGAAGGTGACCCTGGAGAAAAAGGTGGACCAAATGGGGATTTATATATTACGGTTAGAGTTAAAAAACATAGTGTATTTTCAAGAAAAGGAAATACAGTATTATGTGAAGTACCAATAACAATTACACAAGCAACTTTGGGTGCAGATTTGCAAATTCCAATGGTTGATGGTTCTAAGGAAACATATAGGATTCCAGAAGGAACTCAAACTGGTACAAAGTTTACTATTAGAAATAAAGGTTTCAAGAGTGTAAATTCAACAGCTCAGGGTGATTTTGTATTTACAGTAACAGTTCAGACACCAAAGAGGTTGTCAAAAGAGCAAAGAGAGTTATTAACTCAACTTGCAAAAACTATGAATGAACAGCCTCCTATTAAGAAAAGAGGATTATTTGGATAATAAGTAATTTTAGATTTATATATGAAATAGCAATTTTTTGATTGCTATTTTTTACTTTTTATAGTAAAATAAGGAAGAATATTATGAAACTTATATTAAATATGGATAATTGTTAAAGTTTTACTAAATAGTGATGATAAGTTTTAGAAATTAAAAATATGATAAAAGCAAGGTAATGATATGAAAAAAATAGAAAAAAATAGAAAAAAAGAAAGCAGTAAAAAGATAAATAGAAAAAGGAAAGTATTGTTTATATCTAGTACAGGTGGACATTTAGATGAATTGCTACAATTAAAACCATTATTTTCTAAATATGATTCATATATAATAACTGAGAAAGATAAATCAAATGAAAATTTAAAAGAAATATATGGAGAAAAATTGTATTTTTTGCCCTATGGAACAAGAGCAAAATTATTTACATATATTTTTAAATATTTTTATTTGTGTTTAAGAACTGTTTATTTATATTTAAGGATAAAACCAAAAGTGATAATAACTACAGGTACACATACTGCAGGACCAATGTGTATATTGGGAAAGGTGTTTGGAAGTAAAGTGGTATATATAGAAACAATAGCAAACACAAATAAAAAGACAGCAACAGGTAAATTAATATATCCAATAGCTGATTTATTTATAGTGCAATGGGAGGAAATGTTAAAATTATATCCTAAAGCAGTGTATGGGGGGACAATATATTAAGATGATATTAGTAATGTTAGGAACTCAGAATAATAGTTTTAATAGGTTATTAGAGCAAATAGATAATTTAATACAAGAAGAGAAAATACAAGAAGAAGTAATAGTACAAGCAGGTTATACAAAGTATAAGAGCAAAAACATGGAGATATTTGATTTAATATCAAAAGATGAAATACAGAGATATCAACAAGAAGCATCTTATGTAATAACACATGGAGGTGCGGGCTCTATAATAACATCATTAAAATATGGTAAAAAGGTAATAGCGGTACCAAGAAAACATGAATATGGAGAACATGTGAATAATCATCAGGAAGAAATAGTGGAACTGTTTAGTAAAAAGGGATATATTTTAGGTGTGGAAGATGTAAAAGATTTAGAAGATGCAATAAAAAAAATACCTAATTTCAGACCTGTAATGTATAAATTAGATAATAGTAAAATGTTAAAAATTATAGAAGATTTTATTGATAATTCTTCAATAATGTGATTAGAGAAGAATGGGAAATCTTTTTAAATAGAAGAAAAGGAATGTTAATGGAAGATGGAAGAAGAAAGATTGATAAATCCTGAGTTGGAAAATTCAGGTGAGGAGAGATTAGAAAATTCATTAAGGCCAAAAACGTTAGATGAATATATAGGTCAAGATAAAATAAAGGAAAATATGAAAGTATATATAGAAGCGGCTAAAAAAAGAGGGGAACCTTTAGATCATGTTTTGCTATATGGACCACCAGGTTTGGGTAAAACAACTTTGTCTAACATAATATCAAATGAAATGAATTCAAATATAAAAATAACATCAGGACCTGCAATTGAAAAACCAGGAGATTTGGCAGCATTATTGACAAACTTGTCAGAATTTGATGTGTTGTTTATAGATGAAATTCATAGATTAAGTAAAAGTGTAGAAGAGATATTGTATCCAGCTTTGGAAGATTATACTTTAGATATTATAATAGGAAAGGGACCAAGTGCAAGATCTATAAGATTAGATTTACCTAAGTTTACTTTAATAGGAGCCACTACAAAAGCTGGTTCATTAACAACACCATTAAGAGATAGGTTTGGAATTGTACATAGATTAGAACTATATTCTGTAGATGATTTAGCTAAAATAGTAAAACGTTCTGCTGGAATATTAGATGTACAAATAGATGAAAAGGCAGCTATTGAAATAGCAAGAAGATCTAGAGGAACGCCAAGAATTGCAAATCGTTTATTAAAAAGAGTTAGAGATTATGCAGCTGTTTTAGGTGATGGAAACATAGACTTAAAGATTACAAAATTAGCATTAAACAAGTTGGAAATTGATGAATTAGGTTTAGATGAAATTGATAGAAAATTATTAGAAACAATGATTGTACAATATGGGGGTAGACCAGTTGGAATAGAAGCATTAGCAGCAACAATAGGAGAAGAAGTAGATACGTTAGAAGATGTGTATGAACCATATTTGATTCAAATAGGATTTATAGCAAGAACTTTAAGAGGAAGAATGGTTTTACCACCAGCTTATGCACATATTGGATATGATTTTAAAGGATAGTTGTTTAACAGATATTATAATATTTTTAATAGTTATAAGTTTTATAATGTCTGTTTTTTGTATTTTTTAATAGAAAGAAGGAAAATGTATGAAAAAGTTTTTTAAAAAGGAATATATTTTTATTATATTTGTATTTGCATTTGTCTTAAGTACAATATTATTAAATCCGTTAGGAGATTTGGATGAGATTTGGAATTATAATGTGGCTAGAAATATTGCTAAAGGGTTAATTCCATATAAAGATATAAGTACAATAACAACACCTTTTTTGCCAATGCTTAATAGTTTATTTTTGAAATTTTTTGCAGATGAACTTATTGTAATGCGTGTATTGGCAAGTGCTTTAATTACGGCAATTGTGTATACTATATATAAGATATTAAAAAAAGTAACAGGTGAAAGCAATATAAGCATTATAGTTGCTTTTATGTTTCTACTTTTGTTAAGGAAAAACTATTGTATAGATTATAATTATATGACTTTATTTTTAGCATTTCTTTTGGCATATTTGGAATTAAGAAATAATAGTAGTATTAGAAATAAAGATGAAACAAGATTGGAAAATAATAAAACAAAAAATAACAAAAAAGAAATAGATAAAAAGGTAATAGTCCATGAAATATTACAAGGAGTTTTAGCTGGACTGGCGGTGTGTACTAAACAAAGTGTGGGATTTTTTATTGCTATTGCTACATTGATTTTCCCAGTAACTCAAAGGTCAACATTAAAAAAAATGGGTTTACGTATAAGTGGAATGGCAATACCTGGAATTTTATTGATTATATATTTTACAGTGACTGGTGCGTGGAGTGAGTTTTTTAGCTATGCTGTTAATGGAATATCAACATTTAGTAATACAATACCATATAAAATGTTGTATAAAGAAAATAATATTATTGAAGTACTTGCAAGAACATTGCCAGTGGTTATTGTATTTATAATAATTATTACAATAATTTTTCTAATAAAAAATTATAAAAGAATAAAAGTAGATAGTGAAGATGTTAAAGAAAAAGACGAAGATGTAGATGAACTAAGTAAAAAAGCAATTGCTAAATATTTTAATAAATATAGATTTCAAAAAAATATAATTATACTTACTATTTATAGTTTACCAATGTTAATTATGATTTATCCTATTGCTGATAAAATTCATTTTTTGATAGGAAGTTTAATGGTTTGGGTTGAATTTACTTATATAGTGTTATACTTTTTTAAAACAATATTGTCAAAAATAGTAGATAAAATTATAAACAAGACAAAAACTAATAAGCTAAATGAGTTGGAAATAGAAAATGAAGAAACTAGAGTAAAATTAGTAGTAAGGTATATATATAAATCAATGACTATAATAATTTGCATAGTATTTGTGGATGTTATAGTTTCTGGAATTTGTCAAAATGTTATGTTGTATAATAAAGAAGATATAAATAAAGAAATTTCACATTATAAAGGTATAGAAGTGCCAAATAATTTAAAAGAAAGAATTGCAGCAATAGAAGAATTTACAAATAGAATGAAGAAAGAAAATAAAAAAGTATATATATTAGATGCGGAAGCAGCAGTATATAATATACCATTAGATGTTTATATAAAAAATTATGATATGTTTTTAAAAGGTAATATAGGTAAATATGGTGAAGATGGTATAATAGAACAAATAAAAAATGATGAAGATAATGTTGTTTATTTAATAAAACAAGAGGGGTATGCTTTGAACTGGCAGACTCCTACAAAGGTAATAGAATATGTGAGAAATAATATGAAGGAATTAGAAAAAGTAGATATTTTTGTTGCTATGGAAAAATAGAAAATAAAAAAATGAATAATTTTTAAGAAGTTGTTTGGAGATTTAAGATTTTAAGGTTTGAAATCTCTTAAAGCAAATTTTGTGTGAATATATTAATTTGGAAGGATGTACTTTTTAATGAGTTTAAAGAAATGGTGTAAAAATAATTATAATAAAGTATTGTTTGTTAGTTTATGTGTTTTTAGTTCTATTGTTTATATACAGTTTATTATAGGACATTATGCAACAGATACATATAATATTGCTTATGTGGGATATGATACATATATGAAAAATTGGTATTTAACAGATGGAAGAATTTTTTCAGCTATATTTTTGTTTATAATGAAAATATTTAAATTATCTGTAGAAAGTGCCAATACAATATCACTTTTGTTTGCTATAGTTATAACTAATATAAGTGTCATGAAAATATTTAATTGGACAGAAAAATATGTGCAAATAAAAAATATAAAAGAAAAGATGATTTTGCTAATAATATGTTATGTGATTTTTTGGAATTTTACTTATATAGAAAATATGTATTTTTTAGAAAGTTCGATAATGGCTTTAAGTGTGCTTTTTTATACAATGTCAGCAATAAGTTTGGTGGAAAAAAATAAATATAGTTTTTTAAAAGCTTTGATGTTTGCGATTTTGGGAATTATAAGTTACCAAGGTACAATAGGATTTTTGTTTATACTAACAGCGTTATTAACTTTTATAAAAAATCCTAAAAATTATAAGGCAAATATTGTAGATATTGTAAAAAGTGGATTAATTGCAGGAATGGCAGTAATAGTAGATTTTGCAATAGTTGCAATTGTAGAGAATCTGATTGGAACAAAACAAACTAGATTAAGTGATTTTACTAGAATATTTCTTAATATAAAAATTATATTAAGAAATACAAAAGATGTGTTAACAGAAACGTGTAATTTATATCCTGAAAATTTATTTATAATATGGATAATTGCTTTGCTAGCAATATTATTTGTATATGAAATAAAAAACAAGGATGAGCTTATTAAAGAAAAAGTTAGTGTGATTTTAAAATATATATTATTAGTAATATTGGCTATTTTTAGTAGCTCAGTGATATATATTATTTCTATGAGTGGCTTTTGGGCTGGAAGATTAAGGTTTGCTATAGGAAGTTTGATAGGAATATTGTTTTTATATATTGCTACACAAACAAGATTGTTTTTTAGAAAAGAAGCAAAAGAAAAAACTTTTGTATCTGATGTTACTATAGTTTTGCTAGTAATATATTTTCTTACAGTGGTAGTTTTTAATGTTTTTTTTATGTATGAACATAGACAGGTAAATAAATTGGAAAAACAGGAAAGTGAAAGAATTTTAGAATATATTAGTAAATATGAAGAAGAAACTAAAAATGAAGTAAAAAAAGTACAAGTAATTACTATCGAATGTGAGGAGGAAAAATCTTATTATTCACAAGTGGCTGCTCATAATGTATTGACATATAATGGATTGAGTGCAAACTGGTCTGCTGTTGGGTGTTTAAATTTTTTTAGTCAAAAAGAATTAATAGAAGAAAAGGGAGAAATATCACAAGAGATTTTATATGAAGTTATGGATAATGTGGAAGATGAAGTTTGTATAGGTGATACTATATATATGAAATGTTATATGTACTAAAATTAAAGAAAGAAGAGGATAAAAATGAAGTTATTAATGCATACTTGTTGTGCACCATGTAGTGTATATTGTATAGATGAATTAAGGGGGGAAGGAATAGAACCAACTGTGTATTGGTTTAATCCTAATATTCATCCTTATATGGAATATAAGGCGAGAAGAGATTGTTTAAAAGAATATACTAAAAGTATAAATGTTAATGCTATTTTTGAAGAAAATTATGGTTTGGATGAATTTTGTAGAGACGTTTCTCAAGATTTGTCAGGTAGATGTAAAAATTATTGTTATCCAGTTCGTTTAGAACAAGCGGCTAAATATGCTAAGGAACATGGATATGATGCTTTTACTACTACTCTTTTAGTTAGTCCATATCAAAATCATGAGGCTTTAATTCAAGTAGCTAAAACTATGGCTGAAAAATATGGTATTGAGTTTTTATACAGAGATTTTAGAGTAGGGTTTAGAGAAGGACAAAATAAAGCTAGAGAATTAGGTTTATATATGCAAAAATATTGTGGCTGTATTTTTAGTGAGGAGGATAGATATGCTAAACAAATTAGTAGAGATAAGAATAATTAGAAAAACAATAAATAGTATAGACAGAATTTGAAAAATATTGTAGAATGTTGATTATAGGAAATTGATTATTAGTGGAACGGTTTTGCCACCAGTTTTAGCGATGATATCGTTAGAAAGGTGGTAATGTTTATTTGAATATAAGGAAGTAATGATATGATAAAATTATTTGAAATAAAAAATAAAAAAGTTGATAAACAAGATACAGAATTGTTGGAAAAGTACAAAAAAATATTAAGTCAAAGTAAAGAACAAGTAATAAAGCAATTTTCTACAAGTTATCAAAATGGATTAACAACAAAAGAAGCGGAAAAGAGGTTAGAACAGAATGGAGAAAATGTTGTAATACAAGAGAAAAAAAGAAATTGGTTATATTTTTTTATAAAATCTTTTGAAGATAAGTTTATATACATATTAATAATATTATCAATAATAAATTATTTTGCAAGTAAAGATACAATAGGAACAATTATAATATTATGTATAGGTATAATAAGTGCTATAATAAAATTTGTACAAAATTATTCTACATATAGATTTAATCAAAAGTTAAAAGCAGAGCTGTTTACAACTGCTACTGTACTAAGAGAAAAGGAAGAAACAGTTAAAGTAGAAAAGATAGTAAGAGGAGATATAGTACACTTAAATGCAGGAACAATGATTCCAGCAGATGTAATGATATTAGAAAGTAAAGATTTGTTTATAAATCAGGCCGTGTTTACGGGAGAAAGTATACCTGTGGAAAAAACAGATAAATATGAAGAAAATGACCAAATATTTTCAATATCTAATTTATGTTTAATGGGAACAAGTGTTATAAGTGGAAGTGCAACAGCAATTGTTATAAATACAGGATTTGAAACATATTTAGGTGGAATGGGCAAACAAATAGATAATAAGAAAGAATTGACAAATTTTCAAAAAGGAATGGATGGAATTACCAAATTGTTAATAAGATATATGGTAATTGTATCAATAGCAGTTTTTATAATATATGCTTTTATACGTAAAGATTTTATGGAAGCAATGTTATTTGCATTGTCAGTGGCAGTTGGGATAACGCCTACTATGTTGCCAATGATTGTAAATGTGAATTTAACAAAAGGGACAAAAACATTAGCAAAAGAGAAAACATTGGTGAAAAATACAGAGGCAATACAAAATTTGGGAGCAATAGATGTGTTATGTACGGATAAAACAGGAACATTGACAATGGATAAAATAGTTTTGCAAAAATATATAGATGTGACGGGAAAAGAGGATTTATCTATACTTGAGTATGCATACTTAAATAGTTATTATGGTACAGGAATGAAAAATTTAGTTGATAGGGCAATTGTATCTTATGGTGATGAGCATGATATAAAAAATAAGATAGATAAATATATAAAAGTTGATGAGATACCTTTTGATTATACAAGAAAAAGAATGAGTGTTGTTGTGGAACAAAAAAATGGAGCACATAGAATGATTACAAAAGGAGCTTTAGAAGAGATATTAAAAATTTGTACAAAAGTTAAGTTAGATGATAAAATACAAGAAATAACAGAAGAGATGAAAGCAAGAATACAGGAAAATGCAAAAGTAATGGCACAGCAGGGAATGCAAGTAATAGCATTATCATCTAAAAGGGAGTATAGAGGAAAAAATATTTTTGATGTATCTGATGAATCAGATATGATTTTTATAGGATTTGTAGCATTTTTGGATCCTCCTAAAAAAGAAGTTAAAGAAACTATACAAAAATTGAAGGAATATGGTGTTGAAACAAAAATAATAACAGGGGATAATCAATATGCAACACAGAATATTTGTAATTTAGTTGGAATAGAAAATAATGAGATATTGATAGGAACACAAGTAGATAATCTTTCAGATGAAGAACTTGCTAAAAAGGTTGAAAGTGTTAATGTATTTGCTAGAATGAATCCGTTACAAAAGGAAAGAATAATTAAAACTCTAAAAAGTAATGGACATGTAGTGGGATATATGGGAGATGGTGTTAATGATGCACCTTCATTACATAATGCTGATGTTGGAATATGTGTAGATACGGCAACAGATATAGCAAAAGAGGCAAGTGATATAATTTTATTAGAAAAAAGTTTAAGTGTAATATATAATGGTGTAATAGAGGGGAGAAAAGTATATGGAAATATAATAAAATATATGAAAATGGCGTTGAGTTCTGACTTTGGTGATGTGTTTAGTATATTTTTGGCAAGTATATTTTTGCCGTTTTTACCATTATTGCCAATACAAATGTTAATACAAGATTTTTTGTATGATTTTTCGCAGATAGCTATTCCTTATGATGATGTTGATAAAGAATTTTTAATAAAACCTAGAAAATGGGATACAAAAGGTTTAGGAAGGTTTATGAATGTAATGGGACCAGTGAGTTCTATAATAGATGTTTTGGCATTTTTGGCTTTTTGGTTTATATTAGGATATAATTCAACTGGTATGGAGTCATATTTTCAAACAGCATGGTTTGTAGAATGTTTAATAAGTGAAACTTTAATAATACATTTTGTGCGTACTGAAAAAATACCTTTTATTCAGTCAAGAGCTAATCCGATATTGATGGTCTTAACTACTGTTACAATTGTTGGAACAATTATAACTCCAATATTATTACATAATATTCAATCATTCCATTTTGAAATATTACCATTATCATATTATCTAATTATTGTATGGCTTTTAATAGCATATATTGTGATTGTACAAATAGTTAAAAAATGGTATATAAAGAAATATGGTGCTTGGCTATAGAGGAGAAAAAAATGAAAGAAAGAATAAAAGATTTTATTATAAAGAATTTAAAATGGATTATATTATTTATTTGTTTAATTGGTTTTCTGGCTTTGGCAGAAGATGTTTTTAATAAAGAAATAATGAAAGGTGATATTATAGGTTATAAAGTGGTATCAACATTTTTGATTTCAGATTTTGCAACACTAATAGCAAAATTTATTACTAATTTTGGAGGAGCAATATTTTTGATTATATTAACTATTTTATTGATTGTAGTATTAAAAAATAAAAAAGTGGGCTTATCAATTTGTATTAATTTGGTGGTTGTTACAATACTAAATCAGTTATTAAAAAGATTATTGCAAAGACCACGTCCAACTGAATTTAGAATAATTGAGGAAACTGGATATAGTTTTCCTTCTGGTCATTCTATGGTTAGTATGGCTTTTTATGGATATTTGATTTATTTGATATATAGATTTGTTAAAAATAAATATTTGAAGTGGATTTCTATTGTTTTATTAAGTTTGCTTATATGTTTGATAGGTATAAGTAGAATTTATTTGGGAGTGCATTATACAAGTGATGTTTTAGGTGGATTTTTAATATCTATATCTTATTTGGTTATTTATATAAGTGCATCCAATAAATTTTTTAAGGAGAGAAAAGATTGAAAAAATTAGTGTTAATAGATGGTAATAGTATAATGAATAGAGCATTTTATGGAATAATGGGAAGTAAAATGCTAACAACAAAAGATGGAAAATATACAAATGCAGTGTATGGTTTTTTAGCAATATTATTTAAGCTATTGGAAGATGTAAAACCAGACTATATGGCAGTAACATTTGATTTAAAAGCACCAACAGAAAGGCATAAAAGATATGAAGGTTACAAAGCTAATAGAAAAGGTATGCCTGAAGAGTTGGCACAACAAATGCCAATGATAAAAGAAGTATTAAAAGCAATGAATATAGATATAGTAGAAAAAGAAGGGTATGAAGGTGATGATGTTTTGGGTACTCTTTCTCGTTATGGAGAAAGACAAGGCTTAGAGGTAACAATTTTATCAGGAGATAGAGACACATTTCAGTTAGCAACAGATAAAGTAACAATAAGAATACCTAGAACTAAAGGTGGAAAAACTGAGACAGAAGAATTTAATAGAGAAAAGGTTATGGAAACTTATGGTATAGAACCAAAACAACTAATAGAGGTAAAAGGTCTACAAGGTGATACATCTGATAATATACCGGGGGTACCAGGAATAGGAGAAAAAACAGCATTAAGTTTAATACAAAGATATCAAACTATAGAAAATTTATATAAAAAATTAGAGGCAGGAGAAGCAACAGATATAAAAGGAAAACAAAAAGAAAATTTAGAAAATAATAAGGAATTAGCTGAATTATCGAGATTTTTAGGAGAAATAAATTTAGAAGTTCCAATAGAAGATACATTAGAAAATTTTAAAGTTGAAGAATGGAATAAAAAAGAAGTATATAATATTTTTAAAGAATTAAATTTTAAAAGATATATAGAAAGATTTAATTTAGAAGATGATGATGTAGAAAATTCAGAAAGAAAAGCAAGTATAAATGAATTGTACACAACAGAAGAATGTAGAAATTTAAAAAATGTTATCAAAGAAATAAAAAAAGATAAAAAAATGTTGTTTTTAATGGCAGAACAAAAAAACATTAATAATAAAATTGAAAAAGAAAATGTAAGCGATGAAAAAAGTGATAATGAGAAAATGTTGCCAAAAATAATTAATGAAAAAATTACTGCAATATGTATATATATTGATAAAGTATATTATATACTTGTAAAAGAGGATACTTTAGAAGAATTGAAAGAAGTTTTTGAGGATGTTTCAATAAAGAAAGTTAGTATGGATTTTAGTAAAAGTTATATTATTTTAAAGCAAAAAGGGATAAAAATAAATAATTTAGGTTTTGATGCTAAAATTGCGGCATATTTGCTAAATCCTACAAATAATAGATTAAGTTTAAATGATATAATAGAACAGCAATTAGATATTAATATTGATGAATATATAAAAAAACCAGAAAGTGTACAAAATCAAATTAATTTATTTGATTCATTAGATAATCAAAAAGAAAATAATGAAGAAGAAGAATTTTTGAAACAAAAATTATGTATGCAAACGTATCTTTTATCAAGATTAGAAGAGGTTATGATAAAAAAATTGAAAGAAATAGGTAGTTTGGATTTGTTTGAAAATATAGAGATGCCAACTATTGAAGTGCTTTCAGAAATGCAATGGAATGGTATGTATGCAAATAAAAAAGAATTGGAAAACTTTGGAGAAAAATTAAGAGAGCAATTAGAGTTAAAGACAAAAATTATTTATGAAATGGCAGGAGAAGAATTTAATATAAATTCAACGAAACAATTGGGTGAAATTTTATTTGAAAAGAAGAAGTTACCAGTAGTTAAAAAGACTAAAAGTGGATATTCAACAGATGTGGAAGTTTTAGAAAAATTGAAAGTGGAAGATCCAATAATAGAGCAAATTTTGGAATATAGGCAGTTGCAAAAACTAAATTCAACTTATGTAGAAGGTTTAAAATATAAATCCAGTTACTAATAGGATTCATTCATTTTTTCATCAGACAATTACTGCAACAGGTAGAATAAGCTCAACAGAACCAAATTTGCAAAATATTCCTACAAGATTTGAATTAGGAAAACAGGTTAGAAAGATTTTTGAGCCTGAAGATAATAAGGTTTATATTGATGCAGATTATTCTCAAATTGAGTTGAGAGTGTTAGCACATATGTCACAAGATGTACACATGATGCAAGCATTTAAAAATAATGAAGATATTCATAGACAAGCTGCTTCAAAAGTTTTTAAAACTCCAATAGATGAAGTAACAAAAGAACAGCGTTCTAGTGCTAAAGCAGTAAATTTTGGAATTGTTTATGGTATAAGTGATTTTGGATTGGGTGAACAGCTAGGAATTTCAAGGAAACAGGCTAAAAAATATATAGAAGAATATTTAGAGGAATATGCTGGAATAAATAAATATATGGAAAATGTTACAGAAGAGGCAAAAGAAAAAGGATATGTAGAAACATTATTTCATAGAAGAAGATATATTCCAGAATTAAAATCTAAAAATTATATGGTTAGACAATTTGGTATGAGAGCAGCAATGAATACACCAATACAAGGGACAGCAGCAGATATTATGAAGATTGCGATGATAAATGTTTATAATAGATTAAGAAAAGAAAACTTGGAATCAAAAATTGTTTTGCAAGTGCATGATGAAATGATGATTGAGGCACCGATGAATGAGGCAGAAGAGGTTAAAAAAATAATCAAATTTGAAATGGAAAATGCTGTTAAACTAGATGTTCCTTTGATTGCTGAAGTTTCTGAAGCAAAAAATTGGTATGAATGTAAATAATGCTTGCAAATGAAGTTTCTTAATGTTATAATTGGAAATAGTAATTTTTAATTTGTTGAACAAATTTAAAGGAGAGATTAGAATAAAAAATAGTAAATACGAAAAGACAAAAGGTAAAAAAAATAAGGTTATTATTATTGCATTATTTTTAGTTTTGATAGTGGTATTATTGGGACCAATAGAATTTGGTGAAAAAATGATGAAAATAATGTATTCAAAAAAATATGAAAATTTAGTAGTAATTTATAGTGAAAAATACCAAGTAGATTCGGATTTAATATTTGCATTAATAAAAGCAGAAAGTAATTTTAATTCATCAGCTGTATCAGGTAAAGGAGCAAAAGGGCTTATGCAGCTGATGGAGGAAACAGCAAAAGATGTATCAAAAAAAACAGATTTAAAAATAGAACCAGATGAAATAGGAGAAAAACTATTACAAGCAGATGTAAATATAGAATTGGGAACAAAATATATATCTATATTACTTGAAAAATACAATAATACTGCAATTGCACTTACTGCATATAATGCTGGGATAGGTACAGTTGATAATTGGATAGAAAAAGGTGTTATAAAAAAAGATGGAGAAGATATACAAAATATACCATATAAAGAAACAAATAATTACGTTAGAAAAATTTTAAGAGATTATAAAATTTATAAAAAGCTATATGGAAAGGATTGAAAAAGGTGGAAGCAGAACAACTAATATTTGCAATAATAGCATTTGCATTATTTATATATATGTTTTATAAAATGATAAAAGATAATGAAACAAGTTATGTTATATTAATTATAATGCAAGCATTTGGAATAGTATTAAATTTTATAGAAATAATATCAAAAGTACAATTAAATTTAATTTTATCAATTATAAAATATTTATTGGCTGTTTTGTTACCAATTGTCATAATAATTTTAGAAAAAAATAAAATTCCTTATATAGAAATTGTAGATATATCAAAAGCACTTTTATATAAAAGAATGGGAGATAATAGAAAAGCAAAACAGGCATTAATACATTTAGTAACAAAATATCCTGAAAATTATAAAGGGCATAAGATGTTAGCAGAAATATATGAAGATGAAGGTGGAATGAGAAAAGCTATAGACGAATATGTTCAGGCTATAGATATACACAAAAGAGATTATGATTCTTATTATAAAATAGCAGAATTGTTAACAAATTTGGATAAACAAGATGAAGCAGCACAGATGTTAAATAATTTATTAAAAAAGAAGCCTGATTATTATCAAGCTACAGTTTTATTAGGAGATATTTTGATAAATAAAGAAATGTATAAAGAAGCAGCAAATATTTATCATGAAGGTTTAAGATACAACCCTACTAGTTATGATTTAAACTATAATTTAGGAATGGTTTATACAATGTTAAATGATTTTGAAAATGCAAAGATTTGTTATGAAAGAGCAGCAGAAATAAATAGCTTGTTATATAATGCAAAATATGCTTTAGCAGAAATAGCCTTGATATATAAGGAAATAGATGAAGCAAGAGAGTATTTTTTACAAGCAACTGAGAGTGAGGAGTTAGCACCAGATGCATATTATGAATTAGCAAAAATTGAAATAATAAAAGGAAATAAAGAAACAGCTATACAGTATGCAAATACAGCAATAGACTTAAATAGTAAAAAAATAGTACCAAAAGTAAAGAAAGATCCGATATTTATTCCAATAATTGCAAGAATAACAATGCCATTTAATTTGGAAATAGCTAGCATGAAAAAGGAAGAAATAGAAGGAGAAAATGGTGAGATTACAAATAGTAATAAACAAGAAAAACTTTCTGAAAAAGAATTAAAAGCAAAAAAACATTTAGAGGAAACATTTGAAATTACCAAAAATATTAGTTATGCTGATATTGAATTTAAAAGTAGAAATAATAGAGATATAGAAAGAGAATAAGTGAAAGATGAATTGCGTTAAATATAGCTTTTAAAAGTTATGTGAAACACAATATCATCTTTTTTACGTATTTTTCCTATAAAAAAGCATATAATAAAAAAGTAGGAAAGGAGAATTGTTATGGTAAAAGAGTTTGCAGTTGTAGGTGGAGATTTAAGAACAATAAAATTAGCAAAAATACTTGCAAAAGAAGGTAATATGGTATATACTTATGGCTTAGAAAAGGCAGAAGAACTTAAAGAAATTAAAAATATTATATTTTGTGAAAAATTAATAGAAGCAGTAAAAATGGTCCAAGTGGTTATAGGTCCAATACCATTTTCAAGTGATGGAATAAATATAAATATGCCTTTTAGTGATGGAAAATTATCAATAAGGGAATTTATGCATAACTTAAATGCGAAAATTTTAATAGCAGGTACAATAGCACCAGATGTATATGAATTAGCAAATGATGAATATATTGAAATTGTTGATATTATGAAAAGGGAAGAATTAGCAGTCTTAAATACAATTGCGACAGCAGAAGGAGCAATAGAAATAGCAATAGCGAATACAAATAAAATATTACATGGAAGTAATGTACTTGTTTTAGGATTTGGAAGAATAGGTAAGGTTTTAGCAAGAAAACTTGCTGGATTATCTACAAAAGTTACATGTGCAGCAAGAAAAGAAGAGGATTTAGCATGGATAAAGGCTTATGGACATAAAGGAATAAATATAAATCAAATAGATAAAAATTTAAGTGAATTTGATGTTATAATAAATACTGTTCCACAAATGATTTTGACAGCTGAAAAATTAGGATATGTAAAACAAGAATGTTTGTTGATAGATTTAGCTTCAAATCCAGGTGGAATTGATAAAAAAGTTGCTAAAGAAAAAGGGTTACAGTTAATTTGGGCATTAGCATTACCAGGAAAGGTTGCACCTACAACAACTGCTGAATTTATTAAAGATACAATTTATAATATTTTAAAAGAAATTTATAAGTAATGTTTTCGTGGACTGAACTGATGATTTTGAAAGTGGAAACATAACAAGGCCACGATATTTAATCATTAGTTTTGTTTTTTCAAAAGATATTATTTTATGGAAGGAAGATTTATAAAATGAATGAAATTTTACAAGCATTAATTTTAGGAATAGTACAAGGATTAACAGAGTTATTACCAATATCAAGTTCAGCACACTTGAATTTGATTCCATGGGTATTTAATTGGAGTGAAATATCACCAAGTTTTGATGTTGCATTACATTTTGGAACATTATTAGCAATAGTAATATTTTTCTTTAAAGATTGGATAGGTTTAATTAAAGGAGGATATAAACAAGTAGTAAAAAAAGAAAAGACACCTGAAGGAAGAATGTTTTGGTATATTGTAGCAGCTACAATACCAGGTGGTGCAATAGGATTTTTATTAGATCATTTTTTAGGAGATACATTAGGAAAAATGCCGATATTAATAGCATCTGCATTAATAATAATGGGAATTATATTATATGTTGTGGATAAAAAAGCACCTTCAAAAACAAAATATGAAGATATGACTTTTAAGCAAACATTTTTAATAGGATTGTCACAAGCATTAGCATTTATACCAGGAGTTTCTCGCTCTGGAGTAACAATGACTACAGGAAGATTGATGGGAATTGATAGAGAATCAACAGCTAAATATACATTTTTATTATCAACACCTATAGTTTTAGGTGCAACTTTATATAAGTTAAAAGAATTTGTTTTTAATATTCCTTTTGTTGTTGGAGTTGTTGCAAGTTTTATAACAGGCTTATTTGTAATAAAATTTTTATTAAATTATTTAAAAAAAGGAAGCTTCAAAGTTTTTGCGATATATAGAGTTGTAATAGGATTGGCTATTATAGGATTATACATATCAAGAATGTAAAATAATAGATATTGAAATTTAGTATCATACATATTAAAAGTGTAATAAATGCAGGATTATATGTATTAAGGATGTAAAGTTGATATAGAAATAATTGGAGTTGTTAATATGTTAGAAAAAATAAATACCCCAGAGGATGTAAAAAATTTAAACTTACAAGAGAAAAAACAATTAGCTGAGGATATTAGGAAATACATATTAGAAGTAGTTTCACAAAATGGTGGACATTTAGCTTCAAATTTAGGAGTTGTAGAGCTAACTATAGCTCTACATAGTGTATTTAATGAACCAGTGGATAAAATTGTATGGGATGTGGGTCATCAAACTTATGTACATAAAATTTTAACAGGTAGAAAAGAAGAATTAAAAAATATAAGAAAATTAGGTGGTATAGCAGGTTTCCCAAAAACAAAGGAATCTGCTTATGATTGCTTTAATACTGGACATAGTAGTACATCAATTTCAGCAGCTCTTGGAATGGCTAGAGCTAGAGATTTAAAAGGAGAAAATAATAGTGTTGTTGCAGTTATAGGTGATGGTGCATTAACTGGTGGAATGGCAATAGAAGCGTTAAATGATGTAGGATTTAGTAAATGTAAGATGACAGTTATTTTAAATGATAATGAGATGAGTATATCTCCAAATATTGGGGGATTAAATATGTTTTTAAGTAAGTTAAGAACGAAAAAATTGTATACAAAATCAAATATATCAGGAAAAAAAATAATAGGGAAAATACCTGTATTTGGAAAGCCAATTGTAAAAATAGTTCAAAGATTAAAGAGAAGTGTTAAGCAATTAATAATACCAAAAATGTTTTTTGAAGATATAGGATTTACATATTTAGGTCCAGTTGATGGGCACAATATTGAGCAATTAGAGAATATTTTAAAATTAAGTAAACAAGTTGATACACCAGTACTAATCCATGTACTTACTAAAAAAGGTAAAGGATATAAAATAGCGGAAGAAAATCCAGATAAATTTCATGCTACAGGTCCATTTGATTTGAAAACAGGTAAGCCAAAAAAAGCAAAGGGCTTGGACTATTCAAAAGTTTTTGGAAATAAATTAGTGGAAATGGCGGAAAAAAATGATAAAATTGTTGCAATTACAGCATCAATGAAAGACGGAACAGGACTAACAAAATTTCAAAAACAATTTCCAAAAAGATTTTTTGATATAGGTATAGCAGAGCAACATGCTGTTACTTTAGCAGCAGGTATGGCAACACAAGGATTAATACCATTTGTACCAATATATTCGTCATTTTATCAAAGAGCTTATGATCAGGTTATACATGATATTGCTATACAAAATTTGCATGTAATATTGTGTGTAGATAGAGCTGGAATTGTAGGGGCAGATGGTGAGACACATCAAGGTTTACTTGATATGGCATTTTTTAGATTAGTTCCAAATTTAATAATTATGGCTCCAAAAGATTTTAAAGAATTAGAAGATATGTTGGAATTTGCTGTGAAAATAGAGAAGCCAGTTGTTATTAGATATCCACGTGGTGGAGAAGATAAAGATATTAATTTTGAAACACATAACAAAATTGAGTTTGGTAAAGCAGAAGTTTTGAAGGAATTTAACAAAGATATAAGTTCTGATGAGAAAAATAAAAATGAACAATGTATTGATGAAAAAAATAACCAAAATATAAAAAATCAAATAGTGAATAAAGGACAAGAATGTGCACAAAAAAATGTTTTAATAATTGCTATAGGAAAAATGGTTGCAAGAGCTATGAAAATTGCAGAACAAGAAGAAAAAAAAGGAAATAATGTATGTGTGGTTAATAGCAGGTTTTTAAAGCCATTAGATAGAAATAAGATATTACAACTTTTAAAAGAGTCAAATGAAGTTATAACAATAGAAGATGGAACCATAATAAATGGATTAGGTACAGCAATAAAAGAAATTATTGCAGAGGAAAATCTTGCGAATATAGAAATAAAAACACAAGCATATCCTGACGATTTTATTCAACATGGTTCTGTAGAACAACTAGAAAGTATGTATTTAGGAGGTATACATGGATAAGCAAGAAGTTTTAAAGGAATATAGAAAAACAGAAGATAGGATATTACTTTCTCAAGTATTAGATAAAATTGAAATAGCAGAGAAAAGAAATCAAATTCAATATACAGATTTTTTAGATATGTATCAAGTAGCACTTGTAAAAAAATTTTTAAATAAAAATCAGTTACAAAATTATATTTTGTATGGTGGCTTTGAAGATGCTGAAAGAAAAATTGCAATTTTTTATTCGGATAATTATGATAAAGAAATAGTAGAAAAAGATTATCAAAAAATGCTAAAAGTTATAAGAGTTCAATTGGGAAAAGATGAGATTGGCAAATATACACATCGTAATTATTTGGGTGGAATAATTAAACTAGGAATGAAAAGAGAAAAAGTAGGTGATATTTTAGTTGCTGATGATGGTGCAGATATTATTGTAAAGGAAGAAACAGCAAAAATTTTATCTAAGGATTTAGAAACTCTTACACGTTTTCAAAATAGTAAAATTGATGTTATTGATTTAAGTGATTTGCGAACACCGGAAATTAAAGTTGAAGAAATTGATATTATAGTTTCTTCTCTTAGATTAGATAATATTGCTTCTGATTTGGCTAGAACTTCTAGGAGTAAGATTGTTCAGGTTATGGCACAGGAAAGAGTTTTTATTAATGGTCAATGTGAAACAAAACCTTCAAAGGCTGTGAAAATGGGAGATGTTATTACTATTAGAGGAAAAGGAAGATTTGTTGTTAAAGAAATTAAGGCTAATACAAGAAGTGGCAGAATGGTTGTAAGTATTGATAAATATGTTTAATTTTTGTGAATGAAATATATTATGGAAGTTGATAGAAGTTTTTTAACAAAATAATAAAAGAGGACATTAATAAATAGTTAATGTCCTCTTTTGGTGGTAGATTATTAATTTTCCTTTTTGTTTATATTGTTAAGTAAAGTTTTTTCTTCAAGTTGTCTTTGAGCTTGTGGTTTTCTAAGATATAGAGGCAATAAGTCTTTTTCAGTACCATTATTTATAAAAAAGTCATATCCAGCTAAAGCTAAAGAGATAGAGTTAAGGTTATTTAAAGAAGAATTACTGATAAATTGGCAATTACTTGATTTATCTTTTATAATATCTGAATACATTGTGGCACCATCACCAATAAATAAAATATTAGAGTAATCTTTTAATAATTCTAGTGAATGTTCTACTGTGTCAGCACTAGGTGATATTAATGTAGTACAAATTCCATTTGTGAATTGATATAGTGCAAAGTAACAATTTTGGTTTTTACAGTCAATTATACTACATACAATACCAGAAAAATTGCTTCCATATTCTTGTTTTACATTGTATGCAAGGCTTTGTAAAGAATCTATACCGATGTAGTTGATACTTTTACTGTCATGAAATGCCTTTGCAGTTGCTATACCGATTCTAATACCTGTGAATGAACCAGGTCCTTTGTCACAGATAATTAAATTAATATCGTTTAAAGTTAAATTTGTTTGCTTAAATGCTTTTTCTATCATTGGCATTAAATTTTCTGAATGTGTTCTGCCTGTGTCAGAATCTAAAGTACAAAGTGGTTTTGTATCTTCTAAAATTGAAACACCACATATATTGCTAGCAGTGTCTATACTTAAAATTTTCATTATAAATTTCATTCCTTTCTAGTTTTGCTTACATGCATGACATGGCAAAAAAGCTATTGACTTTTAAAATTAGATTGTATTGTTCTAAATAGTGCAAGTGTTATTAGTGTCCGCTTTTGTTCTAAAGATAAATTCATTAAAATTCCGTTGTTATTGCCATAATATTTTTTTCTAATTCCTATTTGTTTAAAATTGAATTTTTTATATAAATTTATTGCAGGGAGGTTTGTGTCGTTGACTTCTAAATATATTTTTTTTATTTCTAATTCACGAGCTTTTTTTATTATATTTTTTAAAAGAATGGCTCCAATACCACAATTTCTAAAATCTTTTTTTACAACAATATTCATTAATTCAGCTTCATCTAAAATGACTTTTATTCCTGTAAATCCCAATATGAGGTTTTGGTTATTTTTTATTATGATATAGATTGAACTTTCTGAATTGATTTCGCTTTCTAAAGTTTGATAAGACCAAAAATTGTCATATTCTGTGTCTAAACAATTTTTTATTTCTTGCAAATCTTGTATTTTCATTTCAGCTATTGTGTAGTCCATTTTTTATGCTGTACCTCCTGATTGTTTTTTATATTGATAATTATATAAACTTCAATGTGATATGTCAATGCTTTTTTAGGTAAAAATGTGTAGTGTTTTTGCAAAACTATTGATATTTTAAAGTTACTATAGTAAAATAAAAATGATGAAAAAGGAGAGTGAAAGTTATGTTTGGAATAGGGATAGGTCAGAGTGACTTCAAAATATTAAGAATTAAAAAAAATTATTATATAGACAAAACCAAATACATAAAGAACATTATAGATAATGAATCATCAGTAGTATTAATAACAAGACCAAGAAGATTTGGAAAAACTTTAAATATGAGTATGCTAAGATATTATTTTGACTGTACAAAAAAAGATAGCAGACAATTGTTTGAAGGATTAGAAATAATGAAACAAGACGAAAAATACACATCAAAATTAGGATATTATCCATGTATATATTTAACACTAAAAGATGCTGGATTACAAAGTTATGAACTAATGATAATGCAACTAAGAACATTACTAATGGATATATATTATGAAAATAGATATTTATTAGAAGAAGCAGAAATGGCACCAGGGGAAAGAAATATATTTAATAAAATATTATTAGCAGAAGCAAATGAAACAGAAATAATAAATGGTATAAAAATGCTATCAAAAATAATGTCAAACTATCACAACAAACCAGTTATGCTATTTTTAGACGAATATGACGTGCCATTGCAAAATGCGTATGTAGAAGGATATTATGAAGAATGTATAAAATTTTTTAAAACATTTTATGGGATAACATTTAAAGATAATCCATATTTAGAGAAAACAATACTAACAGGGGTATCAAGAGTAGCAAAAGAAAGTATATTTAGTGGAGCAAACAATTTTCATGTATACACAGTATTAGATGACGAATTTAGTGACGACTTCGGAATAACAGAAAAAGAAATGGACAAGATAATAGACGATTTTGAAATACAAGACCAAAAAGAAGAAATAAAAAAATGGTATGACGGATACACAATAGGAAACACAGAAGGAATATATAACCCATGGAGTATACTA
>MNRQ01000012.1 GCA_001916035.1 Clostridium sp. 27_14 | reverse complement strand
AAATTCCTCCTTCTTTTTTGAGGCTGCTGAAATATTGAAATATACTGAATTAAAAAAGTAGCCTCTCTTTTTCTTATGATTTTTTTATTAAGTAATAAACTTAATAAAAAAGCCAAAAACCCAAAAGTACTGTTTTTTCAGCACTTTTTTAGATTTTTATGCTTTGATTTTAAAAAATATAAAAAAGGCATATTGCATTTTTGTTTGTGATATGATATAAAATGGCATATAAAGTTTTATTTAAGTTTATTACTTAATTAACGCTTTTATATATAAATTCAAATATATAATAGAACAAAAGCGGACATTAATAACATTTGCACTATTTAGAACATTTTAAAGTCCGCGTCTTTATTCGCGCGCGAAATTTGCAAAACAAATTTCTGTGCATTGTTATTTTTATATTATAGTAAGTTCTAAAAACTTTTCTATAATATAAAAAACTATAACTTATAGACATTTATTACAATTAGCAATAAATGTTTATAAGTTATAGTTGTCTTAAATACTTTTAAAAACTAATATAAATATGTAAAGTGAGAGCCTAATAATCAGCTCTCACTTTACAAAAATATAAACATAAAAAAACCTTAAATATTTACATATTCACAATCTTAAAATTTGTCATAAAATATTCAGCCTCAAGTCCTCCATAAAAAATTCTATCATTTTCATTATTAAATTTTATAGAAATCATTACTGTTCCATCTTCCATAATTTGAGCATAAAATTTCGCTCTTTTTACTAATTCCTTAGTTACAAAGTTTTCATGTTCAGGATCATCTTTAATTGGAATAACTTCAACACAATACTCTGTTGACAAATTCTGCTGCACATATTTTTCGCTTTCCTTGCACATTTCCACATTTTCAAAAGCTGAAATTAAAACAGGCTTAAATGCAAAGGGAATAATTATTCCAAAACATAATAAAAAAACACTAATTACAACAGTATTCATCCCCAAACTTTCTGAATAACTATCAAATAGTACACACAACAATATAGTAGCTACAACAAGTAATTCCATAAATAATATCGTGTTAGATACTTTTTTTAAAATTCTACTCCGTTTTCTCATGTTTTTTCCTCCTTGTCAATTGACATATTTTTAGCATATTAGTTAATAGTTACTATTCTAAACTCCATAAGTTGCATATAGGAGATTATTAAATTAAAACACTTAAATTTTATCATATTTTACCATACTTTTCAACAAAATTCATCAATTCACATAAATAAAAGCAAAAAATTAAAAAGAAGTAATCTAATAAAATATTTACAAAAAAGTAAAGTTCAAAAAGAAGCCCACAAATGAACTATACTCTAAAAAATAAAGTTCAAAAAGGCTTCCTATATATTTAATCTCCTAAATTAATTCCTATACTTCTAGCGGTTTTTACTAAGTCATCATCCATTGACACTTTTCTTAAATTGCTTTCAGCAGTATTACCAGAAACGGCTCCAATAGTTTTATTATTACCAACAACATCCTCAAGACTAACATCATCTAATTTGCCATTTTTAATAACAGCTAATCTTCCAAATTTACCTTCTAAAGCTAATTGCATTGCTTTTGTTCCATATTTAGTTGATAAAACTCTATCATAAGCAGTTGGAGTTCCACCCCTTTGCATATATCCTAAAGTCGTATTTCTAGCCTCTAATCCTGTTATCTCTTCTAATTGTTTTGCAACAACTTGTCCAATTCCACCTAATTTAGTATTATCTACACCCAAGCCATTATTACGCGTTCCCTGAATAACCATTTCTCCACCTTTTGGTTTTGCTCCTTCTGAAACCACTACAATACTAAAATTTTTACCTCTTTTTTGTCTATTTTTAATTTTTTCTGCAACACTATTTATATCATAAGGAATTTCCGGAATAAGTGCAACATCAGCACCACCAGCAATAGCAGCCTCCAAAGCTATCCAACCTGCATATCTTCCCATAACTTCTAAAACCATTATCCTATGATGTGTTTCACCTGTTGTATGTAGTCTGTCTAAAGCCTCCATAGCAACAGAAACAGCTGTATTATAACCAAATGTAATATCTGTACAAGCAACATCATTATCAATAGTTTTTGGAACTCCTATAACATTTACTCCCTTTGTAGCAAAATCTCTAGCTGATTTCTGAGTACCATCTCCTCCTAATGTAAATAAGCAATCAAACTCATCATCTTTCAAATTTTGAATACATACTTCTGATAAATCTTGATATTCTATTTCCCCATTTTCATTTAATACTTTGTAATTAAAAACATTAGCATTTGTTGATGATCCTATTATAGAACCACCTTTAGGCAATATTCCTTCTGCATTACCATCTTCAGCAGTACTTAATAAGACATAATTATTTTTTAATAAGCCATTATATCCATCTATAAAGCCATAAGCCTTTACTCCATTATTTTCTGCTGTTTTTACTATTCCTCTTATTACCGCATTAAAACCTGCTACATCTCCACCATTTGCTAATATTGCAATTTTCTTTAACATAAATTTTCCTCCTTAACTTTTGTACACTATTTTTTGTAAATCCTTTATACATTATATCAATATATAAAAAAAACACAACACTTATCAAAAAAATTTTTAATTTTTTAAAAGCATAATATAATAAACATTAAAAATTTGTACACCTGTTTATTGTAATTTTAAAATTCACTTTCTTTTCTAAAATATTCATATATTATTTCAAATAAATACTTGGATCTACTTGAATTGAATCTTTTAATATTTCAAAATGTAAATGTGAATCATCTGCAACCTCAAAGGCAGCTGTATTTCCAACTGTACCTATGCTCTGCCCTTTTCCAACTTTTTCTCCCTCAACTACAAATTCTGAAGTTAGTAAATTAGAATACACTGTTTCAAATCCATTATCATGTAATATAACTATTGTTAAACCATAACGCGGATCATTTTTTATGCTTTTAACAGTTCCAGCTTCTGAGGCTTTTACAACAGTTGTTTTTTCCGCTTTTATATCAACACCTGTATGAACTGTCCATTCTTGAAGTGTTTGAGAAAATAATAAATTGTCTTTAGCAAACTCTTTTACAATATCGCCATCAACAGGTTTTGCAAAACTTAGTTCCTTTGTGCCATTTTGAACTTCATTTTTACCTTTTTCATTAGTATTTTTACTATCTTCTGATTTCTTTGTTTCTTGTATTGTAGTAGTTTTTGATGAATTGCCTACTATATTTGTAGTATTCATTTTATTAGTAGTATTTTTTTTAGTTTCTTTAGTTGTAGTTCCTTTTACATTATTTAAAGTATTTGCACTATTATTCTTAGTCTCATTTACTGAGGTATTTGTGTTTCCAGTTTGATTCTCAATACTTTGATTATTCTCAGCATTTTTAGCTTCTTCTACTGTTTTTCCCATTTCTGTACTAGTTCTTTCTGTATTTCCCACATCATCTGATGTCTTATTTACCAAATTTGCTAGTTGTTCTCTACTCAAAGAACCATTTTTCACCTCTTTATTTAATTTGCTTCCATATATCAATAACGCAATTACTATTACTGTTAAAATAGCTACTCCTATGCTAGCTAATTTTATAATTTGGGTATCCATACCTTCTTTTTTTCTTTTTTCTCTTCTCATAATATCCTCCTTCAAATTTTATATTATTAAAATTATTTCCTATTTTGAAATTTTTATACTATTTTAGAAAAAAAAAGAACAAAAGCGGACATTAATAACATTTGCACTTATTTAGAATTTTTAAAGTCCGCGTCTTTATTCGTGCGCGAAAATTTATGAAATAAATTTTCTGTGCATTTTTATTTTTAATATTATAGGAAGTTCGTAGAACTTTCCTATAATAGAACAAAAGCGGACATTAATAACATTTGCACTTATTTAGAATTTTTAAAGTCCGCTTCTTTGTTCATGCACGAAAAAAGATTTACTAAAAAACTTTAATAAATCTTTTTTATCTCTACATTACTATAAAAATGATGTATAATATCTTCAGCATTTTTTCCCTGTTTTGCTAAACTATCAGCCCCAGTTTGACTCATTCCAACACCATGTCCATAGCCTTTAACTTTAAATTGAACATGCTCATTATCCAATTTTATTATTTCAAAATTTGTTGATTTCAAACCAAAAATAGTTCTAACCTCTACACCTGAAAGTTGATGATTTCCAAATTTAACAGTTTTCGCTCTACCACTTTCAGTATACTCTAATATTTTTAAATCTTCACTATTTGAAAAATCTATAACTATATCTTGATATTTATCTTTTAATTTATTTATAATATCAGTATTTAATAATATAACATCTGACGCATATTGTGTATATGCATCTTCACCAGAGGTTTCAACTACCTGTAGATATGGATAATTAGTTCCTCCCCAAACATTTACAGGCATCTCTGTAGTTCCTCCACTATTAGAATGAAAAAAAGCATTAATTGGCTCATTATTATATGTTACTATCTGACCAGAGGTTTCTTGTACTGTTAAACAAATTTTCTGCCAATATTCTTCCCTTTTAGATTCTTCCCATTTTGCCATTCTATCCTCTTTAGATATCCAAGCTTGGCAACATGTAGAATTATCACATATATCTGCATTATCATGTTTTTTATTATTTATTTTAAAAATAGTATACGTCCTTGCCACAATTGCTTGCGCCTTAAGAGCTTCTTTTTCAAAAGTTGCAGGCATTTCTGCTGATACAACATTACACAAATAATTTTCCAGTTTCACATTTTCTATTTCTCCTGTTTTACTATGTAATAATTTTATTTCTTTACTATCACTACTTTGTTTTATTTCTCCATCAAAATTCGAGTTTTCTTCATTACTCTGCAAACTCTGTGATACGTCATTTACATGAGAAGAAGTTTGTTTATTTGTATTTGTAAAAATTGCTGGCAACATAAAACACACTGTTATTAAAACAGAAATATACATACATACTTTTTTCATGTTTTATTATTCCTCTCTCAAAATTTTAGCTAACACACTCCCGTAAGTGCCCTTTTCATCTTTTGTAAAATCTTTCTTTCTGTCCTTGAAACTTGTACTTGACTTACACCTACAATACTAGCAACTTCTTTTTGAGTTTTTTGTTTATAATATCTCAGCATGATTATTTCCTTATCTTCTTTAGGTAAATCTTTTATTATTTCTCTAATTGCAATCTTATTTGTCAACATCTCTTGTTCATCTTTTTCCGATGCAACTTTATCTATTAATGAAATCCCCTTTTCTCCCTTTTCAGTTTTATACACATTATCAATAGATTCTATTGGTTTGCTTGCTTCTAATGCAACAACAATATCTTCTTTGTCTAAACTTAATTTTTTTGAAATTTCTTCTATTGATATTTCTTCTTTATTTTCCTTTCTATAATCCTCTTGTAATTGTTTTATTTTTACTTGTATTTCTTTAATACTTCTACTTATTTTTATTGTTCCATCATCTCTTATATATCTTTTTATCTCCCCTAATATATATGGTACTGTATATGTTGAAAGTTTTACTTCAAAACTGGTGTCAAATCTTTTTATTGATTTTATAAATCCAACACAGCCTACTTGATATAAATCCTCTAATTCAAAACCTCTTCCTTTAAATCTTTTTACAATGCTCCAAATAAGTCCGTTGATTTTCTTTTATCAATCTTTCTAATTCATATTTATCACCATCTTGTGCTTTTTTTATTGAACGATTATCAATTTCAAACATATAAATTCATTCCTTCTTAAAGATTTTATTAAATAGTACACATATTATTTTCTGCACTATTGGTGTCTATATTTACTTCTTTTTCCTCTTCTTGTTTTTTTATTTTCTTTTTCATTGTAATTTTTGTTCCAATTCCAACAATAGATTCAACTTCCATAAAATCCATAAAGCTTTCCATTATTGTAAATCCCATACCAGACCTTTCTAAATTAGGCTTAGTTGTATATAATGGTTCTTTTGCCATTTCTATATTTTCTATTCCCTTACCATTATCAGATATTTCAATTTTTATTTCATTTTCTAATAAACAAGCATATATTTTTACTACCCCTATTCTATTTTCATATCCATGTATAATACAATTTGTTACTGCTTCTGAAACAGCAGTTTTTATATCTGCCAGTTCCTCTATAGTTGGATCAAGCTGTGATGCAAATGCTGCTACTGTTATCCTTGCAAACGCCTCATTTGATGATTTACTTAAAAATTCTAGTTTCATCTCATTTTCAAACTGTTCTCTCATATTTACTTTCATTCCTTCCTTGTCTTTCCTAATTGTTATTTTTATATTATAGGAAGTTCAGAGAACTTCCATATAATATAAAAAAGGCAAATTTGTTTATGCAATCAATCCCTCTATATCAGTAACTGGAATCAATTTTAAAATTCCACTCATTTCAAAAATCTTTCTAACACTTTGAGTCAAATTTGCTATTTCCAATCGACCTCCTAATAAATTTGTAAACTTATACCTTCCAATTAATAATCCTATTCCGGCACTATCCATGAAAGTGACACTATCAAAATCAAATATAACTCTTTTAGGCATATATCTTTCAATTTCATAATCCGCTCTCCTCCTTATCTTTTGGACACTATGATCATCAATATCTTCTGTAATTTTAAATATTAATAACTTGTCCTTTTCATAAAATTTTGATTCCATATCTTTCCTCCTTTGTTTAAACGATTCTTTTCATAATACTTTTACATTATGCCAATACATTAAATTTCTGTAACAATTTGTTTTTTGCATTGTTTATTATGAATTAACTTATCCATATTATATATCCTTTTCCATTTTTTTCCAATAGCAAAATTATAGAAGTTTTGTCGAAGCATAAGAAGTTTTTGACAAAACTCGACAGAACTATAAGAACTCCTAAAAAATCACATCATAATGTAATCCTTGTTCTTTTTTATATTATAAAAAATTCAAAGAACTTTTATATAATATAAAAAGCAAACTCTTTTATTAAACTTTTAGTCTAATAAAAAAGTCTGCATAAATCTTACATATCACTTTCTTCATCATTATTTTGAGCATTAGGTGTTTCATCATATTCAAACTCATACGTTATTTCACTAGGAGTATCATAATCTTTTTTCATTTTAGAATCTGAATTGCCCTCTTTTTTAGTATTACTAGATTTTTTATTTTTTTTACTTATTTCACTTATAATTTTTTCTGTTGTATCTTTTTTATTTTGTATACATTTATTCATCATTTGATTTGTTTTTTCTATTAAATCAGGCATATAATCAATTAATCTATCCAAACTAGATGAATGATTTACAGGAATTAATCTTACATTTTCTGTCGTAATAACTAAAAATGCAATAGGATTAATAGTAACACCTGCTCCGACTTCCACCGACCAAAAGGTAATCTATATTGAATAGCCTCCTCTTTATCTGCTTTTTTGTACTCGTCAATTGTCTCTCCTTTAAACTCACTGCCACCAGCCGCAAAACCAAAAGATACTTTTGAAATAGGTATTATTACAATATTATTAGAAGTCTCTATAGGTTCACCTATTATAGTATTTACATCAATCATATCTTGTATGCTATTCATAGCAGTCGTCATAAGTCCTTCTATTGGATGTTCGCTCATTTTTATACACTCTCCTTTTCTTTTTTAATATACATATTGTGCTTATAATATGTATCATTTTTATATTAAATATACCATTTAGCTCAAATTTTATAATATTTTTATTTTGATATATAGGATTAACTTTAAAATTTCTTTTTATAAAAAAAGCTAAAATTGTACTTATACATGGTACTATAAAACTTGTTAAAATAACATTCTCTGTACCAATTTCTATTTTTATATTAATATCTTTTATCTCAAGATTAATGTTTCTATATACTTCCGGTATCAATTTTTTCAAATAATATTTCTTCTCTGCTTCAATAATTTTAGTAAAGTCTTGTTTTGCTATTTCCTGTTCTACCTTTTGTTTTATATGTGTTTGTCTATTTATTTTTTCTAGTTTAAGTTTATTTAACCTTATTATAAATATTGGTATCTTTTCTAATGTAAATATCTTTATAATTATCTGGTAATCATTTGATAAATTTCTACCATTAATTTTTTCAGAACTATATTTAATATTTTTTATCTTTATTTCTAATTTTAAAGTTACTAACAAAATAAAAAAAATGAAAATAATAAGTATTATTTTTAGGAATAGCATTTTCTCGCCTTCTTCCTTTTTATTTTTTACTTATTATTTCCATTTTTTTCTTTTTTAAACATCTTTATATTCAAAACATTACGCTTTGTTTGCTTTTCTTTCTACTACAATATCTCCAAATATCTCATCTTGAGATGTTTGAACTTTATTCCTTCTTGATAACTCCAACAATCCACTAAATGCAGTCACTACTTCTTGTTTATTTTTCTGTTTTAAAGAAAACATTCTATTAAACACAAATCTTTTTTGTTTTACTAATACTCTAAACATTTCTTTTACTTTGCTAGCTACAGTATAATTTTCTACTAATGCAATTTTTTCAATATTTTTAGCATTTTGATTTAATCTTTGATTTGTCCTTTCTACTAAAGCAGAATATACTTCTGGTATTTTATTTTTCGCATATTCCTTTTCTAATTTTCTTTTTGGCAACTTTATTTCTTCTTGATTTTTCTCTATTCTTTTTGAAAAATCCAAATAATTTTCTTTAAAAACTTTTGTTATTTCTTTGTATTTTTTATATTCTATAATTCTTCTTATTAATTCTTCTTCTGTTAATTCTTCTGTTTCATCTTCTTGTTTTGGTAATAATTTTTTTGATTTAAGATATAACAATGAAGATGCCATAATTAAAAACTCACTTGCTATTTCTAAATTCATTTCTTCCATAGCATTTAAGTATTCTATGTATTGATCTGTAATTTCTGTTAAATTTATATCATATATATCCATTTTATTTTTTTCTATTAAATATATTAACAGGTCTAATGGTCCTTCAAAGTTATCAATCTTTATAGAATATTTTTTTGTTTCTAGTGTTAAAATTGTTGGCATATTTACCCTTCTTCCATTTCTGATATTGCTTTCCTAATATTTTCAGTTTTATATCCTTTTTTTATTAGATATTGTATTATTTCTTCTGGTTCTGAAGCTCCTTGTTTTTTATACAATATATTAGCTGCTGATTTTTTTTCATATTTTTCTAATTCATCTCTATTTTCATACATATAATTTTCAATATTATCCTTATCAATTCCTTTAGCCATTAATTTATATTTCAACTCTCTAATAGATAGGTTTTTTAGCGATTTATAATTATTTACAGTTTTTTCTATGTATTCTATATCATCTATATATTTAGCCCCTTTTAGATAATCTATAATATCATTTAATAATTCTTCTGGTACAGTCTTAGAAAATTTATTTCTAACTTCTTGTTCTGTTCTCTTTTTAAATAAAATATATTTTAATATTTTTGTTTTTTGTTGATCAAATTCCTCTATATTGTACATTCTAACTCCTTATATTATTCTTCTCCATCATCATCCATATCAATTTCTGGTATTTCCTCTCCAAGGCTTTCTTCAAAGGCCTTTTCTGCATTTGATCTTACTTTGCTTTCTACTTCATCTAATATTTCTGGATTTTCTTTTAAATATTTCTTAACATTTTCTCTACCTTGTCCAATTCTTTCTCCATTATAACTAAACCATGAACCACTTTTTTCTATTATATCCATATTTACTGCCATATCCAATATATTACCTGCTCTTGAAATACCTTCTCCATATACTATATCAAATTCAGCTTCTCTGAATGGTGGTGCTACTTTATTCTTTACTACTTTTACTCTTGTTCTGCTTCCTTTTATTTCACCATCTTGTTTAATATTTTCTGCTTTTCTTATATCCAATCTAACTGAAGCATAGAATTTTAACGCTCTTCCTCCAGTTGTTGTCTCTGGATTTCCAAACATTACACCTATTTTTTCCCTTAATTGATTTATAAATATTAATACAGTTTTTGATTTATTTATTGCCCCAGCTAATTTACGTAATGCTTGAGACATCAATCTTGCTTGTAATCCCATATGAGAATCACCCATATCTCCATCAATTTCTGCTTTTGGTACTAGTGCTGCAACAGAATCTACAACAATTACATCTAATGCTCCACTTCTTACTAAACTTTCTGTTATTTCTAATGCTTGTTCACCTGTATCAGGTTGTGAAACTATTAAATTATCTATATCTACACCCAATTTCTTAGCATATACTGGATCCAACGCATGCTCTGCATCTATAAAAGCTGCTTCTCCACCTTCTTTTTGTGCTTCTGCTACTACATGTAATGCCAATGTTGTTTTACCAGATGATTCTGGTCCATATATTTCTATTATTCTTCCACGTGGAAGTCCACCAATTCCTAAAGCCATGTCTAAACTTAGTGCTCCTGTTGGAATTGCCTCTATTTCCATTGCTTTATAATCTCCTAATTTCATTACAGAACCTTTTCCGAATTGTTTTTCAATTTGGCTTAATGCTGTTTCTAATGCTTTTTTCTTATCTATATTTTCTGCCATTATTTTTTCCTCCTTATTTTTATAAAACTTTTGTTTGATATTTGTATTATATACCAAATTTTTGTTTTGTCAATACTTTTTCAAAAATTATTTGTACCAATCTGCAATGTGGTAAAATACATTATACCAATTTGGTGTTACATCACCTTTTAATCCTGTATTATATGCCACAGTAAATTTATTATTATATAAACTTATATACGGTACATCTTCTTTATAAATTTCTGCTAATCGTTTATATTTATTAACTAATGTGTTTTCATCTGTTGTATTTTTCACTTCTTCCATAATTGACCTTACCTCATCATTTTGATAATTAGCTATATTGTTATCACCAAAAAATGTTGTTAAATCTGGTGTTAATGAAAGATTTATACTACATAAAATCATATCATAATTTTTAACATTTATGCTATTATAATATTGATCATCTGATAATTGTACTATATTTACATGTATTCCTTGGTTTTCTAACTGTGCTGCAATATTTTGTGCAACAGCAACTCTAGTCGAATCACTTGCCTTTACAGCAAGATTTAATTGTAATCTCTGTGTTTTATAATTTTCTATTTTTTGCCAATAATTACTTTTATAACTCCAACCACCATCTATTAAAATCTTTTTTGCTTGATCTGGATTATATCCGGCACTTGCATCTTGTTCTTGGTAAATCCATGAACCATAATCTAATGGAAAACTTGATGTAAAATACTGATTATTAAATATATTTGATGCTATATTAGTTTTATCTATAGAATATGATATTGCTTTTCTTATTTCCTTCCTTGATAAAAAATTACTTGTATTATTTAAAGCCAAAAATATGTGTTCTCTACCCTTCATCTCTTTTTTAGCATATCCTATTGTTCCTATATATTCTTGCAAATTATTATTATCTGTGTCTATTATATCAATACTTCCCATCTTGAAACTATTATATAATTCAGCTAATGATGAATATAAATTCACTGTTACTTTTGTTATGGTTAACTTTGTTTTAGTATCCCACCAGTTATTATTTTTTTCAAGAGTTAAATATGTTGATTGAACATCAGTATATTTATACATACCTGTTCCTACTGGCACCAAACTAGCATTAAATTCTTTATCTTGGAAAAATTGACTTGACATTATTGGAAATGTTAATTGATATTCAAAAAATGGTATTTCCTTATTTAAAATTATTTTTAAAGTATAATCATCTGTGATTTCAACATTGGCTATATTTTGAACTTGTGTAACATAAATTGAACTAGAATTTTTAATTTTATCAATTGTAAATTTAACATCATCTGCTGTAAATTTTTCTCCATCTGACCATCTTACATTTTCTTTTAGCTTTATTATATATGTCGTAGCATTTTGTTTTGCCCATTCTTTTGCTAAACACCCTTCTGCTTTATAATCTGATGTGATTTGAATTAATGGCTCATATACTAATCTTGATATATCTTGTATATTCTTATTTTTACTTAATATTGGATTTGTACTATCTAATGATGCTACTCCTAAAGTTATTTCTGTTACTTTTTTTTCTTCCGTACTTATTGTAGCTTGTTGTTCTTCTTCCTTTTTTTCTTCTGTTTTTATTTTGTATACCGCAAAAACCATTATACATATAACAAATATTGCAAATACATATTTAAAAAAATTAGATTTCATTTTAATCACATTCCTTTTTTGCAATTTTTCTTCTATCATTCTTTCATATAATACATGATTTTTTAATTTTTTTCAAGGCTTTTTGAACATTTTGGCAATTAAGTAAAAAGCTATATAAATATCTTTCTTTACATAGCTTTTTTATATTCTAGGAAAGTTCTCCGAACTTCCTAGAATATAAAATATAACAATGCACAGAAATTTGTAAAGCAAATTTCGCGCACGAACAAAGACGCGGACTTTAAAATGTTCTAATAAGTGCCAATGTTATTAATGTCCGCTTTTGTTCTTTATCATTCAATTACTTTTTGATGTATTTGTTCTAATATTTTTTCTGAAACTACATTTTTAAAATCTATTGAGATTTTACTTTCTGTCACATTAAACTCTAACATTTCCACTTTATTTTCTTTAATAAGATTCAATACTTCTTTAATAAGTTCTATGTTCCTTACGATTCCTGTTCCAACTATAGATATCCTTGAAATCTCTTTTTTTACAATACTTTTCACCGTATTTTCTTCTATTATATCTGATATAACAGTTCCAGCCTTATTATTAAATGTCGATTTTGTTATTATAGGTATCTTATATTTTTCCGCTATCTCCACACATCTGCCATGCAAAACTTTTGCCCCTTCACTTGATAATTGTAGCATTTCCTCATAAGCTAATGCCGGTATTTTTTTAGCTTTAAAAATTTTATTTGGATCTGACGTATATACTCCATCTACATCAGAAAATATATAACAATTTTTAGCTTTTAGTGCTGCTGCTATTGCAACTGCAGTCGTATCTGAGCCACCTCTACCAAAAGTTGTAATATCCATATTATCATTATACCCTTGAAAACCAGCAACAACAACAATTTTTCTTTTTGCAAGTTCTTTTTCTATTCTTGAAACATCTATATTTTGCACCAAAGCATCTATATTAGTATTATTTGTATAAATTCCTGCTTGCCAACCAGTCAATGAAATTGCATTATATCCCATCTCATTCAATAAAATACTTAATTTAGCAATAGTTATTTGTTCCCCTGTGCTTAACAACATATCCATTTCTCTATTTTCTGGAAACTCTGACAGTTCTTTTGCTTCTTTTATTAATTTATCTGTTGTTTTTCCTTGTGCAGAAACTACCACAACTATATTATTTTTTTTATTATACAACCCTATTATTTTTTCTGCTACAATTTTTAACTTCTCATTATCTGCTACAGAACTTCCTCCAAATTTTAATACTATTGTATCCATTTCGTCACATTCCTTTATAGTTTATATAAATTTATAAAAAGAATTAAATTTTTAATTCTCTCTTATATAATATGGAAAAAGAGGAACTACCGTTCCCCTTCTCCTGCTTTTTCAATCAATGCAGCATAAGTTCCGTTTGCATATACCAAAATTTTATTTTCATTAAAATCTCTTAAAAATTCATTTACTAAATTTTCAGAAATTTTTACTCTTCCATAAAATTCTAATATTTGCATCCTCATATTATAAGTGTAAATGCTTCCGTCCTCACCTTCCATTGTTACATAAACTTTAGCATTTCTCGCAAGTACCCAATTTCCATTGGCACTAGTTATAATATTGTAACCTTTGTTTAAATATGGTTCTATTGCTCTATGGTCTCCCTGGAGCCGTACTTTGTCTGCTTTTATATATCTAGCAGATATTCTTTTTGCCCGTATCACGTACAAAATCCTCCTTTGCATTTTTTTATATTTTATCATATTTAGCATAAATATACAAGAAAATTTGTTTTAAAAATTTCAAGTCAATAAAAAATTTAATAAAATAATTGACATCTTATCTTAATTATGCTAAAATATTTTTAGCTTAAGCAATGTGTCACAGGTCGTATGAGACATATATGTAAACTAGTATGTGTACTGCAATTACACATACTTTTTTTTGTACAAAAAAAGAGCTGGAAAAAACTGCAATTTAATTCCATACTCTCGACTATGTATACTACTAGTCTTTGTCATTCTTTTTATCTTCTCTTAATTGAAAGTTTTTCTCTTTTTCTTCAATCAACATTTCAATTAGTCTTAAGATAAGGTCGTAGCTAGACATATTTAAAAGAAATTCTATTTTTTATCATAGTAATAAATTATTTTAACTTCAAAAAACTTTCCATAAATCCATTCAAATCTCCATCCATAACACTCTGCACATTTCCAACTTCATAATTAGTCCTATGATCTTTCACCATAGTATATGGACAAAATACATAAGAACGTATTTGACTACCCCAAGCAATATCTTTTTGTTCTCCTTTTAAATCTTCTATTTTTTCTTTTTGTTCTTTTTCCTTTAAATCTAATAGTTTTGATTTTAACATCTTCATTGCTGTTTCCCTATTTTGAATTTGAGAACGTTCTGATTGACATGCCACAACCGTATTAGTTGGGATATGTGTTATTCTTACTGCTGATGATGTTTTATTTATATGCTGACCACCTGCTCCTGAAGCTCTATAAGTATCCACTCTTAAATCATCTGGATTTATTTCTATTTCTATATCATCAGTAATTTCCGGTAAAACCTCAACAGACGCAAAAGATGTATGTCTTCTTCCACCACTATCAAATGGTGAAATTCTAACTAATCTATGAACACCTTTTTCACATTTCATGTATCCATAAGCATTTTCTCCTAATACCTCAAAAGTAACACTTTTTAATCCCGCTTCTTCTCCTTCAAGATAATCTAATTCCTTAATTGAAAAATCATTTTGCATTGCCCATCTATTATACATTCTATACAACATCTCTGCCCAATCCTGTGATTCTGTACCACCTGCACCTGGATGTATTGTTACTATTGCATTCATATTATCATATTTTCCAGAAAACAATGTTGCTATTTCCAATTTTTCTATTTCTTTGACTAAATTTTTTGTGTTCTTTGTTACTTCTTTTGCCATTTCATCATCAAGTTCTATTTTTAATAATTCTGATATCTCTATCAAATTCCTTAATTCTTTTTCTATCTTTCTATAATTTTCACATTTTGATTTTATACTTTTTATCTTTCCTAAAACTACACTTAATTTTTTCGAATCTGACCAAAAATCCGCTTCTGTAGTCTGTTTTTCTAATTCTTTCAATTCATCTTCCAATTTAGATATGTCAAAGAGACTCACCCAAATCTTGCAACTTTGCATTCAACTCTTCTAAAATCTTTGTATTTTCCTCTAGTTCTAGCATAACATCACTCTCCTCTTTAATTATTCTTGCGTTTTTCTTATTAATAAGTTATTAAATATTAGTTTTCAAAAATTAATCTATTAAATCATATCAAATTAGCTATATTTTATTCTCATAATCATCCATAAAATGATGAACTTCACCATCTTTCACATAAGAAATAAGTGTATTCAAATTTACATTTTTAGTACTATTATAAATGTTCATGTCCACTTTGTCGTAAACTCCTCTTAGCTGGTTTAATAAATCTTTCATTTCAGCTCTCTTTGAACCATTAGAATCACTTTTAGCATTTTTCTCTGTAACCTTACATGCACATTTTATAAAATCTAATTCATTTCTTTTAGCCCATCTTATTATATCATCTTCTTTAACATAATATAATGGTCTTATCAACTGCATTCCCTTATGATATGTACTATGTAATTTAGGCATCATTGTTTGCATTTGAGCACCATATAACATACCCATTAAAATAGTTTCTACAACATCATCAAAATGATGACCTAATGCTATTTTATTACAACCTAATCTTTGTGCTTCTCTATATAAAAATCCTCTTCTCATTCTTGCACATACATAACATGGATGATCTTCAATTTTAGCAACAACATCAAATATATTACTGTCAAATATTGTTATTGGTATATTTAATATCTTAGCATTATTTATGATTTTTTGCCTATTTACAGGATTATATCCTGGATCCATTACTAAAAATACTAATTCAAAATCCATTTTTCTATGTTTTTTTAATTCTTGCATACATTTTGCAAGTAGCATTGAATCTTTTCCACCTGAAATACAAACCGCAATTTTATCACCATCTTGAATCATTTCAAATTCTTTTATTCCTTTTATAAATTTACTCCAAATTTTCTTTCTATATGTTGTTACTATACTTTTTTCTATTTCTTCATATCTTTCCATAATTATTTAATATTCTCCTTTTAATATATCTCTAACAACCTCACCTGCAATCATTAACCCAGCAACAGAAGGAACAAAAGATATACTTCCTGGAACTTGATTTCTAATTGAACATTTTCTTTTAGTTCCTGGTGGGCATATACAATTTGTTTTACAACTACTTTCACTTGTTTCTTCTGGCTTTATAGGCTCTTCTTTAGAATAAATTACTTTTAAATTTTCTATGTTTCTTTTCCTTAATTCTTTTCTCATCACCTTGGCTAATGGACATACACTTGTTTTGTATACATCTGTTATTTCAAACTTTGAAGGGTCTAATTTATTTCCAGTTCCTAATGCTGATATAACTGGCACACCTTCTTCTTTACATTGTTTAACTATTTCTATTTTTGCTGTAACTGTATCTATACAATCAATTACATAAGTTAAATCCTCTTTAATAATTTTTGTATTTGATTCTGGCATAAAAAATTCTTGATATATTTCTACACTTGCACTTGGATTTATTTCCAATATTCTTTCCTTTGCCACATCAACTTTGTACTTACCTATTGTTTTTCTAGTAGCTATTATTTGTCTATTCAGATTTGTTAAACAAATTTTATCATCATCAACCAATATAAAATTTTGTACACCTGCTCTTACTAATCCCTCTACAACAAATGAACCTACACCACCTAAACCAAAAATTGCAACTTTTGCATTATTTAATTTTTCTATTCCTTCTTTTCCTATCAGTAATTCTGTTCTTGAAAATTGATTAAGTCCCACTACAATAACCCTCCTTTCCAAAAAAATCAAAATATTATATAATTTTTTCTCTTACATTTATATATTTTAAAAATTCATATTTTTCTATAAAAACATCTATGACATTATACTTTATTTTTTTTAGTTTTTCAATAACCAAAACAAACATTAATAACATTTACACTTATTTAGAACATTTTAAAGTTCACATATTTGTTTGCACAAAAGAAAATGAGCAAAAAAATTATTTTTTTACTCATTTTCTTTATCTTATTCTTTTACAACCGATACTACTCTTAAAACAGATAATTCATACGTTTCAACATATTCTGCTTCATAAAAATCAACTTCATCTTTGCATTTTTTGGGAGATTTCTTTCTTATATACTGCCTACTCTGCATCCTTGCATAGAATTTTACTTTTGTCCCAACATCACAATTCTTTAATTGTTCTGATTTATCTCCCCATGCAATAACAGGTATATAAGTTGGTATAACATCTTTCTTACCTCTAATTACAAACATAAAATTAGTTACTTTACCGCCATATGTAACTATTTTAGTTGCTGGCTTGGTACCTATATATCCTTCTACAGATACTATATTTACCAGTTCCTTTAGTGTTTCTTCTGACAATATGTTAACACTTGTAGCTATTCCATTTTATGATTTTTCATTTTTTCAATCATATCTACATTAAACATATCTGCCGCAAAATGAATTATTATATAATCCGGCCCTTTTCTTTTTCCTCTCTTTACCTTCATTCTAGTCTTATAATAACATTTAGCACCATCATAAATCTCTTCAAAATCCGAAAAGACTTTACCACGCACCATTACTTTGTTACAAGTTTCAAATAATGATTGATCCTTATTTTCAATCTTATCTATCATATTGTCTATGATTTCTTCCTCTAATTGTGTAATTGATTGAACTATCCGCTCATCATTTTTTGTGTTACTCATCTGTTTCTTCCTCCTGTTTTTCTTTAAAATTGTATTTCATTGTAAAAGAATATATGTGTGTTATTGTTAAGATTCAGAAATAAATTCTGCACCTTAATTAAGTTATATCATAATAATTGTAACATTTTTTACCTATTTTGTAAAGATTTTACCATTTTGTTAAGTTCCGCACCCAAAAATACTATATAAAAACAAGCATATATCCACATCATTATAAGCATAAGCGTAGTTAAACTTCCATACGTTATAGAAAAACCTTTAAATATGCTTAAATATTTTGAAAATACAAAAGATACAACATTAAGAGAAACTGCTCCAAAAACCGCTCCATACATTTGACTTCTAAATTGTACTTTATGCCTTGGCATAAATTTATATAGTAATAAAAACACAACAAAAGTAACAACTATAAATGCAATTCCAGTTATTAAAGATGATATTAAATTATAATTTTCTAAACCTCCAAAATGTTCTTGCACTACTTTTACAAATTGATTTCCAAAAACCAATAAGGTCATTCCTATGACAATCAAAAATATAAACAATAAAGTTTCTAAAATTGCTTTAATTCTTAAAAAAATATATGAAGTCACTTTTTTACTTTTTGTACTATACACTGTCTGTAATCCATTCATCAAAGCATATAAGCCTTTTCCAGCAGCCCATATTGTAAAAATTATTGAAATTGATATAGTTCCTAAAGATTTTGAATAAACCTCCTGCACTATTCCAAGAACCATATCACTCATACTAGAAGGAACTACTTTAGAAATAATATCAAATAAAGTTTGTGGTTCTATTCCTGTATATTGTATCAAAGTTATTAATAATATAATAAATGGTATAAATGACAAAATGGTATAATACGAACATTGTGCAGCACTTTCACTAATGTGATCTTTTGCCATATTTTCTGATAAAATCTCTATTTTTTTATAAAACCTCTTAAAACTAAAATCCCTCATTTTTAATTTTATTCCTTTCACAACTTTTTAGTATACCGAACAAAAGCGGACATTAATAACAGTTGCACTTATTTAGACATTTTAAAGTCCGCGTCTTTGTTCGTGCACAAAAATTTATGAAATAAATTTTCTGTGCATTGTTATTTTTTATATTATAGGAAGTTCGAAGAACTTTCCTATAATATAAAAAAGTTATATCATAGGCAAGTGCACTACAAACCTATGATATAAACTTAATATTTTCAGTCAAAAAACCAGCCCAATAACTTTATAACTAGCCACATAAACAATAATGCACTAATTGTTATAACAATTTTAAATGTCAACGACACTGGTAAAAATAAAAATACTGATACTTCAAAAAATACAACAGGCAATATCAAAACAATAATAGTTCTAATAATTGGAAAATATTCTATTTCTTCAAAGCCTAAATCCATATCAAAATATTTAGCATACATATTTCCTATATAATCTCTCAATAAATCATATATCATATTAGCCCCTTTGATATATACAAATACTCTTACACTAAAAGCTACCAAAAATACCAAAGCCAAACTAATCCACATCTCATTAATTGCTATATACCGTTTCGTTTCACTAGGCCCATCAAGAGTAATATTGATAATACATATTACATATGCCAAAATTTGATATAATACAGTTATTACATACATTTTCATCAATATTTTATTTCCAAATGAAACTTTATTCAATATGATTGCCATACCTCCAACTATTAGTAAATAAGATATTATACCATACATATATTCACTAATATATGCTATAAAATCTATTATCCGCTCTTTCAAATATTTTTTAAATACCTTTCCCATTTTTTTCTCCTTTCGATTCCATAATTATAGTTACTCGATTCATATATTACTAAACTTCTTATATAATATCACAAAAACACTGAGTTTTCAACACTTTTAAAAAATACCTTTACATTTAACCACATATTGTAGTAATATATATCCAACAATAATCTTTATAACAAAACATATAACAAAAAGAAAGGAAACAAAATTAATGAATACTATACCACAATTTTTAAATGAATTTCTTAAAAGCCAATACGAAGAAAATATAGCAAAAAATATTATAAATGGCTACAGCAAAAACAGACCAGTAACATTAAGAGCAAACACATTAAAAACTAATATAGATTACATAAAAAATATTTTCACCAAACTAAATATATCTTACATAAATGTACCTTGGTACTCAGATGCACTAATTTTAAAAAACATTTCTGAAGAACAACTAAAAAATTTAGATATTTATAAAAATGGATTTATATACTTACAAAGTTTATCTTCAATGATCCCTCCAATTATTTTAAATCCACAAGAAAATGAAACTCCAGGTGGAAAAACAACAGAAATGCTTGCACTTTCAAACAATAAATCATTTATAACTGCTTGTGAAAAAAACAAAATAAGAGCTGAAAGATTAAAATATAACATTAATAAACAAGGTGCAAACAAAGTCAACGTAATGCTTACAGATGCAAGAAATTTAGATAATTTTTTCTCTTTTGATAAAATTTTATTAGATGCTCCTTGTAGTGGTAGTGGAACTATTTCATTAGCTGATTGCAATTTAGAAAAACATTTCACTAAAGATCTTGTTAATCGTTCTACAAAATTTCAAACCCAGCTTTTATCAAAAGCTATAAAATTACTAAAAACAGGTCATGAAATGGTATATTCTACTTGTTCTATATTATCTATTGAAAATGAAAATATTATTCAAAAATTTATAAATTCAAATCAAATTGAAGTTATTCCTATAAACACATCTTCATTTTCTGAAATACCTATATTACCAACTTCTATTTCAGGAACTCTATGTATAGCTCCATCTGAACTTTATGAGGGCTTTTTTGTTGCCAAATTAAGAAAACAATAACGAACAAAAGCGGACATTAATAATATTTGCACCATTTAGAAAATTTTAAAGTCCGCGTATTTGTTCGCATGCGAAAGTTACTCTGATTTATTAATTTAATAAATCAGAGCAACTTCAAAATTAATAACTCTATTAAAAAACTTTTTAACTCTCTATATAAATATCTTTCAATTATTCATTTTAAATCAAATACTATACTATATTATTTTATTTCAAAACTATTTAAAAATTCATTAATATTATTTTTCAAATTATTATATTCTTTGTCTGATCCAAAAAATGTTACCTTATAAACTTTTCCATTTATAATTGTAAATACATCTTGCATAATATAAGTACTATCACCATCTGTAGTTTCAAAAGTTATTTGATATGCTTTTTGATTTTTTAAATTAATTTCTGATTCTGCTTTTTTATCAAAATATTCATTTTCTGCATCTTTCTTAACTTGTTCTATATACTTTTCTAGTGTACTATTATTATCTTTAACTTTTACATATATAGAAGATGTATTTTCAGAATTTGTTGTAGATGGAATTTCTAATTCAAGAGCTCCTAAATATACACTATTAGGTCCAACTCTATCTGTTGTCAATTTCGGAATTACATTCCAATTTTCATTATATTTAAACTTGTACTCATTATTCTCATATTGCTTTAATCCTAAATTTTGTTCAACATTTTCAATAATAGTTCCATTTTTTTCACCTGCATTAAAGACATTTACAGAATTATTTTGATTTTTTTCAGTTGCCTCAGATATATCTACTGGAATAGATACAACTTTTTTAAAATTTTCTTGTTCTCCAGCTCTTACATATACCTCTATTGTTAACTTAGAATTTCTTGTTATTTTTTCACTAATTATTCTATCATTATATTTTACATCATCATATACTCTATTCTCCGCAAATGTTGTAATCTCTTGATTTTTATCATCTAAAATTTTATAATATTTTTCAAATACATCCTCATCATAACCTGTCTTATCTGTTTTTATTTTTAAAATATTTGCATAAGAACCTTCTACAAATTCTGTAACAAATACATTCACATTATCAAATATTTCAGCTTTTGGCGTATCTTTAAACTCATATATTTTAGAATCCTCTAATTTTTTCAAAGTTATATTTTCTTCAAAATTCCATCCATCTTCATAAGTTTTTCCATATTCTGCATAAGCAGAATCTAACTTTTCACTTTCTGTATATTCTTTTATTTCAGTAATTTTTGCATTCATTTTTATACTTTTAGCTTCATCCAATTTTAATTCATTTGTATCATATATTTGATAATAAACATAAGTTGTATCTGATATTCTATCTATAGAAGTATTATTTGGTTTTACATTTACATCATTTATTTTGTATTCACCATTAATTTCAATCCATGCATCTGGATTATTATTTTCAATATCTATTTGATATCCAACTATAAGTGTCACATCATCTATTGCTGCATCCAACATTTTAACTTTTACTTGATTTTTTGTTACTTCACTACCAATCTGTGTCGCATTTTCAACATATTTACTATTTATTCCTAAATTTCTCAATAAAGGCGAAATAATTGTTTCTGTTCCATTTACATGTGCATATACACATCCGCCAAAAAATATTACTAATCCAGAGCTAATTACTGCTATTCCTCTTCTTACATAATTACTTAATTTCATTTTTTTATTTACTTCATTATAATCTTCCATATTTACTACCTCCTTTTCAAATTTCAAAAAGAGTTGATTTATTTTTTCAGGCATATCTACATTCTTCTTTATTTTTTCTCTTACAATTTTATCAAAATTTTCATCATTCATTTTATTTTCCCTCCTTTCCTAAATTTGTCTTTAAATTTTCTCTTGCTTTAAAAAGTCTAGATTTTGCTGTTCCTTCTGGAATTTCTAAAATTTGTGCAATTTCTTTTATTGAATATTCATCATAATAATATAAAATAATAATCAATCTAAAATCTTCTTTCATTTTGCTTATAGCTTCCATAATTCCATATTCATCTACACTATAAATATCATATTGTGCTAATTTTATATTGTTTTCAAACTCATCATCAATAGAAACTATATCTTTTTTATTTTTTCTTAATAAATCATAACATTTATTTATTATAATTCTTGTTGCCCATGTTGAAAAATATTCTTCCTTTTTTAGTTGTCCATAATTTTCATACATACTAATTAATGCTTCTTGAAGTGCATCATAAACATCATCATCATTTTTTAATATTGCTTTAGCTGTTTTATAAAATCTTAGCTTATTACTTTCAATAAGTTCAGTAAATTTTTGTTTTTCTCTTTTTTTTAACTCTTTTTTACTACTTTTCATTTTTTTATTTTTCCCCTTTCATTTGTTAGACTATTAAATTTATCTTTAGGTTCATTTATTTTGCAAAATTATATTTATTTTTGTATTTTCATTTATGTTTTCCACTATTTTCTTCATAACTTTATTATTTATTGCTATACACCCCTGTGTTGATTCTCCATTACTGCAATGCAAAAAAATTGCACTTCCTTTATTAGGATTATTTAATTCATTAATTTTAATTTCTATCAAATATTCATACTGAACCGGATAATCTGCTAAATGTTCCGCACTATTCCAATCTCTTTTTACTTTAGTTACATCTACCAATCTATTATAATACTTCGAATTACTGTCATCAATCCAATACATATTATTATTTATTTTTATATAATTATATTTTTCATTTAATATATTACTATGTGTTCCTAGCATTAAACCTAAAGAAAACTTACCAATTGGTGTACAACCATCTCCTTCTTCTTTATTTTTTGTATATCCATTTTTTCCAATAAATGCTGATGTTAATATTTCACATTTTGGAAATTCTAAAATTACATTGTTTGATTTTATTATAACTCTAATCTCATTTTCTCTCATAATATTCCCTCCAGGAAAAAACATATATTCAAACTGTTCTATAATATCAAAAAGGTGAAGCTTATGCTTTTCTATAAGCTTATGCTTCATCTCTAAATCAAAAAATCTATTTACTATTATACTTTTTACAAACTTTGTTGACTATCACTATTATTTATTGTTATTTCTTCATTTTTTGTAATTTGTAACCTTTCTTTTAATAGTTTTATTTTTTCCATTGCTTTTTCTCGAAGTTCTTCTGTTAAATATGTATAATCTTGTAATCCCTGATAGTTAAATCTTTCTATAATTTGTTTTATAGTTTTTTCATTTTCTTTTGTAACATTCAAACTATCAATTATTTCTAAAAATACGTCTTTATCACTTATATTAATACCATATCCATCATAAAATCTTTTCATCCTACTATACCTTGCCAAAGCCTCAAAATCCTTCATTTCAAATTTTTCTTTACCCAATCTCATTTTTTCAAAGGCACTTTCATATTTGCCTTGATATTTTTCTAAATATTTCTCCGTATCCATTTCAACTATAGGTATATTATATGTAATTGCATATTCCAATATTCTCTTCGTATATACATCATCTAAATTATTGTAGTTTATATGCGTTCTATCCGCATCACCTTTAAAAACAAGTATATAACTTGGTAAAACTCTTTTTTCATTTTTTCTATATTCCTTAAGTTTGCTAGTATCTTCATATCTACTAACAAGTAATTCATCATATCTTGTTCTATCATTAAAATTTATATCTTCCTTTACCTCTGCAATTGATTTATTATAATTTGTCTGTCCTGTCGAAGTTGCTCCATCCCCACCATGATATCCTAATACATTTTGTGGTTTTATCTCTGAAAAACCTAAAATAAGACTACTTCGATCACATGCGAAAAATGCCATCGCATCATCTCTTTCAGTAGATAAAGATAAATTACTGGAATATCCTTCCAACGTTGAAAATAATAATGGATTATCATATCTAGCTTTATTTTCTATTTCAGCCTCCGTTAAATTTTTAGCCCCTGGAGCTCTTGCACCCAAAACATGAACATTTCCTCTATAATCTTCTCCTTGTAATTTTAAAATTTCTACCTCTTTCCCTTTATACAAAATTTTTTGTTTTTCACCTGTAAATTCTTTAGGATTAAAACATCCATCTAATTTTTCTCTAGCATAATATTCATATATTTCATCAAATGTTTTTCCAATATCAATATTTATATCTCTTTTAGCAATTTCTTTATTAATTCTGATTAATTCTCCTATATCATCAATTTTTTGAATCTTATTTACATATTTCATAATCTTTTGTGTATTTTCAGAAAATATTTCCTGCTTTCCAACTTCTATAATGCTTGCTATATCTGAATATTCAATATTAAAATACTTTTTACTAATTAAGTCTTTCAGATGATCTTTTGTTCCGTAATTTATTCCTTTAGCTAATTCTTCTTCTATTTCAAAATCAATAAATTTATTTCTTAATTCTCTATAATAACTTTCATCCATAAGTAAATTTAACATAACACTTTTATCTGTCATGTTTCTAGTTTGGTCAAATAATTCGTGTATCGTATCAACAGATGGAAATCCTTTATATTTCTCAATATATTTTGCAAAAAAATCACTATATTCTATATTATCTCCCAAAAAATTAACTATTTCTGTACCGTCAAATGTTATTCTATTTTTCTCGCATACTTGTATATAATTATATATTACTGAGTTATCTATATTTTGAGTATTTGCTTTTATAACATTATTTATTTGCATTTCATTCAATAAATTAAAGTCTTCCTCTGACATAAAACTTAATTTTTTTAAAATCTCAATTGGATATTTTTTTAATGTTTTTTCACTATATTCAAAAAGTGGTATTACATCATGTTTAAAATATTTATTTTTACAATCTTCCACATTTAGTTGATTAAATATAATTTTTTTAGCAGATATATATATCTGTCATTACATTCCTTAAATCAAGGTTCTCACTGCTACTTAGCCCACCTTTTTTTAAGCTCAACATAAACTCTAAATTATGTAGCACTTCTAAAATATTTGCACTATTCTCATCACTAAAAAATAATGCATTTCTCATGTAATCATTATATAAAGTTTGTGTTATAATATTTGCTACATCATTTGCTTTATCTGGAATTTGCTCCTCTATTTTTTTCAAAGTATTTATTATTTCTTCTTTATTTTTATTGTATTCACCTTCAATTATCTTGTTTTTTAATATTCCTCTTGTCAAAGATGTATCTTTTCCTAATATTGAATTTAATTCTCTATACTTTATTTTCCATTTTATTTTATCTAATAAAGTAATTTTAGCTTCTTTTAATTTATTTTTCATTAGTTCTTTCACCTCTTTTCATCAAGTATATAATAATTATTTTAGAAATTCAATCCCTATTTTTAAAATTATTTTGTGAATCAGCTCTATTTTTCACATTTTTTATAAAAAACATAAATATTATTACAAAATACGTTGTTGTACTATTTACATAATGTATTTTAAGGTGTATAATAAAGTATATTACATATACTCAAGGAGGTATTTTTATTATGTTACAAGTAAAAAAACAGCGGTTATTTGAAAAAAATATTGCTAAACTAGTTTCTGATTCATTTTTTGATGAAGATGATATTCAAAAATGGATACATGCAAAAGATATAAACTGTTATGCTTTCGCAAGAGGTTTGACATATCCAGATTCAAAGCATGAAATTTATACACCTGGCAAAATTTATAACTTAATGTATGGAACTAATAAATGTATAAAAAATGAATACAAACCGAATTTAGTCCATCCATACTTAGTTTTGGATAGTAAAGCTCTCGGCCAAACATGTACACGTGTATCTTTTAAAAGTATCAATGAAAATGATGGCAACTTTTATTTTGCTATTACAAACTTTCATCCTATTTACAACAAAAATGACCATCACTTGCATTTTATATGTAAAACACCTAATGGTTTATGGCTTCATAAGCCCAACTGGTTTCAAAATGTTGAACCCGTTAGTTGGACTGACTACGGTAAAACTTTTCAAATGTATACCTTAGCAAAAGAAATCAGTTCTACAAGTATTACTATATCATCTTCAAGAGTTAAATGTGAGGGAATTTGTTTTGAAGATTATTTTTACAAATTAGAACTCCCTGAATTATAATGTAACAAACTTAAGTAACTTTATTAAGTTACAAAAAAACTTTCTAGTTTTGATTACAAAACTAGAAAGTTTTTTGCATTCCTCTTATATTATGCAAGGTTAAATATTCAAATTTATTCTTCCTTTAAATTAATTTTTCTTTTTATCATCTTAGATACATTAAAATTATATGCATTTAATAATATTACTTAGATCATCTTTAATAACAATATCCACAAATTTTTCTAATCCACCTTTTGGATTAACTGCAAACTTATGTCCTGCCAAAGATAACATCTTTTTATCTACTATAGAATCTCCTATAGCATAAATATTCGATTTATCTACATTTAATTTTTAAATAATATTTAAACAAGCATCATATTTAAAATCTTTACTAGAAAAATCAGATATATCTATTCATTTTATTAATTCGCCATTCATTTTTGGATTAGTTCCAAATATATAGTCTATGTTTAATAATTCTTGATAAAATTTTAATACTGGTACAATATTTCCGGAACAAAGTATTATTATAAAATTGTTTTTCTTCAAATAATCAAATAATTCAATAGTACCTTTTCTCAAATATGTTTCTTTACTCAATTTTTCATTTATCTTTTTATAAGAAACACCTTTTAGAAAATTAATTCTATCACATAAGGGCTCTAATCCTCTTAGTTCTCCTCTTCTAACTTTTTCATTAATTAATCTTGATTCCTCTTTTTTTTCCACAATATCACATACTACATCTAAAATATCCTCTGTGACAATTGTTCCATCAAAATCAAACAAAAATTATATTTCTCCATTTCATAATAATTATCAAGATAATTATTACTCTATAATATTTACTTGATTTCCGTGTTCTTTTATAATATCAATTAAATCCTCTATTTTTAGCCATACTGTTGCTGTATTATCATTTGGATGAATTCCAATTATTCGTTTATCATTAAGAAAGTCTTTATCCAAATAGAATACTACTTTCAAATCTTTATCATTTAATAAAGCTAATGGTGTTACTGAACCAGCAGCCACTCCAATAATATCCATCAAATCTTGTTTTGATGCAAAACTTAAACGTCTTGTATTATTCTTAGTTTTAAATTCCTTTAAGTCAACTCTTTTGTTTCCTTTTACTGTTATAAGATAATAATTTCTTTTCTTATCATCACGAACAAATAAATTTTTAGCATCATATTTTGGGTAAGGTATTTCTACTTCAGATAATTCTTCCATACTAAAAACTGCTTTATGTTCTGTTATTTCATGCCATATACCTTTGTTCTTTATAAATTCATATACTTCTTGTTTATTCAAAATTTCATCTCCATTTTCAAAAAATTTTATCTTGCTGACATTTTTTTATTTATTAGATGACAAACATCAAGTTTCTGTGCATTGTTATTTTTTATATTATAGGGAAGTTCTCCGAACTTCCCTATAATATAAAAAATGCCTAGGTGGCAGCGTACTTAACATACGCTTAGCATTTAGCTACATTACCTAGGTCTTACTAAAAATATTTTACCTCACATCAAATTGTATATCAAATATTTTATGCATAAATTTTAGTTTTTATTCCTGCGATTTCTCGGAAATAAACTTACTCTAAAGTTTTTTGGTTTTAATTCTTTTATTACATTTTCAACTATACTCCAAACAAATATGAAATACCACACCATTTCAAAATAATTGACGTTGGTGTGGTATTTTCTTACTCAAACATATTTCTTGCCATTTCTAATGTACAGTTATGATGTGCAAGGATTGCCTTTCTTACTGCAGTATTTTTTGCCACGTCTGAAAGTATTGATATTATGCGTTTTTTCCACAACAGTTCTTGTATTTCTTTCCACTTCCACAAGGACAAGGATCGTTTCTACCAACTTTTGGGCCTTCATTTCTAACAGTTTGATTTTCTTTAACATTCATCTTTTCTCCACCATCAACACTATTAATAGCCTCTAAAGCTGCACCTGTAATTTTTGCTGCCTCTTGACGTTTAACTTCACCTTGAGAAGATCTAATATGCATTAAGATTTTAACAACATCAAATTTAATATTTGATATCATCTCTTCAAACATATCCATACCTTCCATTCTATATTTTACAACTGGATCTTGTTGACCATAAGCACGTAATCCAATACCATCTTTTAATTCTTCCATGCCATCAATATGATTCATCCATTTTTCATCAACAACTTTTAGTAATATAACTCTTTCAAGTTCTCTCATTTGGTCTCCAACATCTTTTTCTTTTTGTTCATAACGTTCAATAGCTTGTTTCTTTAATTCTTCCTTGACTTTTTCTGGTTCTTTTTCATTTTCTTTTAAATATTCTCTCATGAAAATACCAAAATTTGTTTGAATTTCATTATCTAATGGCTCTACATCAATTACATTTTTCTCTACATCTATATATGGAGCTACTGTTTCATCTGCAACACTATTTATCATATTTACCATGTTATCTTTTAAATTTTCACCATCAAGAACTTCACGTCTTTGTTTATAAATAATTTCCCTTTGAACATTATTTACATCATCATATTTTAATACATTTTTACGTATAGCAAAGTTTCTTCCTTCTACTTTCTTTTGTGCATTTTCAACAGCCTTTGAAATTATTCTTGATTCTATTGGCATACTTTCATCTGCACCTAATGTATTATATACTTTTGTTATTGTATCTCCACCAAAGATTTTCATTAAATCATCTTCTAGTGCTATATAGAATTTAGATTCTCCTGGATCTCCTTGACGTCCACTACGTCCTCTTAATTGGTTGTCAATTCTTCTTGACTCGTGTCTTTCTGTTCCTATTATTTTTAATCCGCCAGCTGCTAATACTTTTTCTTTTTCTTCTTTTATTTTTTCATCATATTTCTCTACTAATTCTTTAAATTGTTTTCTTGCTCTTAATATTTCTTGATTATCTGTTTCATAGTATGTATTTGCTTCTTCTACTAAGTTTTCTGGCACTCTATTTTTTATCATTTCTTCTTTTGCCAAATATTCACTATTTCCACCAAGCATAATATCTGTACCACGTCCTGCCATGTTTGTTGCTATTGTAACTGCTCCAAATTTACCAGCTTGTGCTACTATCATAGCTTCTTTTTCATGAGATTTAGCATTTAATACTTCATGTGGAATTCTTTCTTTTTGTAATAATTTGCTTAATTTCTCTGATTTATCTATTGATACAGTACCTATCAATACAGGTTGTCCTTTTGCATAACTTTGTTTTACACTTTCTACAACCGCATTAAATTTAGCTTTTTCTGTTTTATATATTACATCATTTTCATCATTACGTATCATTGGTTTATTAGTTGGTATTGATACTACATCTAAATTATAGATTTCTTCAAATTCAGCTTCTTCTGTCATAGCCGTTCATAGCCGTACCAGTCATACCAGATAATTTATCATACATTCTAAAATAGTTTTGGAATGTTATTGTTGCTAATGTTTTTGATTCATCTGCTATTTTTACATGTTCTTTTGCTTCTATTGCTTGATGTAAACCATTGTTATATCTTCTTCCATACATAATACGACCTGTAAATTCATCTACAATAAGAACTTCACCATTTTTTACTATATAATCTATATCTTTTTTCATTACACCATGTGCACGTAACGCTTGATTTACATGATGCACTAATGTTGAATTTTCCAAATCATTAAAATTCTCTAATTTAAAAAATTCTTCAGCTTTTTTAATTCCCTTTTGTGTTAATGAAGCTGATTTTGCTTTTAAATCTACTATATAATCATATTTTTCATTATCTTCTGCTTGGTCATAATCTTTTACATCTTCTTCAACTATAACTTTAGGTTCTAGTCTTTTTACAAAATCATCTGCTTTTTTGTATAAATCTGATGATTCATTTGCTCTTCCTGAAATAATTAATGGTGTACGTGCTTCATCTATTAAAATACTATCAATCTCGTCAACTATAGCATAATGTAAATCACGTTGTACCAATTGTTCTTTATAAATTACCATATTATCTCTTAAGTAATCAAATCCAAATTCATTATTTGTTCCATAAGTTATATCTGCATTATATGCTTTTTGTTTTTGATCTGGATCCATTCCATTTATAACTAGTCCTACTGAAAGTCCTAAAAATTTATATAGTTTTCCCATCCATTCACTATCTCTTTTTGCTAAGTAATCATTTACTGTAATTACATGTACGCCTTTTCCTTCTAGTGCATTTAAGTATACAGGAAGTGTTGCTACCAATGTTTTTCCTTCACCTGTTTTCATTTCTGCTATTCTTCCTTGATGTAATATAATACCACCTATTAATTGCACATCAAAATGTCTTAATCCTAAAGTTCTTTTTGATGCTTCTCTAACTACTGCAAATGCTTCTGGTAGAATATCATTTAATGTTTTTCCTTCATTTAATAATTTTTTAAAGTAATCTGTTTTTCCTCTCAATTCACTGTCAGATAATTTTGACACTTCTCCTTCCAAATCGTTTATTTGTTTTACGATTGGCATTACTCTTTTTACTTCTTTTTCGCTGTAAGTTTTAAATAATTTCATTTGGATTTTTTCCTCCTTGTTTTTATTTTATCTTTTATTCGTTTTTTACTTGTTTAATATATCACTAAAATTCAAATTTAGCAATACTTTTTTAAAAATTTTAAAAGGTCATTAGATTGCTCTTTTAGCTTTCTAATGACCCTCTCAATCGGTTATTAAAATTATCCGATTATTCCATATGCATTCTTAATATATTCCGCAACTTCTTTTACCTTTTCTGGCTCTCCAAAGATAATTATCTCCTCGTTTACCTTGTCGTCACTATATTCAATTTTATGTTTCATAGCCACTCCTGCAATCATTCTTCGAATGTTTTTTGGTAATGCTGCATACTTTTTCTGCATATCTTTTCCTCCATATAATCTTATTGAGACTTTTAATTAGTTACCATAATATGGTATTAACATATTTTTAATTTTATTTCAATAAAAAATTATATTTTTTTAAACTTTTTTATAGGAAGTTCGAAGACCTTCCCATAATAGAACAAAAGCGGACATTAATAGCATTTGCACTTATTCATAACATTTTAAAGTCCGCTTATTTGTTCGTGCGCGAAAATTTATAAAATAAATTTTCTGTGCATTGTTATTTTTTATTATAGGAAAGTTCATCGAACTTTCCTATAACAAAAAAAGACTACATAAAATAGTCCCTTCTTTTAATAATTATGCATTTTCAGATTCTTTTTTTGCAATAACTTGTTTTCCATCATAATATCCGCAATTTCCACAAACTCTGTGTGGTAATACTGGTTCATGACAATGTGGGCATGTTGAAAATGTTGGTTGTTCTTTTTTCCATGTTGATCTTTTAGCATGTGTTCTTGCTTTTGACCATCTTCTTTTTGGTTGTGCCATTAAAATCCCTCCTTAATAGATATGTATATATCTTATTTTGTTTATCTATTTTTACATACACAAATTGATAACTTTAAACATGATCCCTCAAATTGTGCACTTTAAAATTATACTAGTATTTTTCTATTTTGTCAATGTTTAAAAGTAATATTTTTTTCTAACTACAATATTTCTTATATAATTCTTTAAAATTTTTCTTTGTATATACAGCATTAATCCCTTTTTCTGCAACTTGAGTCATACACTCTGTTACTAAATCTTTTATTTTTGGATTAACTAAAACTTTATCTTTTTCTTTTAACCAATAACTAAGTTCATATTCTTTTGTCCATTTTTTTCCCTGATATATAATTCCAGCTGCCATTTTATCACATAACATTTCTGCAACATATTCATAAGGCATTATTGGTGTTGGCTCTGGTGCATTAGTATCATACCAATATTCTGTATGATGTTTATTTCTACCTTTATGATGTAACCATGCTTTTGAATATCCATTTTTTTCTTTACATTCCCTTATTGGTGAACGAGTTCCATTATAATATTTTACACTCTCAGAAAATTCCGTCCACGAATATTTTGATAAATCATGTAATAATCCTCTTTTTACTTCTCCTACTTTACAACACAATTTAAAAACGACCCATTTATGTCGTGTTATTAGACAAAAATGCTTTATAGTTTTTTGTAATAAATTCATCAAAAATACTTCCTTCCTCTAATTGAATACTCTATATATCTTTATGCTTAATTTTCAAAAAAATTATATATCCTATGTCAAACTTTGTCAACCTTAGTACAAAAAAATTCATTAACATGATTGTAGGTTAGTCAATCATTTGTCACAAATTATTTAAAATAAATACTTTGAGCACCTATAT
>MNRQ01000011.1:24179-50476 GCA_001916035.1 Clostridium sp. 27_14 | reverse complement strand
TATTCCATTGTCTCCACTTAGTGCTGTTATGGTTATTCCTGATAGTATTAGTAATACTATTATTGTTATTACTAGGGTTACTATTGTGATTCCTGTTTCTTTTTTACCTCTTTTTGTAAATGTGTGCTTTGTTTCTACATTTTTTATTTGATTCATTTTTCTTTTCCCCCATTTTTGTTTTATTTTTTTATTAAGTAATAAACTTAATAAAAATGGTAAATTTTGTTTTTACTTACAGTATTAACCTTTTTCATGTTTTTTATACCTAATTTTTTTAAAAATTTTTTTCTACCTATATTGCATTTTTTATTGGTATATGGTATATATTTAAGTATATTATTTTATTTAAGTTTATTACTTAAATAAATATTTTTTTTGCGTAAATTTTAAGGTGTTTTTGTTTTTTATTTTGTTTTTTATACCTTTTAATGTTCATATTTTATCATATAATATAGGTTAAAAGAACAAACTAAAAATGCACATTTACAGGCTTTTTTTCTGTAAATGTGTATTTTTAGTTTTAGTTGTTTTTTACTTATATTTTTAGCAAAGATTAATAAAAAAGTTTTGTTAGTAGTGTGTAAAAAATACCTAACTGAAAACTTTTTTTGTTATTTGTTTTCTCAGTTAGGTATTTTTTATATCTCTTTATTTTATGGTGTTTTTTGAGTCTGTCTCCAAAGGTACCTTTTATAATTATTTTAATCCTTTAAACAACTCTTTATTATCTTTTTGTGTGCAGTCAAAATAGTATCTTAAAATACTCATATTTAATGTTTTTCTAAATCTTCTTGGTCTTGTTATTAGTACTACTGATGATTCATTATCTATAACATCTTTTATGTGTTTTGTTTTAATAATAGTTGTTTTTTATTATTAATATTTTAAAGTCACTTTGTCATATTCCTATTCCTTTTATTCTTCTCACTCTCTTTGCTTTGTTGTTTTTATTCTACTGTGTTATTTTTTAAATCTTCTATAAGGCTTTTATATGCACTTGTTGCTAATTCGTCTTCGCTTCTTAATATCCATATATGGCTTGCTTTTTCATATTCTTTTACTGTTATATTTACATTTTCTGTTTTTGCTTGTTCTGCAAATTCTTTTGTGTCTGGATTTAAAATATCATAAGTTCCTGTGTATATTGTTACATTTTTTAATTTTGTTTTTTGTCCTTCTATTGGGTTTACTAAGTAACTATTACAGTCTTTTTCTCCTGCATACGCTATTCCTGCTATTTTTAGTTTTTCTTTGTTTAGGTCTTTGTCGTTTGGTTGTATTTCATCAATTTTTGGATTTGTCATTCTTGTGTCTAACCATGGAGATATTAATATTAATTTTTCTGGTACTTCTATATTTTCTTCTCCTAGTTTTTCTTCTAATGCTAATGCTAGTCCTCCTCCTGCTGAGTCTCCCATCATTATTAGGTTTTGTGGCTGTATTTCTTTTATCATATCTGTATATAGTGGTTCTATCATTTCAAATACATCTTTATAAGTATATTTGGGAGCTAATGGGTAGTCTGGTATTATTATTCCATATCCTGTTTCTTTGCTTAGTTTTTCTATAAAGTTCCAGTGATAGTTTTCTAGTCCTCCCATATATGCTCCTCCATGGAAGTATAGTATGTATTTATTGTTTTCGTTTTTTTCTGCTGGGTCTATTGCGAATACTTTTCTGTTTCCGTATTCTTTTATATATACATTGTCTCTTTCTTGAACATTTTTTGGTACTTGTGATTCATCATTTATAAATAGAAAGTATATTGCTATCATTATTGCTATGAATCCTATACTTGCTATAAATATTATGAATTTTTTTAATTCTTTCAATTTTTTCAACTCCTAATATACTGTTGTTCCAATTGCTGTTACAAATATTCCTAACGCTATTAATAATATTATTATACTCCATAATATATCTAATACTCCTAGTATTATTCCTGTTATTGCCATCCATTTTCCTTTTTCTTTTTGCTCATTAAATTTTACTAGTCCTATTATTCCTGTTACTATTGCTGCTACCCCAGATGGAAAATGGTATTCTGCTAGTCCTACTAGTCCACATATAAAACTTGCTATTGCTACTCCATTATATTTCTTTTCTTTTTCATTTGTTTGTACTACTTCTGCTGTTCTTACTTTTTGGTTGTTTTGTTGTGCTTGTTGGTTTACTTGTTCTTTTTGATTATTTTGAAATTCTTGATTTGTTTGTTGGTTTTCGTTATTTTCCATATTCTTCTTTGTATGATATATGTAATTTCTTAAAATATATCATACTCTCCTTTCTTTATTTTATTTTGAATACTTTTTTATTTTTTTATTTGTATTTTTTTCTTCATTTTTGTTATTTATATTTTTATTTGTTGGTTGTAATTGCTTTTAGCTTTTTTATTCTTTTTCTACTAGTGCGAAACTGTATCTGTATTTTTGGTATTTTACATCAAATTTTGCTTGTTTTATGACTTTTATTCCTTCATATTTTGATTGTGCTTCTTCTAGTAAAAAATATTCTCCTGCATTTATAAACCATATTCTGCCTTTGTAGTTTTCTAAGAAACTTAGGTCATATACTGTTTGCATATTTGGTCCATACGCTTTATATGCTTCTTCTACTCCCCAATGTTGTTGGTCATAAAAGTATTGCATGTATTCTGGGAAAACTGCTGATATTACAAATCCACTTCCTTCGTTTCCATATACCATTATGTCTCCTTCTTGTATATTTTCTTGTAGATATTTTATTGGTTCTTGGTTTGATTTGTCATAGTTTATTTGTGCTAAGTTTATGTTTACAGTTGTTGCTATTATTGTTGTTAATATTATTATTGCTATATTTCCTTTTTTGCTTCCTATTTTTGCCATTATATATGCATAAGTAAATATTAGTAAACCTGTTATAACTAATAAATATCTTGCATAAATTATTGGTCTTTGTATAACTATTGATACTGCTATGGCTCCTAGTATTACTAATCCATATATTATTATTGATAATTTTGCTGGTTCTAATTTTTGTTTGTTTGTTGCCTTTTTGTTCTTTATTACACAATATATAATGTATATACAGAATATTATTCCATATATTCCTGCTATCCAATTATTTATATGGTGTGTACCTTCTAAGTTTCCTGTAAATTGAAATGTAAACATTTCTATTAGCGTGTCTGGAAATTTTACTCCAATCCAGAATCCGTTTGATACTTGTGACATTTGTAATAGTAGTGATAGTACCCATGGTATGTATAATATAATTTCAATTACTGCTTGTATTGTAAATGCTTTTAAGTTTATAGTGAATTTTTTTTGTTTTATTGAATCTTTTAATATCCATATAAATAATATTATATTTGTTATTCCTGCTGCCATTAGTCCATAATAGTGTGTGTATGCTGATATTAGACTAAATGTTCCAAATATAGCCCAATTTTTTATGTCTTTTTTTTCTAGTTTATTTTCTTTTAAAACTTTTTTGTTTGAATATATTCTGTATGCATATATTGCCATAATCATTACAAATAGCATTGCCCATCCATACATACGTATTTCACTTGCATATACTATATTTGCTGGTAGTGTGTATGTTAATAGTGAGAATATTGCTCCTGCTTTTTCTCCAAAGTCTTTTCTTATATGTGTGTATCCTAATATTCCTAGTAATGCTATTGATATTACTGAAAATATTCTATAACTTATTATGCTATTTCCAAATATTATTGATACAATTTTTAACATCCAATAATAGAATACTGGGTGTACATCATGTCCTCCTATTGACCATATTTCACTAAATGTGTGGTTGTTTGATATTGCTACAGAGTAGCTTTCGTCAAACCATAAGTTTGCATGAATTGCTGGTATGCTTATGAATATTATTCCTATTATTATTATTGCTATATGTATATGTTTTATTTTTATTTTTTTTAATTTGTCTTTCATTTTTTTCACATTCCTTTTTTCTTTATATATTGAATATTAATTTTATACATTTATTTTATGTTTTATAAAAATTATATTTTGTTTTCTATTTTATAAAAGAATTGATAGTTATATCAATTCTTTTTCTGTTTCTACTTGTTCTGTTTGAGATACTTCTCCTATTTTTATATTGCGTACATGGTTTATTTTTTCCCATGTTAGATCTCTTTTGAATAAGCATTTGAAGTTTATTAATAACCATGATCCCATAAATAGCGGATAACATAATAGTCCTTTTAGCATTGGTTTTATTGGTCTTTTGTCTAACCACATTACAAACATTCCTGTAAATATTGGTAATATGAATGTTGGTACTATATATCTTAATATATTAAATATTAGTTCTGTTTGTGTTACTCCGTTTGCTGCATACATTATAAAATTTGTTGCTAATAATATTAGTGTTATGATAAATACTGGTATGCTTCCTATTATATATAAGAATCCGTCTATATTTACTAATGATTTGTTTTCTTTTACTGCTACTGCTAATTTTTTTGTATATTCTTGTATACATTGCATGTGTCCTACTGTCCATCTGCTTCTTTGTGACCAGCTTTGTTTGAATCCTACTGGTTGTTCGTCATATACTATTGCATCTGTTGCCCATCCTAGTCTTTTTCCTTTTATTATTCTTTGTAAAGAAAATTCTATATCTTCTGTTAGTGTTACTGTTTTCCATCCATTTGGTTTTAATATATCAAATCTTACCATGAATCCTGTTCCGTTTAGTAGTGGTGATAAACCTATATTATATCTTGCTAAATGATAAAATCTGTGCATTGTCCAATAGAATATTGCGTATCCTGCTGTTACCCAGCTGTCTGTTGGATTTTTTATATCTCTGTATCCTTGTACTACATCTTCTCCTTGGCATAGTTTTTTATTCATATTTTTTATGAAGTTTTTGTCTACTATATTGTCTGCGTCAAATATACATACTGCGTCATAGTCTGCATTTTCTTGGATTTTTTGTTGTAAAAACCAGTCTAATGCATATCCTTTTGTTTTTTTGGTGTTGTCAAATCTTTCATATACTATTGCTCCTGCTTTTTTTGCTACTCTTGCTGTGTTGTCTGTGCAGTTGTCTGCTATTACATATATATCATATAAGTCTTTATTGTAATTTTGATTTTTTAGACTTTCTATTAAATTTCCTACTACCGCTTCTTCGTTGTGTGCTGGTATTATTGCCATAAATTTGTGGTCTTTTTTTACTTTTAGTGGTTTATCTTTTATTTTTATAAGAGAACATAAACTGATTAATAATTGATATAACCAAAATATAGTTACTATCCAAACTAATGCTTCTCTAAGTATATATAGATACTCCATCTTTTTTCACATTCCTTTCTTAAGGCTTTACAATTTTTACTTGTTTGCCTTTTTTTCTCTTATTTATATCTTATTTTACTCTTTTTTTATTATACTATGTTTGTCAAATTTATGCAACTATTTCATGGAAATTTTGTTTATTTTAACTTTTTCTTAATATTTTTTCTATGTTTTAAATTATTTAACTTGTATCTATATATAAAATCTTTATTTTTGTGATTATATATTTATGCACAAAAGTCAAAGGAGTTTTGTGTGAAGCCTCACATTTTTCAAAGGACTTTTGTGGTTATTTTGCACATTTTTCGAATGACTTTTTTTGTAACATTATTATTTTTTACGAATATTATTTATAAATATTTATTTTTTTGTTTATATTTTTTACTTTTTAAGTTTTAGATTTTTTAGTCTATATGTCTTTTAGTATAATAAGGAAGGATTGGTTTTATGTCTAATAATAAGTTTAAAGTTGCTGTTGTTGGTAGTACTGGTATTGTTGGTAGAACTGTTTTAAAAGTTTTGGAGGAAAAAAATTTTAGTAATTGTGAGTATACTTTGTTTTCTTCTAGTAAGTCTGCTGGTTCTAGACTTTCTTTTTTAGGTCAGAATTATATAATTTGTGAGTTGACAGAAACTTCTTTTGATTATCATTTTGATTTTGCTATTTTTTGTGCTGGTGGTGATGTTTCTAAAAAGTTTGCTCCTATTGCTGTTTCTAAGGGTTGTGTTGTGATTGATAATAGTAGTGTTTTTCGTATGAATAAAGATGTTCCTCTTGTAGTTCCTGAAGTTAATCCTGAAAAAATTAGGGAAAATGTTGGTATTATTGCTAATCCTAATTGCTCTACTATTCAGGCTGTTGTTGCTTTGAAGCCTCTTGATCTAAAATATGGTATTAAGCGTGTTGTTTATTCTACATATCAGGCTGTTTCTGGTGCTGGTAGACAGGGTGTGTTGGATTTGGAAAATGGTTTGAAGGGTGAGCCTACTAAAAAATTTCCTTATCCTATTGTTAATAATTGTTTGCCTCATATTGATTCTTTTTTGGATGATGGCTATACTAAGGAGGAGTATAAGTTGATTAATGAGACTAGAAAAATTTTGAATAAACCTTTTCTTCCTGTTACTGCTACTGCTGTTCGTGTTCCTGTTAAGAATTGCCATTCTGAGTGTATTAATGTTGAATTTGAAAGGGATTTTGATGTTTTTGATGTTAAACAGTTGTTGCAAAATTCTCCTGGTGTTTTAGTTATTGATGATCCTTCTAAAAATTATTATCCTATTGCTTCTAAGGCTGATGGTACTGATGATGTTTTGGTTGGTAGGATTCGTCGTGATTTTAGCGTTAGGTTTGGTCTTAATCTTTGGGTTGTTTCTGATAATCTTAGAAAGGGTGCTGCTTCTAATGCTGTGCAAATTTTGGAGTATCTTATTTCTTCTTAGTGTTTTTTATTATTTTCAAAAAGCAACTATATAAATTCAAGTTTTTCTTGTATCTATATAGTTGCTTTTTAGTTATATATAAAAAATTTAACATTTTTTATTGTTTTTGTAATTTTTATAAATATTTGTGCTATAATACATAAAGAAAAAACAAAAGAAACGGAGATGATTATTTTGGCACAACCAAAAGAAGATTTGAATATTCAAAAACTTTATGGAAAAGAATGTACATTATCAAAGGAGGATTTTTTTAAAGAATATCACATTAGTGAGAATGGACTGAGTGAAGAACAAGCCGCTTCTTCTCTTGAAAAATATGGCCTTAATGAAGTTAGTCAGGCTAAACCCAAAAAATGGTATAACTACTTTTTTGGTAGTCTTTTTAGTCCTTTTAATAGTATTTTGATGGGTATTAGCTTAGTTTTAATTTATACTGATATTATTTTGCCTGAAACTCCTAGCTATGCTAACATTATTGTGATTTTAGTACTTGTTATAGTGAGTACTTTATTAGATTTTATTGAGGAGTTTCGTTCTAACAAGGCTGCTGAAAAATTAAAAGAGCTTGTTGCTACATCAACTACTGTTATAAGAAATGGAAAAGAGTTGCAAATTCCTATTAATCAAGTTGTTTTAGGTGATATTGTTTCTCTTTCTGCTGGTAGTATGATTCCTGCTGATTTAAGAATTATTGAAGGAAAGGATTTATATGTTGGTCAGTCTTCTTTAACAGGTGAGTCAGATGCTGTTAAGAAAAATATTATTTCTGAGATATCTTATGATGATATTGAAAGTATTACAGATTTAGATACTATTTGTTTTATGGGAACAAGTGTTATAAGTGGTGTTGCTAAAGGTGTTGTTATTAAAACTGCTGATTCAACATACTTTTCTAAAATTGCTCGTAATATTAGTGCAAAACCTAAAACTTCTTTTCAAAAAGGAATTGAAAGTATTAGTAAATTGTTGATTCGTTTTATGATTGTTTTAATTCCTATTGTGTTTTTATTGAATTTTTGGAAACATGATTTGATTGAAGCTTTTACTTTTGCTGTTGCTATTGCTATAGGTATTACTCCTTTACTTCTTCCTGTTATTTTATCATCTAGTCTTTCAAAAGGTGCTGTAAGAATGTCTAAGAAAAAGACTATTGTAAAGTCTTTGGATTCTATACAGAGCTTTGGTGCTATGAATATTTTGTGTACTGATAAAACTGGAACTTTGACAGAGGATAAAATTGTTTTGGAAAAATATTTGGATGTAAAAGGTGATGAAGATTTACGTGTTTTGAAACATGCTTTTTTGAATTCATATTTTCAAACTGGATTAAGAGGTAATATTGATGAGGCTGTTGTTAAGCGTGGATTAGAAAATGATATGGCTAATGTGACTAGTGGATATAAAAAGGTTGATGAGATTCCTTTTGATTTTTCTCGTAGACGTCTTTCTGTTATTGTTTCTAATCCTGAGCAAAATGGTGAAAAGAAACAGATGATTACCAAGGGGGCTGTGGAAGAAATTTTAAATATTTGTTCTCTTGTTGATTATAAAGGTCAGGTTTATCCTATTACAAAAGAAATTAAAGATAATATAAAGCGTATTAGTAAAAAGATGAATGAAGATGGCTTGCGTGTTATTGCTGTTTGCCAAAAAAATGATATTGATAATGTTGAGAATTTTGATGTTAGTCTTGAAAAAAATATGGTTTTAATTGGATTTATAGGATTTTTGGATCCTCCTAAAGAAAGTGCAAAATCTTCTATTGAAAAGTTGAATAAGGCTGGTATTCGTGTTATTGTTTTGACTGGTGATAATGCAGAAGTTACTAAGTGTATTTGTAGTAAAGTTGGTATAAAGTCTAAAAATATAGTTTTAGGTAGTGATTTAGATAAATTGACAGATATGGCTGTTTTGAGAATTTTGAGAAGAACAAGTATTTTTGCTAAACTTTCTCCTATTCAAAAGGCTAGAATTGTTAGACTTTTGAAGGAAAATGGAAATGTTGTAGGTTATATGGGTGATGGTATTAATGATAGTCCTTCTTTAAGTAATTCTGATGTTGGTATTTCTGTTGATACTGCTGTTGATGTTGCTAAGGAATCTGCTGATATTATTTTATTGGAAAAGGATTTGCATGTTTTACTAGATGGTGTTCGTGAAGGTAGACGTACTTTTGCAAATCTATTGAAGTACATTAAAATGGCTGTTAGCTTTAATTTTGGTGAAGTTTCTTCAGTTATTATTGCTAGTATTTTGTTTCCTTTTTTGCCTATAACACCTATTCAATTGTTATTCCAGAGTCTTTTATATGATTTTGGTCAATTGACTTTGCCTTTTGATAATGTTGATGAGGAATATTTGAAAAAGCCTAGAAAATGGGATATTAATAGTTTGAAACATTTTATGCTTTTTATGGGTCCTCTTAGCTCTTGTTTTGATATGATTGTTTTTGCTTCTATGTGGTTTATTTTTGGTATTAGAGATGCGGCTACTTTTCAAACTGTTTGGTTTTCTTATGGTATAGTTTCTAATTTGATTGGTATGCATGTTATTAGAACTGCTAAGGTTCCTTTTGTACAGAGTAATGCTAATAAAGTTGTTTATTTTTCTTCAATTTTGTTGAGTATTATTGCTATTGTTATTCCTTATACTTTTTTGGGAAATATGATTGGACTAGTTGCTATTCCTTTTAAATTTTTGAGTATTATTATTGTTGTTCCTATTCTTTATTGTATTGTTGCTTTATTTGCTAAAAGAATTTATATTAAAAAATATAAGGAGTGGATTTAATATTTTTTATGTTAAATATATAATATAATTGATATATTGTGGATTTATAAATAATTTGTTTAATATTTATAAATCTGCTTTTATTTTATCTTATTATAAAAAGAAAAAATCCGCTTCTTTAAGATACGGATTTTTTCTTGGTTCTATTTTTTTATTATTCAGCTGAACCTTCTGTTGTTGTAGCGTCATCAGAGTTTTCATAAGCATCTAAGATTGCTTTTTGAATTTTCTCTCTTGTTTTTGAATTCTCCGTTTGGAGTTTTTCTGCTAGGCATAGCTATGAATAATCCATTTTGGCTTTCGATAACTTTGATATCGTGAACTGCGAATTCGTTATCAAAAGTAACAGAAGCAACTGCTCTCATTCTGTTTTCAGAATTTACTTTTCTTAAACGTACGTCTGTTATTTCCATTTTGCGTGCACCGCCCTTTCCTAAAGTATAAATTTTGTACATTCATTTATTCATATGTACATTTATAATATTCTATATAAATTTTAATAATCCTTCTTTTTTTTACAATTTTTTTGTTTTTTATTAAATTTATTTTTTTCAATTTCTTATTTTTGGAATATTTGCTATTAAAGTTAATATAATTTAATATGATTTTCTTTTAATTTTTATTACTTATCTTGCAAGTTATTGTAGAAAATTGACAAAATGGCTTGAATTTTAGCATATAAAAGTATATAATTTATCTGTTATAATAGATAGCATATTGTTGAAATTTTACGTTTTTTCAACTTTAGTTCATGCTTTTAGAAAGGGGAATATAATTAAAATGCCAGAAATTAATAATTTAAAAAAATATAAAAATATACACATGATAGGTATTGGTGGGGTTAGTATGAGTGGAATTGCTGCAATATTGAAAAATTGGGGATTTCATGTTACTGGTTCTGATAGATGTCAATCTGAAACAACCAATAAATTAAATGAATTAGGTATTAAAGTAACTATTGGTCATAATATTGATGATGTAAATAGTTCTGACCTTGTTGTTTATTCTGCTGCTATTAAAGATGAAGATCCTGAAATGCAAGCTGCTCATCTTAGTGGTATTCCTACAATGGAAAGGGCTGACTTTTTAGGTGAAATTACCCGTTGTTTTACAGATACAATTTGTATATCTGGTACTCACGGAAAGACTACTACTACTTCTATGATTTCTTTATGTTTTATGGAAGCTGTTAAAGATCCTAGTATTCAAGTTGGGGCTTATTTAAAACAATTAGATGGTAATTATAGAATTGGTAATAGTGAACATTTTATAATTGAAGCTTGTGAATATGTAGAAAGCTTTTTAAAATTTAGTCCTAAAGCAGAAGTTATTTTAAATATTGATAATGATCATTTAGATTATTTTAAAACTTTTGAAAATATTAAAAATGCTTTTATTAAGTATACTAAATTGCTTCCTAGTGATGGTCTTTTGGTTGTTAATGGTGATGATAAGAATTGTTTAGATTTATATAAATATACTGATGCTAAAAAAATATCTTATAGCATTTTAAATAAAGAAGCTGATTTTTATGCTGATAATATTAGTTTTAATGATGATGGCTTCCCTACTTTTGATGTTTATAAATTAGGTGATTTTTTTGAAAATATTTCTTTAAGTGTTCCTGGTAGGCATAATGTTTTAAATGCTTTGGCTTGTATTGCTTTATGTGATTTTTATGGTATTGGTAAAGATTCTATTAAGTCTGCACTTTCTAAATTTACAGGTGCTCATAGAAGATTTGAGTTTAAGGGTATTGTAAATGGTGCTCGTGTTTTTGATGATTATGGTCATCATCCAACAGAAATTGTTGCTACGGCAAATTCTTTAAAAAATAAGAAATATAATGAGTCTTGGGTTGTTTTTCAACCTCACACTTATAGTAGAACAAAAAATTTGTTAGATGATTTTGCAAATGCTCTTACTAATTTTGACCATGTTATTGTTTTGGATATATATGCTGCAAGGGAGTCAAATGTTTTTAATATTAGTTCTCAAGATTTAGTTGATAAAATTAATCTTTTGGGTAAACATGCTTTGTATATTTCTGATTTTGAAAACTGTGTTTCTTATGTAAAAGAAAATGTAAAAGAAAATGATATTATATTGACTTTAGGTGCTGGCACTGTTACAGAGATTGGTCCTATGCTTTTAGAGATTTGATTTTTAAAGAAAGTTTGATTTAATAATATAATAAATCAAACTTTCTTTTTGTGATTTAATTACTTGTTTTGTGCATTTGCTTGATCATTATATCTCCAAAAACTGCATATCCTTCTAGCGGTTCATTTACTATTACATGTGTAACTGCCCCTAAAAATTTTCCATTTTGTATTATTGGTGATCCACTCATTCCTTGTATAATTCCTCCTGTTTTTTCTATTAATCTTTCATCTGTTATTTTTATTCTCATACTTTTGTTGTCATAATTATTGTCTTTATATATTTTCTTTATTTCTATTTGATATTTGTCTATTTTTCCATTTTCTAAACTGCATAATATTTCTGCTTTTCCTGTTTGTATTTCATTTCTTAATGCTACTTCCATTTCTTTTGATTTGTCTATATTTAATGATGATATGTCTTCTACTTGACCATATATTCCAAATCCTGTATTTTGTTTTATTTTTCCTATTTCTTTTTGTTTTTCTAATGTTCCTTGTATTCGTCCTGGATTTCCTTTTTCTCCTTTTTCTATTTTTAATATGTTTGTTGTTACAAATTCTCCTGATGATATATTTATTAGTTTTTCTGTGTCTATGTCTAATATTCCGTGTCCTAATGCTGCAAATTCATTTGTTTCTGGGTTGTAAAATGTGACTGTTCCTACTCCTGCTGCACTGTCTCTGACCCAGAGTCCTATTTTGTAATTTTCTTTTCTTGTTTTTACTGGTTTTATACTGCATTCTAGTGTTTTTTCGTCATGTACATATTTTACTTTTATTTTTTCTCCTTTTGAATTGTTTACTTCTTTTATTAAATCATCTGTTGTGTTTATTTTTGTTTGGTTTATACTTATTATTGTATCTCCTTCTTTTATTCCTGTTTCTTCATAAGGCTTATATATTTTGCTGTCTTCTCCTTCTATTTCTGACATTCCTACAACTAATACTCCATTTGTGTATAGTTTTACTCCTGCTACGCTTCCTACTGGTATTACTTTTGTTTTTGGTAAAATATCTATATTTACATTTTTTATGTTTATTTTATTTAATAAGTTTATTTTTATTTTTTCAGTGTTTACTTGGTTTATTGTGTTTTGATTTTTGTTTGATGATGCTTCTAATATTTCTTCATTATTTTGTTTGCTTAAACCTATTCCCCATAGTTGCTTTATTTGTATGTTTTCGCCTTGAAATATTGTTATATTATTTGGAATTGATTCTATTATTAATACATATATATATACTATTATTAAAATAAAAATAGGTATTCCGATTTTTATAATTTTTTTCATATAATCACCTGATTATATTATTCCTATTTTAAAAAATCTCATACCTAAATTTATATTAATATTTATGCTGTTTTATTTTTTCTTTTATTGTTTTTATATTTGTGGTTTATATTTTTCTATTTTTTATTTTTGCTTTTATATTTTGTTTTTATATTTATTATATTTTATTGGTCATTTGGATTTTCCATTCTGTATAGTCCATATCTTTCTCTTGCTAGTGCTGTATAATATGCTTTTTTTAGATTTTCATTGCCTGATTCTGCTAACCAATTTTTTAATTTTCCTTGATATATATTTTCTTGCCTTACAATACTTTGGTAACATCCTGTTGCTGGTTCTCTTGGGTTATAATATCCTGTTACTTGTGCTGTTGCTCCTCCTACTGTTTGTAATATTTCTCCTGTTCTTCTTTCATAGTCTATATTAAAATATCCTGTTGCATTACTTGTGCCTCGTAGGTCTAAGTCTGTTGCTCTGTGATATGTGTTTGTGTTGTTTTCTATGTATATTGATTCTTCTGATACAAATTCTTTGTTTTTGTTGTTTGTTACAATTGTATATCCATTGTATGTTTTTCCACCTATATTTAGTCCTTGTAAGAAACTTATCATTCCTACATTTGCTGTTATTTTTTCCCAGTCTGTATCTTGTAATTTTGGCATTTCGAATGTTGTTGTATAATTTGATATTTTATTGAATTCTGTTATTGCTGATGAAAGATTTCTTATTACTGAGCGTTTTATTACTTGTAATTTATGTGCATTAAAGTTTGAGTTTGCGTCTTCTATTTGTGTGTCTCTGCTGTAGTTTGTGTTGTTTAATTCTTTGAATATATCATAATCAAAAAATCCTTCGTTTGTGTAGTCATAAGATGTTATTGGGTTTCCGTTTTCGTCTACTGCATTGCTTGCTTTTAGACTTATTAATGATGAATTTATTATTTTATTTTTTAGTTCTAGTGCTTCCTTATAGTATTGTACTGCATTGTCATTTTGTTTTACAAAGTTTGGTGTTTTATTTGATTGTAATTCTTTTTTTCCATTTGTTACAGTGTATACTTTTCCATCTTTTGCATAATATTTTACTCCGTTTACTTTTCTACATGGTAGCTTGTTTATTTCTCCATCTATTACAACATTTTCGTATATATTGTTTTCTGTGTTTATATTTATTCCTCTATAGTTTATGTTTCCACTTACACTTGATAATAAATATCCTTTTTCGTTCCAATAGTTTCCGTCAACATATCCTTTTATTGTTATATAACTGTCTAGTGAATATGTTATTACTACATCTGTACTACTTCCTTTTTTGTACCTGCAACTATAATATACATATGGTTTTAAATCATATACATATTCGTTTGCTTCTCCTTTTCCTGTTTTTAGTTTGTTTATTGTTTCTTGGTCTAGTGTGTTTTTGTATGGTGAGTAGATATAATATCCATCATATAGTGTGAATACTAGTGCTGGTACGTGTGTTTGTAATGTGTCTTTATCATATCCGTTCATACTAAAGTTTGTTTGCATTGAATAAAAGAAACTGTTTACTGCTGCTTGCAAATCACGTATTTTTGAGTTTGATTGGTTTGATGTGTCACTGTTTAATGTGTTTAGTTGGAATGCTTTTATTGCGTCATACGTTGCATTGTATAGCCTTGTGTCATAAGATAGTTGTAGGTTTAATGTTTGTACTCTTGATTGTGTGTATTCTGCTAACACTAATGAAATTGGTAATATTATTATTATAAATATTATTGCTAAGTTTTGTAATTTCATACTTGTTTTCTTTCCTTCCTAAAGGACAAACTCAATATTTCTCCTTTGTTTTACTTATGTATATAATTAATAGCTTGCAACATTATAATATTACAAGCTATCGAAAAAATATTTTATTGTTTTCCTGTTGCTGTTACAATTCCTCCGTGGTCTGCTGCTATTGTGTATGTATCATTTCCCAATACTGTATAGAAGAAATTTTTAAATTGTTGAGATAGTGTTTGTGTTGAGTTTTTAACTTTTACTGCAACAATGTCTCCTTCTTTTAATAAGTATGGTTGATTTGCATCTATTTTTTCCATAACTTGAGAATTGAAGACTTCAAAATAATAATTTTCACCTAACTTATCTCTTTGAACTTGAACACTTTTTTTACCTGGGTTTTCATCTAATACTTTTACTTCTATATCTACATCATATAGATTTCCTGTTGATGTTATAGATTGTACAAATTGATCATATTTTTCTGGTGTTATTTTTCCTGTTGTTCTTATTTCGTCTACAAATTCTGTTGTTTCAGTTTGTACTGTTAGTTGTGATACATCGTCTGTTCTGTCTGCCATTGTCATTACTGGAAATACAAACATTAGTATTGCTGCAATTGCTATTACAATTACTGTACCTAAAGAATCTCCCATTTTTGTTTCCTCCTTTTATTTATAGTATTCTATATGTTATAACTCTTTTTCTTGTTTTGTTTGTTTCTGGTTCATCTTCATCATTTGAATTATCGTTATCTCCTGTACCACTTGCACTAGATGTTTTTTCGTCGTCTTGGTAGTATCTACCACCATATTCCATTATTTTTTTGCCTCCGTCTAATGCTTGCTTTAGTTGTGTATATAATGATGTTCCTGGTAGCCTTATTTTGTTTGCGTAATTGTCATTAAATATTGTATCTTTTTGTCCATAAACAACAGCTTGTAAAAATGATTGTTCTTTTGCTGTTCCAGAACCTTTTATGTCATTGTCAAATTCTCCGTCTAAGCAAAATCTTTCTTCTCTGGATTTTGTGACTGTATAAATAGGGTTATTTAAGCCTTCAAATATAATTTTGTAGTTTTCTGTGTATACTCTTGATACTGTTGGTAATATTGTTTCTAGTCCAACTTCTCTTTCTGATTCGTTTATGCCTACTTGATAATAGTAGTCACTATCTATATATTCTGTTTCTCTATCTTTGTATTCTAAGATAGTATCTGCAGCTTGTCTTACATGGCTAAAAGAGATGATACTTACTGAAAGTGCTATTAAAAATAGTAATACTCCACCTGCCATTTTTAGTGCTTCTGCCGCATTTTCCAATTATATCACCTCTTTTGTATTTTTTATTATGGTTTTTTAGTTGTTTCGTCTGCTTTAGCTTTATTATAGTATATATTTATTGTATTAATTCTACCTGAATCCTCATATCCCATTACTACATAATATGTATGTTTGGTATCAATGTCCTTTGTTGTCTTAGTTGCTGATAATGATGAATTTTCATCTTTTTGAAAATTCACAGTTATCTTGTGCTCATCAGAAGCGTTTGCATCACTTGATTTTACTTCTTGCATCATAGATTTTACCATTGTTCCTTTTTGGTTACCTTCATATTTTAGAAATTTGTTGTTAAATGATGTTAGTTCTGCTTCTGTCATTCCACTGTTTGTTACAGTGTCTTGTGCTTGGTTGAATATCATGATACCTAATGAAATTAATAGAATTGCTAATAAAATTGCTCCTGCAATAATTAATGCTTTTGAAGCGTTCTCCATATAAATTACCTCCTTTGTATTCCCTTTTTTATCTTTTGGTTACTATATATTTATAGTAATTTTAATAACTTATTTTTATGTTGTTATTTGTTCAAATAACAAGCTTTTTACCATGTTTGTATTTGTATGGTACTGAATGTCTGTACATTCAAATTGTATTTTATTATAATAATCAATAAATTTTTCTATTCCTGATGCTGCTATTTTTTCCATTGGATATGTATTGTCTTTATCAATCATTTTTATATTTATTTTTATTGAGTTTGTTTCATTTTCTATAAATAGTGAGTCTTTATTTTTTTCTATCCCGTTTTTTGTATTATAATCTATTGCTTTATTTATTGCTGTTGCTAAATCTGCACCATATATTTTTTTGTTATAATATTTTTGAAATGCGGCATTTATTTGTTTAGCATTATTATATTTTGCTTGGTATACTAAATATGTATAACAAATTGTGCATATTATTAGTAATAGTATAATTAAAAATATAAAAAACTTTTTCATGATTCTCCTTATCTATTATAACATTATTCAACTTTTTTTGCAACTTTTTTGTAACTCTTTTTTTTCTAATTTATACTTTTTATTTCGATTGATGTTATTCTTCCTTCTTCATTGTATTTTTTTATTTTACATTCATATTTTGGAAGTTCTGTATTATTGCCTTGAATTCTGTTTAAGTCTGTTTTTACTCTGTTGTCCCATGCTTCATCTGTTTCATCAGCAAGATCTGTGCTGTTTCCATAAAACCTAACAGATACTCTTTGTTCTTCTGAATTTCTATCTAATTCTGATAAACTTTCATTATCATGTTTAGCGTAGCTTGCTATTGTTCGTATATCATATATATTTAAATTTTCTTTATCTATGTAATTTGTATATTTTGTGTTGAATTGTATTATTTGTTGTTCATATTGTTTGTCATATATTTCTTTTGATGTTTTACTGTATGTAGCAAATAAATATACACCTAAACTAATAATCATTATTCCTATAAGCACTTCTGCTGCCATTATTAATGCTTTTGATGCGTTTTCCATTTACCCACCTCAATTATTTTTTATATTTGAATTCCATCTTTGAAATTTGACCATTAGAATTATATTCTATGTTACCTACTGTAGTAAATTTTGCTGTCTTAAATTCTGCATATTCTCTATGTTGAACAATATCATTAAAGAATTTTTGTTTTTCTGCGTTATTGTTCATATTTACTCCTGCGCTTTTTCCTATTACTTCTTCTACTGATTTACCATTTTTTATTCTTTCTTCTTCATCTGTTGAATAATAGTAGGTTTTCAATGCTTCATAATTTGATGATAATTTATCTAATGCTTTTAATGTATATTTATCTTCTAATTCTTTTTGGCTATTTATAACTTTTACAAGATTATTATTGTTATCTGTTATTTCATAAGTATCATCTTTAAATAACTCTAGACTAGAGTCTGTTGCATATTTTGTTCTAAATTCTTGTCCTATTGTAACAACTAATGTTATTTTTTGTGAATAATCTATTTCTCCTGCTCCTGTATTTTTACTATTGTAATTTATTACTTTATTTACAAGTGATATTAGGTCAACTCCTCTTAAATCTGTTCTAGCATATTGTGTAAATTGTTCATTGAAAGTTGAAAGTTGTGCTTCTTTTTCTGCATCTGAACTTGTTTTTTTATAATCTGATACTTGATTCCAAAATAGCACTAATAGCGATACTACTAATATTGTGATTAATATTCCTCCTGCCATTATTAATGCTTTTGATGCATTCTCCATTTTTTCACTTTCCTTTCTACTTATAATTGCCTAAGAGGAGCTAAGCTTAGCCTTGTTCCTCTTATAATTTTTTGCTAGACATAGATGCAAATGAACTTGACATACTTGTTAGTCCTATAAATACAAGTGGTACTATTAGGTACATTACAAATAGTGATACCATTGGTGCAAATCCTATTACTTTGCCTATCATTCCTTTTCTACTAATTAATTTTTCGTTTGATGCTTTTCTCTTTTCTCTGTAGTAGTCTCTTTCTGAGTCTAATTCATCAAATGCATCTTTAATTGGTATTTTTTCAACTGCTGCTTGTAAACTTTCTATAATTGTTATTAAAGGTTCATAAGTAATGTCATTTTTTAAATCTTCTAGTGCTTCCCATGGTCCTGATTCATAGTTGTTTACACATTTTGATATTTGTTCATAAAATATATTTGAGTATCTTTCTAGCCATTCTAGTATAATTTCAACATTTACTCTTTCTATACGCATTAGCATTAATATTATTGTTTCAAATTGCATTACTTCGTCTTCCATTTCTAGTTGCCTCATTTTCTTTTGGAAATATAGCAACCAAATTGGTGCCATGAATCCTGCTATTGCAAATACAAATGCCATTAAAAATTCAAACCATTGCATATATTCACTATTTATTGTCTGTAGTTTATCATATATTCTGTCTACTGCAACTGTTATTTCTTGGTCTGTTGCTTCTGTATAATATTTTGATTTTCTTACTTCTTTTTCTATGTCTTTTTTTGTTGTTTTTAGTTTTCCTTTAAATTTTTCTAAGAATGTGTTGTCTTCTTCTGTTAGTTCCATTGCTGCTTTTTTTTGTTTGTCTGTCATTCCTCCAATCAGATCATAGTCTGTTGTCGGCTCTTCATATACAAATTTTATTGATATATGGTGTAAGTATAAAAATAGTAATAATGAAACTATAAATACTATTATTGCCAGTGTTATTCTGTTTACATATACCCACTCCATTTTTAAGTTTGATGCTGCGTCTTGTAATAAACGTTTTAGCTTTCTATAATCTTTTGTTCCTTCTTTAGGCATTACTAAGTTTACTATTTTTTTGAAAATTTTGTTTTTATATACTTTTGCTTGCCATGGATTTTCTGGTGTTTGTCTTCTTTGGTTTGTTGAACCATTATCTTTTAATTTTCTTACTAATATGTATGATATAAATGTAATTAATAATACTGCGATTTGTACTATTGTTCCTGGTTTACCATTATACCAACTTTCTACAAATCCAAAGTTTGATATTGCCCATTTTTTTAATGGCTCTAGTAATAGTACTGGTACTATTGCTATTACTGATAAACTTTGAAATACATAGTTTAATTTGTCTCTTTTTAATATTTCTAGTTGCATTTCTTGTGTTATATTGTCTACGTTTTTTAAGTATAGTGATGCTCCATCTACTTTTCTGTCACCAAATTCTTTTGTTAAGTATGAAACTCCAGCAAATTCTTTTAAGTAGCTGTTTGGAGCTATGTCGTAATATTTTTCTAACTCCGTTTCTGGGTCATCTGATATTAATATTTCATAAATTTTTTCTCCTTGTCTTGAGACATCCATTTCATCATCTTGTGAAACTTGGTATATTGCTTCTTCTACCATGTTAAATTCATGATATGCATGTCTTATTTCAGAGAAAAATGTTATTTGTTGTTTTAATAGTTTATCGTCTATTTTGTCTACAGAACCATCTATTAATATGTCTACCATAAATAACTCAAATAATAATAGTATGAACATTAATAGATAGTTGTTTTTTGTGATAAATATTGTTACTATAACAACTGGTATTAATATAGCAAGTGCCTTTGTGTATTATACTCGTCATCTATGTTTATAATTTCTAGTCTTCTTCTTAGTTTTAATACATATCTTTTTATGAATGGTATTTTCATATATGTAACATATAGTTTTTGATATAGTATTTCTGCTGAGAATTTGTTTGCTTTTGTTCCTTGACGTAGTTTTTGCAATTTTTTATATTCAGATTTTTGCATTTTTTTGTTCATCATTATATATATAATTGTTATTAATACAAGTATGGTTCCTGTAACACCCATTATTATAAATATTGCTTGGTTTGACACTTGTTTCACCTCCTGCTATGATATGGTTTTTCTTTCTTTTTTTACTTTTTTCCAATGTTTTTCTATAAATTGGTCAAATTCTTCTCTATCTGAGTCGTCCATATTATTTCTCATTTCTACTATATTTTCGTTTGTTATTGGGTTTGTTATTTTATATTCTCCATCAACATATTCTAGTATGTTTCTGTATTGATATAATTCTTTATCTGTTGTTTTTGTAAAGTATTGTGTTGCATTATCAAAAAATTTGTCAAATTTTCCTTCTAGTGTTTTTTCTTTTCTATGATCATAAGTGTATTCATTTCTGCTTTCTATTGGAATACATTCTGTTATTCTTTCTACATATCTTTTTCCTTTAAAGTCTTTCTTTAAGTGTATATCAAAGTTTAATACTTGTACAACTTGCTCTTCTGCTGTTTTTTCATTTTTAAATACACCTGTTCTTAGCATTGAGTTTCTTAATGCTGTTACTAAGTTTGGAAATGTTTTTGCGTGGTGTGTAAATAATGTGAATTTTGATGCTACTTGTGCTGCTTGTATCATCCATGATGCTACGGGGTCTGTTGCAACCTCTCCTATGATATTAACAGAACCATCTGTTTTTTTCTGAACGTCCAAACCTTCTTGTCCAGATATTGTGTCTGTTTCACGAAATGTTAAGATGTTTCTTGTTGGATATATTTTTCTTAAGTGTAATTCGAATGCTGTTTCTTGAACACGTATATTCATTGTTTCATATATGTTTTCTATCATTCCCATAAGCATTGTTGTTTTACCACAACCTTGCTCACCTGTTATTGATATAATTCTTGCTCCTTTTACTAAGTATTTTAGTAATGCTATAGAATCATCACATCCTGGCTCTCCTTTAAACCATTGTTCTAATGTTGAACGTTTAACGTCGAATTTTCTTACGAAAAATGCCCATGTTTCTGAGAAACTTGGTCTTACAACAACTACACGAGACCCATCTTTCATTTCATTGATTTTATAACCATTTGTGTCTGATAGTTGTCCTGGGTTATTGTATTTATATATATTTTGGCATACTCTTTTTAATTCTGATTCTGATCCAAATGATAAAAAGGCTAGTCTTATTGATTTACCTTGGAAAAATATCCATATACTATCACATGCTCTTGGTACTTTGTGTTCTGACACTTGCGCTAAATAGTCTCCACTTGAAGTTTGTGCTACTTGACTTAAGAAACTTTCTGGTAATCCTGATACTCCTCCTGATATACCATCTATATTCATGTCACGTATTTCATCTATTGAACTATATCCTTTGTAGTGTTGATATATTCTTTGTACTACAACTGATAATTTGTCTTCAAATGTTAGTGTTATATTTTCTTTTTCGTATATGTCTTCTATTTCTTGTGCTGTTATTACATAAGAAGGTTTTGATTCTCCTTCTAAATATTTTAATTGTGCTAAATTGTATTTTTTTATTAATTCTGTTAATGCTTCATATCCAAAGTCTTTTTTATATACATATATTAATATGTCAAATTTGTCTTGTGGTGTTAGTAGTGATGGTACATCAAAAGATATTGCCTTTGATATATTTGTTTCGTCTACTCCATATTCTTTTGCTAATAAATCATATATTAGTTCTTTTACATATTTTTTGTCATTAACATCTCCATATGTACAACCTTTTAAAGCTTTTTTTAACTCATACTTTTTGTTTTTTCTTCTTTTTAATTCTTCTTCCGAAAGTCCTATATCATAAAGATTGACTTTTGTTATTTCATCCAATCTTTTTTTGACAAATTCTTTCATCATTTCTAATGTATAAGTTTTGTCATCAACGACAACAGTTGCTTCTACTTCCTGTTCTTTTTGCTTTTTTATATAGTAAAATATTGCTAATCCAGCTATTATAATAACTACTACAGTTAGTAAAATATTTGTAATTGTCATTGCCTTTTCTCCCTTCTTTTATACATTTTATTTAACAAGTCTATATACTATATTATCTGTTGCTCTTTTTATTTCTCTCATAAAAAATGAATTTTCATCATCTTTGTTTGTGTCTGCATATTTTCTTAGTTTTAAAAATAAGTCTGCAACTGTTCCTTCTTCTGATGACTCAAAGTATAGGGTATTATATGGTATTGTTAGTACTTGATTTTTTTCTTTTAAATATCTTGTTATGTTTTTTGAATTGTATTTTGATGCTCTATCATATTTTCCTATTAATAGAACTGTTTTTGGTGATTCTAGTAATGGATTTTCTTTTTTTTCTTTTTCCTGTCTAAATGCCTCTATTTTTGATAATCCTTGTGGTAATGTTAGTACTATAACGTCTGACATGTTTAATATTGTTTCTCTTGCACTTTCTGGTACATAATCATCTAAATCAATAAGTACTCTGTCGTAATATTGATTAGCTGCTGCTATAACTTCTGGATATGCTTTTGCTAAATCTTCTTGGTCATCATTTTCTGTTCCTAATAAAACTTCTAGTCTTTCCTTAAAGACAACTTTTGTATAGTCTGTTATAAGATTTGGTGTTATTTTGTTGCTCTTTATTATCTTTTCTAGGCCTTTCATTCCCTTTTCTGAGTCTAGTGTTTTTGTGTTTGGCCCAAAAATTCCAAAGTTTACTTTTTTTGGTTTTTCCTCTTCCCAAAAGCATCTTTGTACAGCTTTTTGATTATAATCTGTTGAAACTACTAGTGTTCTTACATTATGTTCCATTGCCATATATGTAGCAATGGCAAGTGTTGACATTGTTTTTCCTATTGGTTTTTCTTCTTCTTTTAAAAATGTAATTATAGCCATTTTTACGCTCCTCTTTCAATCATTTTTACAATTTTTCTTATTGCTGAATCTGAAGATTGTTGTAGCATTTCTTGTACTATAAAAATTAAACATTCTTTATATTGTGTTGTTAAATTAGAAAATCTTATTTTTTGTGCCTTTTGGTTTTCCATAAATGCTGTCATATTTTCTATTTCTACTGACATTACTATTTCTAATTCATTCCATGTTATTTTATAGTTTGATGCTAAGTAATTTAAGTATTCATTTTCACTACTTTGCATATCTGTTGAAAATAGAATTTTTGTCATAACTATTGGTTGTTTTATTTCACTAAAAATTTCTAATCCTCTTTTTAGTGAATATAAATCAAATCCTGTTACAAAAAAGTTTTTCTTTGAGTTGATTAAGTCAAAACTTTCTATTGCTTCTACAGAGTCTGCATTTACTAATATGATGTCATATTGTAATCCTTCTTGTATTCCAAAATATTTTTTTATTTGTTCTAAGCTATCAAACCCTATTGCAACATCAAAGTCTTCGAAATTTGTAATATATGATGCTGTAGGATTTATAGCTGGTACAACATATTTAGTTTTTTGTTCTATTGTAGTGTCTACTATTAAGACTTTTTTTTGCATTTTTGTTAGTATTTTGGCTATATTTAATAATAAATCTGTTTTGTCATATACGCCTATAAATCCTATTATATCCATTTTTCATCACTGTTCCTTTTCGTTTATTTTGTTGTGCTACTGCTTGTTGTTGTTGAAGATGAAGAAGTTGTTGATGGTTGGCTTTCTAATGCATCTAAGTATTTCTTTCTTTCTTCTTGTGTTTTTGTTATACTTTCTTGTACACTTGTTGTTAAACCTGTTTCTGCTTTTTCTCCATTACTTTGTATAGCTGCATCTATTGTTTCTCTTGCTGATTGATTATATCTGTTTGCTAGTTCATTTTTTGCTTGTTCTACTATATTTGGATCATCTGCAATTTGTTTTAATACTTCTTTGCTTGTTGTGTATGTTGGTGTTGCTGCATTTTGTATTCCTGGTTCTGTATATGTTGTTGCATATAGCTTTGATCCTTGTACTTTTGCTGCATCTACTATTGCACTACTCATTGATAAAATTTCATTTTCTGTTAAATTCATCCACATTGTAGTTTCTGATGGTGTTCCGTCAACTTCTGGTATTTCAACATCTTTTTTTGCTACTACTATGTAATCTTGACCGTTTGGTAAGCTTAGTCTTATATCTACATAATCTCCTGTTTGTATTTGTGTTGGCAATACTACTATATTGTATTCTTGTCTTCTTACATCATCTGATGTTGTGTTATTTCCCTTTGATATTGTATCTCTTGTAAGTACTGCATTTTTCTTTAATGATACTTTTGCTACTACTGGTACTGTATTTAATTGAATATATTCTTTATTATTATTTCTTTCTATATAATAACTTCCAGAATCATCTTTTTCTAATTTGTAATCTGTGTTGTTTTTTGTAAGGTATAATACATTTTCTCCGTTTTCTACTTTACTAGATACTTCATTTCCTTGTTTATCTTGTAATGAATAATTTTTTAGTGTTTGTTCGTCTCCTATTGCATTTTCTGGAATAAGTGTTTTGTCTATATCTTTTTTGGTTAACATGCTTGATGTTATTATTTGTCCTGCTTTTACATCTTCTTTTAATACTGCTATTTTTACTTTTACTACTGCCTTTTCTTTATCTTGATAGTTTTTTAATTGAATAAATAAAAATGCTATTATTAAACCACATATTATTAACATTAATAACATTCCTAATAAGAATGAATTTCTTGCTTTTCTTTGCATTGGATTAGTTGCCATTACAAATTCCTCCCTTTATTTTTATATTTTTTGCAATTTTACTCTTTTATATTGTAACTCATTACTACATGAAAATCAATAATTTTGTATTTCATTACAAAAATTTCATAAACTTGTAATATTTTTGTAATATTTTTGTAATTTTTATTTTTTACAAATTTTATTTCTCGCAATTTTATTTGCTATTTTCTATTTTTTGTTAGTTGCTTTGTAAAAATATTTTTTCTAAAACATTTGCTACTCCTTCTTCTGTATTTGAATCTGTTATTTCATCTGATATTTCTTTTATAACTGGTGTACTTTGTCCCATACATACTCCTAATCCTGCATTTTCTATCATTTCTTTATCATTTATATTGTCGCCTATTCCTATTACTTCTTCTGGTTTTATTTGTAGTATTGGTAGTAAATATTTTATTGCTTGCCATTTGTTTACTTGTGTTGATGATATTTCTGTGTAAAAATATCCTATTTCTATGTCTTCTGTTCCTTGTTTGAATACTTTTCTTGACATGTGTGAAACATCCATTACATCTATATTTTCAATTGCTCTTAATCTTCTTACTATTGATTTGAATATTGTTTGGTTTTCATCACATACAGTTATTTTTAGACATTTTATATTGGGTTCATTTTTTACATATTCTAATATGCTATCTACTTTTATTATTGATGTTATTTTGTTTGCGTCTTTTTTTAAATTTTCTTTATAATAATATAATACATTGTATTTTAAATCTTGTGTTATTATATTTTTTTCTGTATAAATATTATATGATATATTATTTTCTTCACATATTTTTGCTATTTCTATTATTTTTTGTCTTGGTATATATTTTTCATATATTATTTTTTCTTTTTGGATATCATATATAATAGCTCCATTTCCTGCTATGAAATATTTTTTTGAATTTATTTCTTCTGCTATTGTTTTTATTGAGTCTATTGGTCTTCCTGATGCTATCATTATTTCTACACCTTTTTCTTGTGTTTTTTTTATTTTTTCTTTAGTATTTTCAGTAACTTCTCCATAGCTGTTTAATAACGTTCCGTCTAAATCTACTGTTACTAGTTTATACATTTTTCTCACTTTCCTTCCTATGTTTTTCATTTTATTTTTTCTTATTTTTTCAATTTCGTTTTTTGATTATACATTTACATCTTTTTAGTGTCAATATTTTTTGTTTATTTTTTGAAATATATATTCTATATTTTCTTACATATCTTCAATAAATT
>MNRQ01000011.1:19372-24138 GCA_001916035.1 Clostridium sp. 27_14 | reverse complement strand
TACTTTTTTTGATTTTTGTAAAAATTTCCTGTTTATTTTTTTCAAATTTGCAAAAGATACTAGTAGAAAAAACAATTATTTTTCTATTAAATTTTGTTTGCAGGAGGTGAAAAAATGGCTAACAATAGTAATAAAAAATTAGTTCCAGAAGCTATGTCTGCTTTAGATAAATTCAAGTACGAAGTGGCTTCAGAAGTCGGAGTTAATCTTAAAGATGGATATAATGGAGACATCTCTGCTAGAGACGCTGGTAGAATAGGTGGTAATATGGTTAAAAAAATGATTCAACAAGTTGAAAACCAAATGAAATAGTTTAACTAGTAATACAAGTTCAATTTTATTAGATTATAGCTTTTTAATTTGAACAAAGTCATAATATTATTTTTTATATTATGTGTTTGAAGAAGACAGTAAGTCATAATTTTGCTTTTATCTTACATAAAGGCAGGATTTGATTTCCTGCCTTTTTCTTTATACTTTCTGTCATTTATAGTGAAATACAAATAAAGGTCTTAAACATAGGACCTTTATTATTTATATTTTTTATATTTTTATGCTTCTGGTTCTATTAAACCATAATTTCTTCCATCTTTTAATTTATGTATTACATTTACTTTGCCTGTTTCTATGTTTATGAATGTTATGAAATTGTGTGTTGGCATTTCTTGTAATTTTAATACTGCATCTTCTGGTGAGATTGGTTTTATTTCATAATATGATGTTTTTACTATTTCATTAGATATTTCTGCTACATGGTCTTTTTCTACTTCCATGTTTCTTATTGTTCCTTCTCTCATCATTTTTTCTTTTTTTGTTTTTGCTTTTCTGATTTGTCCTTCTAATATGTCAATATCTTTGTCTATTGATGCGTATAAGTCTTTGTCTTCTGTTACTGCTCTAAATTTTTCTCCATTTGCTATAACACATATTTCTGCTATTTGTGCATTTTTTTCTGTTCTTAGTGTTACATCTGCTTCTGCTTCATCAAAGTATTTGTCGATTCTATCTAATTTTTTTTCAACATAGTCATTGATTGCTTCTGTTATCTTTAGTTCCTTTCCTGTTATTTTTATTTTCATAAAAATCGCTCCCTTCTCTTTTTTGCTGTTTTTGTTTTTATATTTTCATTATATATGTTTTTTTGTTTTTTTTCAACTGTTTTTGCCATTTTTTTGCTAAATATTTTTTAAAATAATTCTTCTATTTTATATTCTTTTTCTAGTTTTTGATCAAAATAAATTTTTGTTATTAGTTTAAATTCTTGTAATGCTTCTGATTTCAGGTCAAATGAAAATAATTTTTTTGCTGGTGCTGTTGCTACATATTTTATTGCACTTTGTGTACTTTGTGACATTTGTATTGCTGACTTGTCCTGTTTTCCACATGTTGAACATTTGAAGCCATTGTCTTTTATGCTAAAATATGTTAAATCTTCTCTTGTTTTGCAATTTACACATGATACTATTCTAGGTGGAAATCCTAATATGCATAATAGTCGTAGTTTGAATATTGATATTGTTAAATCTAAATCTTTTTCTGTTTCTGATATTGTATATAGTGTGTTCAAAAGTAATTGTAATATGTTATAGCAATTTTCGTTTTCTTCTGTTACGTCCATTATTATTTTATCCACATGAATTGCATATTTTAGTTTGTCTAAATCTGTTCTTATTTTGTAAAACATTTCTATTGTCTCACATGAGTTTATGTGATATGTACTTGTTCCTTTATACATTAAATATTCTCCAAAACAAAACATTTGAGTTCCAGCTAGGAGACTACTGTTTGGTTTTCTTGCTCCTTTTGCACTACATGATATTTTGCCAAAATTTGGTGTTAACATTGTAAGCATTTTGTCGTAGTCTCCCATATTGCTTTCTGCTAATATTATTCCATTTATTTTTGTTGTTGCCATGTTTATTTATTCTCCAATTTTATATTTGTTATTTGTTGTATTTTTCCTATCTCGTCTATTAGTCCTGTGTTTGTTTTTCCTTGTGGTTTTGATATTTTATCTATTAATTCTGTGTTTTTTATTTCTGATATTTTTTCTAGGTTTTCTATTTGTTTATATTCTAAAAAACTGTTTATATCTCCTGTATTTTTAAATGTATTCCATGCAATCTTTTTTATCATGCTCTCATCTCCTCTTCTTTATTAAAGTTTTACTTTAATTTTATCTTTTGCTATTTTTTGTTTTTTATTCCTTTTTGTTTTACTTTATATAATTTTTTATTTTAATTTAAATTTGTCTACAATACTAGGATTGTCTATCCAATTTTCTTTTACTTTTACCCATGTTTTTAAGTTTACTTTTAATCCAAAGTTTTGCTCCATGTCTATTCTTGCTGCCCTTCCAATTCTTTTTAGCATTTCTCCATTTTTTCCAATTATTATTCCTTTATGTGATTCTCTTATACAGTATATATTTGCTTCTATGTCGTATATATCTTCTCCATTTTTGTTCGTGCGTTCTTGCATTTTTTGTACTTCTACATATACTCCATGTGGCACTTCGTCTTGCAAAAATCTTAGAATTTTTTCTCTTATTGTTTCTTCTGCTAGTTGTCGTAATGTTTGATCTGTGTATTCTTCTATATCATAATATGCAGGACCTTCTTTTAAGTTCTTTTCTATTTCATCTAATATTGTTTCCTTGTATTTTTCTTGTAATGCTGATATTGGAATTATTGCTTCAAAATTATATTCTTTTCTGTATAGTTCTATTAGATTTAGTAATTCTTCTTTTTTTACTAAATCTATTTTATTTATTATTAAAATTGTTTTTTTGTTTGCTTCTTTTATTTTTTCTATTATTCTATTGTCTCCTCTTCCTATTTCTTTACTGTTTGCTTCTATTAAGAATAGTATTACATCTGCATCTTTTAGGCTTGTGAATGAAGTTTCTACCATTGTTTCATTTAGTTTGTGTTTTGGTTTGTGTATTCCTGGCGTGTCTGTAAATATAATTTGTGAGTTTGGTCTGTTTACTATTCCTTTTATTGCTGTTCTTGTAGTTTGAACTTTGTTTGCTATTGCTGCTACTTTTTCTCCTACTAGTAAATTTATTAGTGTTGATTTTCCTACATTTGTTCTTCCTATTATTGTAACAAATCCTGATTTGAATTCTGACATTTTTGTTCTTCCCTTTCTTTTTGGTTATTTAATTTTTATTTTTAAATTTGTTTTTCTTTTTTTAGTTTTTGTTTTTGCTTCAGCTATATTATACACTATTTTTTTGCTAAATTTGTAGAATTTAGCAAATTTTTTTAATTTTTTTCTTTTATATTTTAATATTTATATTTTTATTGGATTGAATTTTGTTTAATATTACTTGTTATGTGATATAAATATTTTTTGTTTTGCATATTTTATTTTGAATGCTAAAAATGGTTAATTAGGATATCCTAACTAACCATCTTTTTATGCATATGCTTGACGTTTTCTAAAGTTAAGTAGATTTGTAATTTGTTTTTCTGAATTATCTGCTTTTTGTGTTTTTCTTGCTCTTTCTTGTTCAATTTCTCTTTTTTGCTTTTCTGCCATTGATTGACAAATTGCTTTTTGATATGCAAAATGTGTGTCTTGTGCTATTTTGTTCCAATTGTATTCATTTCTAACTTTGTTTTTTGCTTTTTTTGTTATGTCTGCACATAATTTGTGGTCATATAATAATTCTAATATAGAGTCTGCTATTGAATTTGGGTTTCCACAATATGCTTTCATTCCATTTACTCTGTGTTCTACTATTTCATTTAGTCCTCCAATGTCTGATACAACTATTGGATTTTCTGATAGCATGGCTTCTAATGCTACTATTCCAAATGGTTCATATGTACTTGGGAATACTGCTATATCTGCTGCTTTGTACATTTTTTGTACATCTTTTCCTCCCATGTATCCTGCGAAGTATACTTTTTCTGATATTCCCATATTGTTTACTTGCTCTTTTAGTTCGTCTATCATTCCGCCTCTTCCACAAATTACAAGTTTTGCGTCATGGTATCCATTTAAAATTTTTGGCATTGCTGCTATTAAGTGTTGTATTCCTTTCTCATATACTAGCCTTCCCATAAATAGTATTATTTTTTCGTTATCCATGGCAAATTTTCTTCTAAAATTATAATCTCTTTCTATTCCACTAAATAAATTCATATTTACCCCATTTGGTATTACATTTATTTTTTCATAAGGTAATCCAAATAGACGTTGTAGTTCGCCTTTCATATAGTTGCTGTTTACTATTACTTCTGATGATTCATAAGTTAGCATCCATTCTGTATCATTTATATATCTTTGTGTTTCATCATGTATTCCACTATTTCTTCCTGCTTCTGTCGCATGTATTGTAGTGACAATTGGTATATTGTATGATGCTTTTATTGTTTTGGCTGCATTTGCTACTAGCCAGTCATGTGCATGAATCACATCAAAATTTCCTTCTTTTGCAATAATTTCATTTACTTTTGCTACCATTGCAAAATTTAATTGTAAAATCCAATCTATAAAATTGTTAGGATTTATCATGTAGTTATCTACCCTGTAGACTTTTACTCCTTTGTCATCTTCAAAATATGGTGCATCTCCATCTTTATATGTAACTACTGTGACATCATGACCATCTTTTAATAACGTTTTTGATAAGTCATATACTACTCTTGATATTCCTCCTACTACTCTTGGTGGATATTCCCATGTTAGCATCAATATCTTCATTGATATACTTCCTTTCTTTTTACATCTTCTTTTGTTTTTTGACATTTTTT
>MNRQ01000011.1:0-19311 GCA_001916035.1 Clostridium sp. 27_14 | reverse complement strand
TTAAAAAAATAGATAAGAAATTTTATATTTTTTTCTTATCTATTTTTATAGTTTATTTATTTTTTTGTTTCTACTGGATAAACACTTACTTGTTTTTTATCTCTACCTTTTCTTTCAAATTTTACTATACCATCTACTAGAGCATATAATGTGTCATCGCTACCTTTTCCTACATTTGTTCCTGGATGTACGTTTGTTCCTCTTTGTCTAATTAGGATGTTTCCTGCTAATACAAATTGTCCGTCTGCTCTTTTTACTCCTAAACGTTTTGATTCACTCTCACGTCCGTTATGGCTACTACCTTGACCTTTTTTATGAGCCATGGTTTCTCACTCCCTTCGGTTCTTGATTTTCTTTTATAATTCTCTTTTTATAAATTACTTTTTGATATTTTTGACTTAATTTTTATTTGGTTAAGCTTCTACTTTTTTTGCTTCTGCTTTTTTTGTTGCTGTTTTTATTGTTGTAATTTCTACTTTTGTGTATGGTTGTCTATGTCCTTGTTTTCTTCTATAGTTCTTTTTAGCTTTCATTTTGAAAACAATGATTTTTTTACCTTTACCATGAGAAACTACTTTTCCTTCTACTTTTACACCTTTTACATAAGGAGCTCCTACTTGTACTTTTCCTTCTTTTTTTTACCTTCCTCTGCATCTAATTTTTCAAAAAATACAACATCTCCTTCTGTTACTTTGTATTGTTTTCCACAGCTTTCAATGATTGCGTACATTTTAAATGCACCTCCCTTATTTGTATACTCGCTAATCCTTAAAAAAGGTAATGCTTGTTTCATCATATTTATTTACCTTGACTAAGCGGATTACAGATACATATTTTACCATGTTTTTACCTGTTTGTCAACCAATTTAGCTTTATTTTTTATTTTAGTTCTTTTACTGCTTCTAAATATTGTTCTTGATTTGGGGCTTTTCCGTGCCATCCTGCTTGATTTTCCATATATGATATGCCTTTTCCTTTTATTGTTTTTGCTATTATGCATGTTGGTTTTTCTTTTATTGTTTTTGCTTTTTCTAATGCTTTTATTATTTCTTCTATATTATGTCCATCTATTTTTATTACTTCAAATCCAAAACTTTTAAACTTTTCGTCTATTTGATATAGATTCTTTACTTCTTGTATTGTTCCATCTATTTGTAAATTATTGTTGTCTACTATTACACATAAATTGTCTAATTGGTTTTTGCTTGATGTCATTGCTGCTTCCCATATTTGTCCTTCTTCAAGTTCTCCGTCTCCTAAAATGCAATATACTCTATATTCTTTTTTGTCTAACTTTCCTGCTATTGCCATTCCATTTGCACTTGATAGCCCTTGTCCTAATGATCCTGTTGACATATCTACTCCTGGTATATTCTTTTTGTCTGGATGTCCTTGTAATCTTCCTTCTATGCTTCTAAACGTTTTTAGCTCTTCTGTTTTAAAATATCCTCTATTTGCTAATGCTGCATATAATGCTGGTGCGCAATGTCCTTTTGATAGTACTAGTCTGTCTCTTTCTTTCCATTCTGGTTCTTGTGGGTTTATATTCATTTCTTTGAAATATAATACTGCTATTATATCTGCTACTGATAATGATCCTCCTGGATGTCCTGATTGGTGACTATATACTTCTTCTATTATTCCTTTTCTTATTTTTTTTGCTTTTTCTTCTATTGCTTTTATTTCTTCTTGTGTTATTTTTTTATTTTCCTTTTCCATTATTATCTAACTCCTTTGGATTAATAATGTTTTGTTTGTCTACTTATTTCTAGCTTTTGATTTTTATACTGCTTCGTACAACTATAAATAAATTTGTTATTGGCTGGGGTGGTAGGGTTCGAACCTACGCATCGATGGGTCAGAGCCATCTGCCTTACCACTTGGCTACACCCCAAAATATTTTTAAGTTGTTTTTATAATATCACAATTTATGCCTGTTGTCTAGCTATATTTTAAAAAATAAATGCAACATGTTTTTTTATTCATTCTACTTTTATATTGTCTTTTTGAATTATTATTTTTTGATTTCATGTTGCATTTTTAGTGTATCAGTTTTTATATTTTTTCTTCTTTTTTCAAAGTGTTTATCCATGTTTTTATTTGGGTAATATCGGTTTCTGTATTTTTTATAGTTATTTCTGGTTCATAACTGTAATATGCACTTTTCCATTTGGCTTTGTCTGTTACTGTTCCTTCTTTAAATTCTATTTTTAGTTTTCCATTTTCTTGTATATTGGTTATTTTTATTTGATATTTGCCGGTGTTTTTGTTTTCTTCTACTTTCTTTATTTCTATGTTTGGATTTATTGTTTTATTTTCTACTTTTACTGTTATTTTTGATTTGTCTATTGCTTCTTTTTCTATGTTTCTTTCTTTTATTTCTGCTATTAAAATAATCTCATTTTTATTGTTTGCATATTTGTTATTTTGTATATTTGTTGTTTCTTCTTTTATTATTTGTATTGTTGGTTTTGTTCTGTCTAATTCTATATTTGCTATGTCAAAGTTATGAGATATTGTGTATTTAGCATATATTTGTGTTTTTACATTGAGGCATATTATAAAGAATGTAATTATTAATATCATTTTTTTGCTAATTTTTTCCACCTCCTATCAAATTGTTTCTCCAATTACATATATATTGAATAAATAATTTGTTATACTTTTGCTGTCTATCGTGTCTTGTGTGTCTTCACTCTTTGTATTTTGATATGGCCAATACCACCTAATTGAAATTGTTTTTGTTTTATTTTTTTCTATTGTTCCTTGTAAATTTTCTTGTAATTCTTCTAATGTCTTTGTTTCTTTTTGTGTTTCTAGTTCTTGAAATTTTAAATTATTTGGTTTTTTACTTTTGTTTTCAAATTTTATATAGTATTTGCTATCTTTGTTAGTTGTTAAAATTATATTGAATCTTCCTTCTAATCCTGGGGCTATTTTTTTGTTTATTAATGTTTGTTTTTTTATAGTATCTGTTAAATTTACTTGATTATAATTCGTGTTTTTCCAAGAAACATTGAATTTGTATTCCATATTTTTTTCTTGATTTTCCCTAATTTTATTTTGTTTTTTTTGGTTTTTTTCTTCTTCATTTTTTTGAATACTTTTTAAAAATAGTATATCATCTGCTATGTTTTTATTTTCTTTAATATTTAATATTAATGCAAGTATTATGGATATTAAAACTATTGTTAATATATGTTTTTTTATATGTTTCAAATTTGCATCATCTCTTTCTTATAATAGTTTATTGCTATTTATTTGCTTGTTCTGAATGTACTTGTATTTGTATCTTTTCCATAATATCTTGCATAATATTACTTGCATTTTTGTTATATACAATTTTTAATTGATACTTGTCTTCTTGCTGTTCTTTATTTGTTAGTTCCATTTTTGTTGTTTCATTTTTTTGTAATTCTATTTTGTTTCCATTTTTGTATAATTCATATTTTATTGTGTTTTTTAGTTTTTCTTCTATTGTATCTTGTATTTTTATTGTATATATTATTTTAACGTCTGTTATTTTGCCTGTATTTTTATAGTTTCTTACATAGAAATTATAAGTTCCTTCTTGTTGTTCGTCTGTTATGTTTATTTTTGGGTTTGATTCTACTTCAATAATTGGATTTGCTATTTGTGTATTTCCTTTTATTGTTACTTGAGTAATACTCTTTCCCAAACTATATCCTGTGAAAAATAGAATAAAAATTGTTGTTAATACTAATATGTATGTTGTATTTTTAATGTTATTTTTTCTGTTTTTGGTTTTTATTTTCATTTTGGTACATTCCTTATTTTTATTTTTAGTTGCTTTTCTGTAAAACTCGTTGGTTGTTTTATTTTGGAAATATTACTTTTCCTATTATGGCATTTTCATATATTTTACAATTATCGCTTTTGTTGTTTGCATCTCCTTTAGTTATAAATTCATTTTCTTTTTCTTCTATAATTCTATGTGTTACATAATATTCTTTGTTTTCTTCTATTACTTTATATGTGATAATATCTCCTTCTTTATATTTTGATTGTTTTTTTATTATTATAAAATCTCCTTTTTTGAATTTTGGCATCATACTGTTTGATGATACTCTTAATATGGTAACCCCAAATGGTTGAGAATCTTTAATAAAAAATTTGAAAGATATAATTAAAATTGATAATAAAATAATTAGAATAAAAATTATTTGACCTTTTCTTTTATTCATTTGCTGTACTTGGAATTACTTGTGTTCCTGTTACTACAATGTCAAAGGTGTAATCTGAAATTGTTTGTCCGTCTTTTGTGTCCTCTGCATCATTTTTTATTAGTTCTGCTGGATTTGATGTTGTTTGTGTTTCATACGGCCACAACCATTCTACTACAACTTCTTTTACTTTTTCTGGATCATTTGCATCTATTGTTCCTCCTGATGCTGCCATTAGATGTTCTATATCTGGATATGTTATTCCTTTACATGTATATATTAGGTTTTGAGGTCTTTGTGTTTCATTTACTGCTTTTAAATTATAGTTTATTCCTACATCTGAACCTCTTCCATCAATTCTTATAACAAAACTTCCTTTTGTTCCTGGTGCTATTTTGTTGTTTAGTAATGTTGAATCATTTACTGTTGATGCTAAATTTACTGTTTGTGTTTGTTCATTTTCTCCATAGGCTTTAAAGCTCCATGATGCTACTTCTGCTTTTCCTGAACCTTTTATTTCTGTTACATATTTTGAAAATGTTTGTCCTCCTAAAAATGATACAGTTATTGCTAATAGCATTGCTGTTGTTGCTATTATTTTTTTCTTTTTTGACATAAAATTCCTCCCTTTTTCTTTTTCTACTTTTTTATATTATTATACATAGTTATTCTTTCTTTTCTTTTTATATTTGGCAAAGTACTTGTATATAATATTTATTCTTTTGTTTTTGTTTTGTGGATTTTTGTGATATAGATTAAAATTTTATATATCACTTTTTTAGATTACTCTTAAAATATGAGTTGAAAATCGAATTATAAAATTATGAAAATGTTGTATTAATTATAATTACGATTTTTTGAAAAGTCAATACTTTTTAACTAATAAAATATCGACAAAATATGACATTTGCTTTGTTTTTAACCGCTTCTTTGAGGTGAATTAAATGATTCACCTCAATTGAATGATTTACTTTATTTTGTTGTTTACTCCTATTATGCCTCCTATCATTCCGCAAATAATTGCTACTATAAACATGATTATGGATTGCATGTTTATTGAAAAGTCTCCGTTTAATAGACTTGATATAAAATATAGTATTACTATATATGTTAGTCCGCACTATTCCTCCAACTAATATTCCGTTTTTTCTTATTTTTCTGCTTCCTATTATGCTTCCTATTAATATACTTATTCCTGTTATAATAATTATTACTGGTGTTATTGTTTCTTCTGATACTTTTGTGTATGTTAATATTATTGCAAATATTATTAAAAAAACTAAACTTCCTAATATTGATATCATTGTTCCTTTTAATATTTGTTTTAGCAATTTATTGTTTGTACTTTCCATAATATTTTCATCCTCTCTTGATTTTATTCTTTTATATTTAATATTATGGATTTTTTTTTATTTTAGAACTTTTTTATATTTTTAGTATTCCTGCTATGTTTTCTTCTAATATTTCGATGAATCTTTTTATTATTTTTTCTCTTGAAAATTCTTTATGGTATTCAGCTTTTAATGATGTTGCTAATTCTTTTGTTTCGTCAGAAAATTTTTCTTCGTTTACATTAAATCCTATACTTATTAATAAATAGTTTATATGTCCTGATATGGTGTTTACTTCTGTTAGTATTCCTCCTATTTTCTTTCCTTGTAGCATTAAGTCATTTGGTTCTCTTATTTCTAAGTTATATCCATATAGTTCTTTTATGGCTTTTTGCATACTTTGTGCTATTATTATTGTTAGGTTTTCTAATTCTCCTATTTCACATTTTGGTATTAGAATTATTGTCATTGCTATATTTTTTTCTGCACCTGTATACCATCCTCTTCCATGTGTTCCTACTCCGTTTGATTGTCTGTCTGCTAATAATATTGTTCCATTGTCTATTAGACTTAATTTTTTTACAATTTGTTTTGATTTTAGGTGTGTTGATTCAAATTCTTCTCTGTAACATATTTGTTTTCCTATTACTCTTGTGTTTGCTTCTTGTATTTTTAAGACATCCATACTTATCACTTCTTTCTATTTTTTCTTTTAGGTTCTGGTAATTTTCCTATTTTGTTTCTTCATCTATCTTCGAAATTAATGTCTATTGAATTATATTGATAACTCTTAAATGTGTTATATTCTTTTCTTACACCAGTTCCATACATCTTTCCTTCTAATTCATCGTAAAATTATGTAAAGTTTAGTTTGATAAGTTCTGCTAGTTCTAAGTTGTATAATGATTTTATCATAATATTTTTTCTTGTCAATACTTTTTTTAAAATTCAGTTTTTCCTGATAATTGCATATCTAAAAATGTATATGGCATATAATTATTTCAATTTATAAATAAGTAAGTATATTTTGAAATGTAATAAAAGACCTTCAATTTTTTGAAAGTCTTGAATATTGGCTGGGCTGGCTAGATTCGAACTAGCGCATGCCAGAGTCAAAGTCTGGTGCCTTACCGCTTGGCTACAGCCCAATATAAAATTACATGGGGTGGAAGATGGGACTCGAACCCACGGTCTCCAGTGCCACAAACTGGCGCGTTAACCAACTACGCTACATCCACCATGGCTTACGTGCTTGATTGCTTGGCACTTTTTTATTTTACAACATGTTCTTACATTTGTCAACCCCATTATTTAAGTTTTTTGTTTTTTTCCTTAAATTACTCAAATTTAATTTTGACTTTCCTTTATTATGTAGTGGAAAGTTATTTTTTGATTTTTTTTAGCTAATAATGCCTATATGTTCTAGTAGTATTTTTAACCCTATTATTATTAATATAATTCCTCCTGCTAATTCTGCTTTACTTTTATATTTGTCCCCGAATCTATTTCCTATTTTTGTTCCTATAACTGATAATATAAAGGTTATAGTTCCTATAAGTGTGATTGCTAGTAATAAGTTTACTTTTAAAAATGCAAATGTTATTCCTACTGCTAATGCGTCTATACTTGTTGCTATTGACAATACTATCATTGTTTTTACACTTATGTCTTCATTATATTCCTCTTCTTCTTTTTGAAATGCTTCTTGTATCATTTTTGCTCCTATTATTGCCAATAAAATAAAAGCAATCCAATGGTCTATATTTGTTATAATTGATTCAAAACTACTTCCAAAAAAATATCCTATAACTGGCATTATTGCTTGAAATCCACCAAAATATAGTCCTATTATACATGCTTTTTTCCAATTCATTTTTTTCATAGAGATACCTTTGCAAACCGAAACTGCAAAGGCATCCATTCCTAATCCTATACTTAATAAAATTAGTTCTATTATTCCCATATCTACACCCCTTATGCTCTTGGATGAGCTTTATGATATACATCTTTTAAAGCTCCATCTTGAAATTGCATATATACTTGTGTAGAAGATATGTCTGAATGTCCTAACATTGCTTGTATTGCTTTTAAATCTGCTCCATTTTGTAATAAATGTGTTGCAAATGAGTGTCTTAATACATGTGGTGTTATGTCTTTGTCTATGTGTGCTTGTTCTTTATAATATTTAATTATTTTCCAGAATCCTTGTCTTGTTAGTCTTTTTCCATTTACATTTACAAATAATGCTTGTTCGTCGTCGCTTTTTATCATTGCGTTTCTAGCATCTTCTAAATATTCTTGTAATGCTTTTTTACATATTTTTCCTAGAGGAATTGTTCTTTCTCTTGCTCCATTTTTGCAAATAACATATTCTTCTTCAAGATTTATATCTTCTACGTTTAGTGAAATTATCTCTGTTACACGCATACCTGTTGCATATGCGAATTCTAACATTGCTTTATCTCTTGTTCCTTTTAAGTCGATATCTTTTGGTTGTTCTAGTAGAAGTTCTACTTCTTTTGCTGTTAAAACACTTGGCACTCTTTTTTCTATTTTTGGTGATTGTATTTTTTCTGTTGGGTCTTTACTTATTTTTCCTTTTCTAACTAAAAATTGGAAAAATGATCTTATTGATGCTATGTTTCTTGATATTGTTGATGATTTTTTTCCCATTTTTTCTAATTCTGATATATAGTTTTTTATATGTTCTTCATGAACATGTGTGTATCTTACTTCTACATCACTTAGATATTCTCTAAATTGTTGTAAGTCACGATTATATGACTGCAAAGTGTTACTTGATAATTTTTTTTCTGTTTCGATAAATTTCAAAAAAAGTTTTATTTGCTTTTCCATCTTATTCCCCTACCCTTTGTCAAATTTTATTTACATAAACTATATATGTTATATCAAACAATTCAAAAAATGTAAAGACATTTTTATGATTTTTTATAACTTTTTTTGTTATCTTTCATTAAAGTTTCTGTTGCTACTAGACTTAATATGTTTTTTTACTGTTGGGTTGTATTTTTTATAATATATGTTCTCTATAGTTTTCTGTCTATATTCTTAAATTAATCTGAATATCTTATATTTGGCTAAATTTTTTTATATGTTGATACGTTTTTTAGTAAATATGTTTTATATGAAATATGTTGATACATTTTTTAATAAATTAGTTGATATAAATACTTCTATAAGTGATGATACACTTAGTCCTATTAGTATAAGTATAGAAAAAATAGTGTGCCTTGTGAATGATATTTTTATGTTTTCTTTTCTTCTGTCTTTTATTATTGATTTATAGAATTTGAATCCACTTACTGCTAATGCTATTAGTAATGGTATAAATATTATATTTTGAAGTAATAGTGTTATTAATATAAATGTAAATCCTTTTGTAAATCCCATAAATGATATTATTGCTGATATTGTATATCCTAAGCAGAATCCTCTGTATGCTACTATTCCAAAAACTATTGGTATTCCTATTACTGTTGTTCCAAAAAACCAAATTGCTATTGTTAAATATATTTTGTCTATTATTGTTGTTTTTAGTATTTGCATTTGATTGATATTTGGTGTTTCTTTTAATTGGTTTATAAAGTCTCCTAGATATTGATGTACTTCTTTTATTTGGTTTTCTGCTGTTTGATTTATGAAAAATACTCCTAAAAAAATTCCTCCTACAAAAAAAATTAAACTTATTAAATATTCTTTGTAGTTTTGCTTAATATTTTCTTTTATTATTCCTATTATTTTGGCTTTTCTGTTTTTTTGCATATCTTGATTCCTTTCCTATAATATAAGAACAAAAGCGGACATTTATAACATTTGCACTATTTAGAACATTTTAAAGTCCGCGTCTTTGTTCGTGCGCGAAGTTTGCTTTGCAAATTTCTGTGCCTTGTTATTTTTATATTATAGGAAGTTCGGAGAACTTTCCTATAATATAAAAAACTCTCTGTTGAATACATCTTCTTAAATAATGTGTATTCAACAAAGAGTTTTTTAGAACAACTAGAAATAAATTACTGAATTGAATAATTTTCATATTAGAACAATATAAAATTTGCTTTATTAAAATAGTTTAATCTAATAAATTATTCTATTTTTCCGTAGTTTCCTCCTCCTCCGGCATGTACTTTACATTTTCCGCTTCTTGCTTCTTCTATTTTGTTTGCAATTTTTTCTCCTACTACTGATTCAATATCATCTTTTGATAATTTGTGTAATATGTTCATTTCTGTTTCAAATGTGTCTAGTAATTTTTCTATGGTTTTTCCTCCTACACCTGGTACAAATCCTAGTGGTACTTGATAAATATATTGTGGTCTGTTTTGTGGACTTTTACTTTCTGGTTTGTCTTTTATTAGTTCTATTCTATCAAATACTCCAAAAGTTACTTTATCACTTCCACAATATGGGCATTTTTCAACTGGTTCTTTTGTTTCTATTGTTTTTTCGCAGTTATCACAGTGTGTTCTATGATATTTTCCTAGTTTTGGGTCTAGTCCATAATTTGCTACTACTTTTCTGCCTTCTTCATTTTTTAGTGCTTTTACTACTTCTTTAAATGATATATCTTCTACTTGCATCTTATTGTATTCTCTTGCTATTTTGGGTAGAGAGTGTGCGTCTGAATTTGTTACAAATGTTTTATTTTCTAATTCTGATATCATGTCTGCTAAATATGTGTCTGAACTTAGTCCTAATTCTATTGCGAATATTTTATCATATTTTTCTTTAAATATGTCTTTCATTCTGTCTGTACAGTTTCCATAATAGCTTTTGAATGGTGTGAATACGTGTGCTGGTATTAATATTCCATTATATTTTTCTACTATATCTATTAGTTCATATCCAGATAAATCTGAGCGTTGTGTACTTAATGTTATGTTTTTTATATGATGGCTCATTTCTTCTGAGAATCCTTTTATGTCTTTTAAGTATGGGAAAAAGCATACATTGTGTGCACTTCCACATTTTCCGTTTCTTCCTTTTTCTGATGTTTCTACTTCACTTCCTAATAAGATACATACTTTGTCTTTATAGATTATTCCTCCGTCTTTTAGTTCATACGCTTCTCCGTTTTTTAAAAAGTTTTCTATGTCTTCTATTACATAAGGTGATGCACAGTCTATTATTCCTACTACTTGTATTCCTTTTCTTGATTCACATTCTTTTGCTATGTTTGCAAAGTTTAGTGTTCTTGCTGCTGTTATTTTTATTGGCTTTCCTGATTCTGATCTTCCTATATGGACGTGTAAGTCTGCAAATATTTCGTACATTTCTTATCTCTTCCTTCTTTATTTTATATATTTTTAGGTTTATTTTTTGATGTTTTTTCGTTTTAGTTTTTTGTTTTTTCTACTAGTTCTCCTATTACTTTTCTTGTTGTTTCTTCACTAAATAGTGGTCTATTTGGATTTCCTATTTCTAGTTCTCTTGGATTTTTTCTTGTTTTAAAGAATTCTCCACATTGTTGTTTGCATATTGCTTCATCTACTTTTATTTCATATTCATATACAATTGCTGTTATGAATTGTTTTACATCTTCTGATTCCTTATACATTTTTATTAGTAAATTTAATGGTGTTATTTCTGTTTTTTCTTTTATGCGAATTTCTTCTAATTTATGTATAAAGTCTACAAATGTATGTAAATATTGGTTGTTTACTCCTTTTAGATTTCTGTATTCTAATAATACTAATGCTTCGTCTACTTTCATTCCTATTCTTTCTGGTCTGTCTAATAACATTGCTCCAAATTGGTCTACTAGTTCTAGTATGTCACTTTCTTTTGCTCTGTTTTTTTGTTTTTTGTATCTGTTTATTCCTGCACAGATGTCACAGAATTTTTGTTCAAATCCTATACTGTATAAGTAGTTTGCTCCTTCTTGTGCAAATGATTTTATTTTTTCTATGTCATTTGCTACTTCCTTTTTTTTGCAACTTGCTAGTAATGATGCTGTTATTAATAAATTGTTGTCTACTTCTAAGTTTACTGTATTTAGAAATAGTCTCATTATTTCTGTTTTGAATATTACTGATTTTTCAAAAAATATGTTTTCTTTTTTGGCTAAATAGTATGTTATTTCCATTTTTGAACCTGAATTTTTTTCGTTTAATATATAGTCTGCAAATGTTTCCATTTTTTCCATTCCTTTCTCTTTTTTATAAATTTTTTATTGCATTTCTTGCTAATTCATCACAGCGGTTGTTAAATTCGTTATCGCTATGTCCTTTTACTTTTATGAATTTTATTTTGTGTGTTTGTGTCATTTTATATATTGCTTCCCATATTTCTTTGTTTTTTACTGGTTCTTTGTTTGATGTTTTCCAATTGTTTTTGTTCCAGTTATAAATCCATCCTTTATCAAATCCGTTTACTAAGTATGCACTGTCACTATATAAGTCTACTTCACATGGGTATTTTAGTAGTTTTAGTGCTTCTAATGCTGCTGTTAATTCCATTACATTGTTTGTTGTATCTTTTTTTCCTCCAGATATTTCTTTTTTATTTTCTCCTGCCATTAATATTGCTCCCCATCCTCCTGGTCCTGGATTTCCTGAGCATGCTCCGTCTGTGTATATTATTACTTTTTGCATTTATTTTATGTACCTTTCTTTAACATTTTTTTATTTGTTTTTTTCTCTTTTTTGTGTTATCATTATATCAATAAAAAATAAATAAAACAATAGAGGAGTATAATATTTATGGAAAAAGTTTTGGGAATAATTGCTGAATATAATCCTTTTCATAATGGTCATTTGCATCATTTGAATGAAAGTAAAAAAATTGCGAATTGCAAGTATTCTGTTTGTGTTATGGGTGGTAATTTTACACAAAGAGGTTCTTGCTCTTTGGTTGATAAATGGTCTAAGGCTAAAATGGCTATTTTAAATGGTGTTGATTTGGTTATTGAATTGCCTGTTTTATATTCTGTTTCTAGTGCTGAGAATTTTGCTTATGGTGCTGTTAAAATTTTGGATTCTTTGAATGTTGTAACAGATATTTCGTTTGGTGCTGAGTCAAATAGGATTGATTTGTTAGATGCTGTTGCTGATGTATTGACTTTTGAGCCTATTGAGTTTAAAAATTTATTGACAGATTTTTTAGATAGTGGTGTTTCTTTTCCCAAGGCTCGTGAGTGTGCATGTTTGAAATATTTTGAGCAGCAAAATATTTCTTTTGATTGTTCTTTGCTTAAAGATGTCTTGTCTTCTCCTAATAATATTTTGGGTATTGAATATTTAAAGGCTTTGAAAAAGATTGATAGTAAAATTGTTCCTCATGTTGTTAATAGGGTTTGTTCTGATTATAATAGTGTTGATTTTAAAGATAATATTGCTAGTAGTACTGCTATTCGTAATATTGTTTCTAATAATGAGAATTTGGATGTTTTGAAAACTCTTATGCCTGATAGCAGTTTTTCTGTTTTTATGAATGACTTTAATTGTGGGCATGTTGTTACTGGTCTATCTTGTTTTGAAAAAGAAATTTTTTATACATTGAGAAAATTGTCTGTTTCTGATATTGCTAATCTTGCTGATGTTCGTGAGGGGTTGGAGTTTAAAATTAAAAGGGCTTGTGGTTCTTGTAATAGTTTAGATTCTTTTTTTGATGTTGTTAAGTCTAAACGTTTTACTCGTACTTGCCTTCAGAGGATTCTTTTGTATTCTTTGCTTGGTATTACTAATGATGTTATGGCTCTTTCTAAAAATGTTACTCCTTATGTGCGTGTTTTGGGTTTTAATGATAATGGTAAACATTTGCTTTCTGATATTTCTAAATGTTGTCCTGATTTGCCTATTATTACTTCTGTTAAGAGGTTTGTGGATTCTTGTTCTGATTATGGTCTGAATGTGTTGCTTGATAAAGATATTTTGGCTTCTGATATTTATTCTCTTTCTTATAGTAAAGATTCTTTTGCTAATTTGGATTATACTACTCCTTTATTTGTTTTTTAAGGTTAATTAAAAACAGTACTATTTATATATTATGAAATGAACCTTTTAATAAAAATATATAAATAGTACTGTTTTTTATTGTTTACATTACATATAATAATATGCAGAAAAATTGTAATAGGCTTCCTAATAGTATGAATAAGTGAAATATTGAGTGCATCCATTTATGTTTTTTTCCTAATCCATATAAAATTGCTCCTAAAGAATATATTATTCCTCCTGCTACTAGAAATACTGTTCCTCCTACTCCTAATAATTTTGGAAATAGGTTTGCTGTGAATATTATACACCATCCCATTCCTAAATAGCATATCATTGAAAATACTTTGTATTTTTTTATGTCTATTGAGTTTAATGCTATTCCTAGTATTGCTATTGCCCATATTATTCCAAAAATTGTCCATCCTAGTGCTGTATTGTATTCTCTGAATGTGCATAGGCAAAATGGTGTGTATGATCCTGCTATTAGTAAAAATATTGAGCAGTGGTCTAATACTTGAAATACTTTTTTTGAAAATTTTTCTGGTTTTAGTCCGTGATATATGCTTGACATTGTATATAATAATATCATTGTTACTCCATAAATTGCTCCACTTACAACTCCATATCCATTATGGTGTATGGCTGCAAATACAACACATAATACAAGTGCTACTATTCCTAGTGCTCCTCCTACGATGTGTGATGTCATATTAAATATTTCTTCTCCTTTGCTGTATTTTGGCAATATTCTGTCTTTTAGCTTTGTTCTTTTCATTGATGCTCCTCCTATATTAGTCTTGTGTTATCCATTTTACTAAATCCATATTTGCTGATTCTAATAGCATTTCGTGTTTTGGCATTACTCTAAATGTGTATCCGTAGTTTCCTCCTGTTTTTAGTTCTATTTTTGTTTCGTATTCATAATTTTTGCTGTTTTCTGCTTTTGTTTTTATTTGTTGCATTGGTATTATTGATATGTCTTCTACTACTCCATTTTCTAATATTTTTCCGTAGTAACATTCTACTGATATGTGTTCTGGATTTATATTTGGTAATTCTACTTGACATCTTACAGTTATACATTTTCCAGCGTCTATTGCTATATTATTTAAGTTATCTTCTTTTTGTGTTATTTTTATGTCTTTCCAATTGCGGTACATATCGTTTTTCCATGCATTAAATCGTGTTACATCACTTAAATCTTTATAATATTTATTGTGTAGATTGCATAATGGGATATAAAATTGTGATGTGTAATCTGATAACATTCTTGATGTGCTGTATTTTCCTCCTGTTGATATTATTGATTCTTTCATATAGTCTAACCATTCTTTTGATATTCCATTTTTTTCTTTATTATAATATGCAGGTATTATTTTTTGTTCTAATGTTTCGTATATGTTTTGGCTGTCTGTTACATCTTGTGCTTCATAAGATTCATAGTCACTGTTAAATCCTATTCTCCATCCGTTTTTTTGGTTATATCCTTCTGCCCACCATCCGTCTAGTACACTGAAGTTTATTACTCCGTTTACTGATGCTTTTTGTCCGCTTGTTCCTGATGCTTCCATTGGTCTTCTTGGGTTGTTTAGCCATACATCTACTCCACTTATTAGATACCTTGACATTGCTATGTTGTAATTTTCTAATAGGAATATTTTTCCTTTGAATTGTGGCATCATTGATACATCATGTATGAATTTTATTAGGTCTTGCCCTTGTTTATCTGCTGGGTGTGCTTTTCCTGCAAATATTAGTTGTACTGGTCTGTCTGAATTGTTTAGTATTTGTGTTATTCTTTCTAAGTCTTTAAATATTAGTGTTGCTCTTTTATATGTTGCAAATCTTCTTGCAAATCCTATTGTTAGTGCATTTGGGTTTAGTTTTGATGTTATTGAGTTTATGTCTTCATAGTTGTATCCTGATCTTCTTAGTCTTTCTGTTACATTGTTTTTTACTATATTTAATAGTTTTTCTTTTCTTGCTTGATGTGCTTCCCATAATTTTTCGTCTGGGATATTTTTTATTTTTTCCCATACATAGTCATATTGGATTTTGTCTTGCCAGTATGGTATTAAATATTTGTTATATAGTTGTTTTAGATTTGGTGATAGCCATGAGCATGTGTGTATTCCGTTTGTTACATATCCTATTGGTGATTCATTTGCTGCTATTTCTGGCCATACATCTGCAAATAGTTCTCTTGATACTGCTCCATGTAGTTTGCTTACTCCGTTTTTCTTTCCTGCTACTTTTAGTGCTAATATTCCCATATTAAATCCATTTTCTAAGTCTTGGCATGGTTTCATTCCCATTTTTAGAAATTCTTCTCTTGTTATTGCTAGTCTTGGCCAGAAGTCTTTGAAGTATTTTTCTACTAGTGATATTGGGAATATGTCGTTTCCTGCTGGTACTGGTGTGTGTGTTGTGAATACTGTTTGTGATGATACTATGTCTCTTGCTACTTCAAATGATACTTGTTTTTCTTTTATTACATTTTTTATTAATTCTAATATTAGGAATGATGAGTGTCCTTCGTTCATGTGATATATTGTTGGCTCTAGTTTTAATGCTCTTGTTAGTAGGTTTACTCCTCCCATTCCTAATACTATTTCTTGTCTTATGCGCATTTCTTGGTCTCCACCATATAATCGTAGTGTTACATCTCTGTCTTCTGGGTTGTTTTTTTCTATGTCTGAATCTAATAAGTATAGTTTTACTCTTCCTACATTTATTTGCCATACTTTTAAGTATATTCTTCTTTTTGGGAATTTTAAGTATATTATTAAGTCTTCTCCTTCTTCTGTTTTTACTGGATGTATTGGTAGATCGTGTATGTCTATATCATGATATTCTGTTTCTTGTTCCCCATTTCCATTTATTTTTTGGTGGAAATATCCGTTTTTATATAATAATCCTACTGCTACTAATGGAATTCCTAAGTCACTTGCTGATTTTAGGTGGTCTCCTGATAGTATTCCTAATCCTCCTGAGTATATTGGTATTGTTTCGTCTAGTCCGTATTCTGCTGAGAAATATGCTATTAAGTCCTTTTTGTTTTCTGGATATTTATTTGCAAACCATGTATCTTTACTTTCCATATAGCTTTCAAAGTTTTCTACATTTTTGTCATATTCGTGTAAAAATATTAGGTCTTTTGATGCTGTTTCTAGTTTTTCTTGTGATACTTCTTTTAAAAATTTTATTGGGTTTTTTCCGCTTTTTTCCCATAAGTCTTTGTCTATTTTTCTGAATAGTCTTAAAAATTCGGTGTTCCATGACCACCATAGGTTATTTGCTATTTCTGATAGTTTTTCTATTCTTTTTGGTAATTGTGGATTTACTGTAATCCTGTTAAATACGTACATTTATGTATTCCTCCTTCGTAACTTTTATCTATTGTTTTGTATATTCATATTATCTATTAAAATATTGTTTTTGTCAAACTTTTTTTATATTTTTATTATTTTTTATAATTTATTGTTCTTTAATTTTTTATTTTTATCAATTTCATTTTTTATGTTGGGTTTTGATGTCTTTTTAGAAACTTCTTGTGCTTCCACCGCCTCCAGAAGATCCTCCACCTGATGAAAATCCACCTGATGAGCTTCCTCCTGAGAAACCGCCTCCGTGCCAGTGTCTTCCTATATTTGTAAATATTCCTGTTATACAAATTATGATTCCACTTAATATTCCGTATATAATTGCTTGTTCTATATTAAATGCACATCCTAATATTCCTCCTGTTATTACTGCTATTCCTGCATATAATAATCTTCTTTTCCAATTCTTTGCAAAGAATCCTATGAACATTGCTATAAGTGCTACTATACTTGGTAATTCTGTTTGATTTATTTCACTATTATTATCAAAATTTGGTGTTTGTTGTTCTTCTATTTTTACTCCATATTCATTACTTACTTCTTGTAATATCGCACTAAATCCATTTTTTATTCCTTCATTATAATTGTTGTTTTTTAGGTATGGTATTATGTATTTGTCTTGTATGTTTCCTGTTTTTCCGTCTGTTAGTGTTCCTTCTAGTCCATATCCTACTTCAATTCTGAATAGTCTGTCTCCTGTTGAACATAGTAATAACACTCCATTGTTTTTGCTTGAGTTTCCTATTCCGAATTTTCTAAACAATTCTGTTGCATATTCTTCTATTGATTTTCCTTCTAAACTTTTTACTGTTACTACTACTATTTGTGCTTCAGTTTTTTTCTGTAATTCTATATTTGCATTTATTATATAGTTTTTGGTTTCTTCATTTAAAACTTGTGAATAATCATTAACATAAAATTCACTTGTTTGTGATACAATTGCTAGAGATTTGTTTGGAAGTAAAAATATCAATGTTATTAATATCAAGCATATTATTTTTAATGTGCTTGATGTTGTTCTTTTTTTCATTTTGGGTTTATTTCCTTTCTTTAAATAAACGCATTATTTATTGTATTTTTTATAAGCTTATTGAAAGTTTGCATTTTAAGTATAAATGTCTGCAATTTCTTGAATTTTAAGTATAAAAGTCTGCATTTTACCTTTTTATAATGTTTATTTTATTAAATTTGTAGTGTTTTTTGCAAATTAGAATTGTACATTTGGTACGTTTTTACTTTCTTCTGATGCTTCAAAGTATTGTTTTTCTCCAAATCCAAACATATTTGCCATTACGTTTGATGGGAATTTTTTTATTTTTAGGTTATATGTTTTTACTGCTTCATTATAGTCTCTTCTTGCTGTTGCTATACGGTTTTCTGTTCCTGCTAATTCGTCTGATAATTGTATGAAATTTTGTGATGATTTTAGCTCTGGGTAATTTTCAACTACTACTAATAATCTGCTTAGTGCATTTGTTAGTTCTTGGTCTGCTTCTGCTTTTGCTGTTACACTATTTGCTCCTACTAGTTTTTCTCTTGCTGTTGTTACTGTGTTTATTATTTCTTTTTCTTGATTTGCATATCCTTTTACTGTGTTTACTAAATTTGGTATTAGATCTGCTCTTCTTTGCAATTGTGTGTCTATAGTTGAAAATTTGTTTTCTACTTCTTCTGATGCTGATATTATGCTATTGTATCCTCCTATTAGTATTATTGCTATTACTGCAATCACGGCTATTATTATTAGCCCTATTTTTGAATTTTTCATTTACATTTCCTCCTATTATAACTTTGTTAAGTAATTTTATATATTGTTTTGTTTTTTGAGTCCGTCCACAAAAATACCTTTTATATTACTTGCATTTTTACTTCTTTTCCTTTAAATGCAAATACTATTTTTGTTATTTTTGTGTATCCTCTTTCTTCTAAATCTTCTGCGTATTTTCTTTCTTCTATTTGCTTTTTTGCATTTTCTATTGTGTCTTCTATTGTTTTTTCCTTTTCTTCTTTATATACTTTAAATTCCATTACAAAGCTATTTTCGTTTTTGTCTTTTGGTTCTAACATTATGTCATATCTTCCAAATCCTGATTCTCTGTTTGATTTTACATAGTAACTGTCTTTTAGTCCTACTAACATTCCTAATACAAATGCATGATAAAAGTTTTCTGCTGTGTTTTTTCCTACATCCATAAAACTAAACATTTCTATTACTAATTGTTTGAACTTTTCTTCAAATTCTTCTAAGTTTAGTGTTACTAAGTCTTTTAGTATTGTGTTTAAGTTGTTTCCTATTACTTTGTCATTAAACCATTCTCTTATTATATTTTGGAATAGAAATTTTATTTCGTAATTTGGTATTTTTACTTTGTATATTCCGTGTGCTAAGTCTACTACTTCTGTTACTTTTAAGTATCCTGTTCCTAATAATAGTCCCCATATATTTTCTTCATTTTTT
>MNRQ01000010.1:20763-33406 GCA_001916035.1 Clostridium sp. 27_14 | reverse complement strand
GGAGGAAAAACATATAGAATATTCTATATAGATACAGAAGGAAAATTTGGAGATAAAAATACAGTATACCTAAAAGCAGACTGGACAGCAAATGATACAGATTTATCAGGCTATATAAGCTATACACCAAGTGGAACAGATTTAACAACATATAAGAAATTAAATCCAAGTTGGGCAGCCAAAAGAGGAAGTAGCACATCTAGCTGGAATGAAAATGAACGTGCAGCAGCATGGTTATGTTCACCAAGTAACTGGACAACATATTTAGATACAACAAAAGCAAATTATGCAATAGGATCACCAACAGCAGAGATGTATGTGGCATCATATAATCAAGTATCACATACAACAGGAAATTATAAATTAGGAGCAACTTATAGAGCAACAAGTTATCCAGGAGATATATATACATTAAATGGAAAGCAATCAAATATATCAAATAGTGATTATTGGACAGGAGATAATACATTAGATTATACAGGATATAATAGTATGTATTGTGGAAGAAACGGTTCTAAAGGAAAATACTGGTGGTGGCTCGCTTCTCCGTCGGCTAACGCCTCTTACTCTGTGTGCATTGTGGATGGTAGCGGCGCTTACTTGGACGGCCACGACTATGGCTCCACGCTCGGCTTCTGCCCGCTAGTTTCTCTAAAATCTAGCTTCCAGTTGGAAATAGAACAATAAAAAAAGTGCAAAAATAGATATTGTAAAACATTGAGTGTTTATGAGATAATAAAAATGTAGTTTTTTTCCAACATAAAAATGGACCTTGTCAAGATTAGTGTGTCAATTTTATTCTATTAAAATTTACACAATATATAATACACTATCAGATAAACCTCGAAAAAATTAAAAATTTTCGAGGTTTTATTACAATTATATTACGTTTTTAATAAATCTATTGTTAAAATAAAATATTATTGGTATAATTGGAAATAATAAAAAACGAAGGAGGAATGAATATGTTAAAAGCAAACGTATCATGGAGTACAAACACAGATAGCTATACACAAGGAAAGGAAGCTGCAAAAAAAGCAGTAGTAGATTTAATACAAACAAAAGTAGCATTTTTATTCACATCAGTAGATTGTAATGTTTCAAAAGTATTGGAAGGTGCAAAAGCAGAATTAGGAACAGCACCAATTATAGGATGTACATCAAGTGCAGGAATCATAACACCAGATGGCTTTATATCAAGTGAGAATGGATTTACAGGAATTTTAGCATTAGGAGATCCAGAATTAACAGTCGGAGTAGCAAGTTCACCCAAAAAAGAAGAAGCAAGATTGACAGGACAAATGGTAGCAAAAGAAGCAATGAAAAAAGCAGGAAGAACAGATAGTCCAGCATATTTCTATATGGTAGCATCACCAGCAGAAGAAGAGGATTATATTAAAGGAATAGAAGATGTTATAGGTAGAGTTCCAATATTTGGAGGAAGTGCTGCTGATAATACAGTAGAGGGAAAATGGAGTATATATACAAATGACCAAGTATTTGCAGATGGAGTTGCTGTAGCATTTTTCTACACAGATAAAAAAATGTCAAATGTATATACAGGTGCATATCATGAAACAATAAATAGTGGAATTATAACAAAAATTAAAGGAAAAAGAACATTAGTAGAAATAGATGGAGAACCAGCAGTTAAAAAATATGCTAAATGGACAGGAAAAAAATTAAAAGATTTAGAAGGAGCAAATCTATTAGCGGAGACAGTTACTGCACCATTAGGTGTAAAAGATAGATTAGGAGATTTAATAGCAATACGTCATCCAATGTTTGCAAATGATGATGGTTCTATGAATATAGGAGCAAATTTAGCTGTAAATACAGCGGTAATTCAAATGGAAGCAAGTGTTGATGAATTGATAAAAGCAACAGGAAAAACAGCAAAAGAAGTAAATAAAGAATTAGAAAATAAAGGAACAGAAGCAGGTGCATATTTATTTATTCACTGTGGAGGTAGAAGACTAGCTATAGGAGAAAGAATAGATGAAGTAGCAGAATTATTAAAGAAAGAGGCTCATGGAGTACCATTTATTGCAGCATTTACATTTGGTGAGTATGGAGTAAAAGATCATGGAGCAAATACAACAGGTGGTTTAATGCTTTCATTTACAGGTTTTTCTAAGTGAAGAGAAGGGGAAAAACCACAAAAGAGAGAAGAATTTAGTTATGAAAATCAATTGAAAATAGAAAGTGAAATTTCTAGAATAAATCAAACTGATTTTGATATTACTAAGAGCTATAGTTTAAAAAAGGAGGGAACTACAGTGAAGAATTTAATAGGATATGAATGGAAAGATGCATCAAATGGGGCAACAATTGAAGTGGTAAATCCAGCCACACAAGAATTAATAGATACAGTTCCAAATGTAACAGAACAAGATGTTGAGGAAGCAGCAAAAGTTGCTGAAATAGAACAAAAAAAATGGGCTAAAACATCAATATATGAAAGAGCTGAAAAATTATATAAATTTGTAGATCTAGTAGAGGAAAATAAAGAAAGATTGGCAATATTATTGTCAAATGAAACTGGAAAACCAATAAAAGAAGCAAGAGGAGAAATTGCTAATGTACGTATAGGTGTTAGAGGATTTATAGAAAAAGCAAAACATTTATATGATACAAGTATTCCAGTAGGTTCTGAGGCTGGTAATGAAAAAACAATGCAAATAACAAAAAGATAAAAAAGTGCCACCAGCAATATGAATGGGAAATGCAATAATAGTAAAACCATCAAATTATAATCCTTTAACATTAATAGAATATGTAAAATTAATGATAGAGGCTGGAGTACCAGCAGGATGTATACAAGTATTGACAGGTGATGGCCCAGTTGTAGGCCAAGCATTGGCTAGAAATTCAAAAGTACATCTAGTATCACTAACAGGTGGAACAGCTGCAGGTATTCAAACAATGGGAACAGCTTCACAAAATTTGACACATGTAATGCTAGAATTAGGTGGAAATGATGCTTTTATATTCCTAGAGGATGGAGATATGGACTTAGCAGTAAAAGAAACAATATGGGGAAGATTATATAATGGTGGACAAGTATGTTGTGCTAGTAAACGTTTTTTGATTCATAATTCAAGAAAACAAGAATTTATAGACAGAATGAAAGAAGTTATATCAAATCTAAAAGTTGGAGATCCAATGCAAGAAGATACTGATATGGGACCAATGATCAATATAAATGCTGCTAAAAGGATAGAAGAACAAGTTAATAAAATGGTAGTAGAAGGTGCTACAGTAGTTTGCGGGGGAAAAAGAGAAGATGCTTATTATTATCCAACAATTTTGGATAATGTGACAAAAGATATGGAAGTGGCTAAGGATATGGAAATTTTTGGACCAGTTATTTCTGTTATTGGATTTGAGAGTGAAGAAGAAGCAATAGAGATAGCTAATCAATCTTCTTATGGATTGTGTGGTTGCGTTATTTCTAAAGATTATTCAAGGGCTATGAAAATAGCTGATAAATTAGAATGTGGTGGAGCAATCATTAATGGAGCAAGTTTCTTTAGATCTTTTGAGATGCCTTTTGGTGGTTGGAAACATTCTGGAATTGGAAATGAGGGTGTTGCTACTACATTACAAGAGATGTCTAGGATTAAGACTATTGTTTTAAAAAACATATTATAATTGAAAAAGAATTACAATTCGGTTTAAAATAAAAAGAGAGGAATGAAATAAAATGGCAATTAAATTTGTATTAAATGAAACATCTTATTTTGGAGATAATGCAAGAGAAAATTTAGCATTAGAAATTCAAAAAAGAAATTTTAAAAAAGTTTTTTTAGTAAGTGATAAATCATTAGTAGAAGCTGGTGTAACAGCAAAAGTTGAAAAAATATTAAGTGATGCAGGAATAGTATATGATTTATATGATGAGATAAAACCAAATCCAACAATTAAAAATGTAACAGATGGTGTTGCAGCATGCAAAAAATCTGGTGCTGATGTAATAGTTGCAGTTGGTGGAGGTTCAAGCATAGATACTTCAAAGGGAATTTCTATAGTTATGACAAATCCGGATAGAGCAGATATAAAATCATTAAATGGAGCATCAAATACAATAAATAGAGGAATGCCAATAATAGCATTACCAACAACAGCTGGAACAGCTGCTGAAGTAACAATAAATTATGTTATAACAGATGAAGAAAGAAAAATAAAAATGGTATGTGTAGATCCTAATGATATTCCAATTGTTGCAATTGTTGATTCAGAATTAATGGCATCAATGCCAAAATCTTTAGCAGCAGCAACAGGAATGGATGCTTTAACACATGCATTAGAAGGATATATAACAAAAGCACATAATGAAATGTCAGATATGTTCCATATAAAAGCAATTCAATTAATAGTTGCAAATTTAGCAGCAGCTGTTAATGAAAAAGATAAAAAAGCTATAAATATTATGGGAATGGCTCAATATATTGCAGGTATGGGATTCTCAAATGTAGGTTTAGGAATTTGTCATTCAATGGCACATCAATTGGGTGCTGTATATGATACACCACATGGAATAGCAAATGCAATGTTACTTCCTACAGTTTTGGAGTTTAATGGAGAAGTATGTTATGAAAGATATCAAGATATATTAAAAGCTCTAGGATATCCAGCAGAAAAATATACTAAAGAGGAAACAATCAAAACTTTAGTTGATATAGTAAGAGATTTGGCAGAACAAGTTGGTATTACACAAACTATTTCTGATTATGGTGCTAAATTGGAAGATTTAGAAATGCTATCTGAAAAAGCTATGGAAGATCCTTGTAAACCAGGTAACCCTAGAGAAGTAGATGTGGAAGGATTTATAAAATTGTACAAAAAAGCTATGTAAACTATTGACAAAAGTGTAGAATGAATATAAAATAATGGTATTATAATATAAAGGCTTTGAAAAAGAGGAGTATATTTGTACTTGTTTAATAACATATAATTTTTATAAGGATAAAATTTTTGTAGTGATGAATTGTTGTTATTAGAGAAAAGAAGTCATAGGCTGGAAACTTCTTAAACAAAAGGCAGATAGAATGTAGCTTTTGAGCTGATATGTAGAAATAATAGTAAACATATTCGGTTGGACCGTTAAAACTAAAAGAGATTATTATAACATTATGAATTTTATTTGTAATGTATAAATAAAATAAGGTGGTACCGCGATAAAACGCCCTTATACGTAGATTATAGTTGATTTATGTATAAGGGGTTTGTTGTATATATGAGAGGATATTATTTTGTATATTAGAATGCTTTAAAAAATTATTGTGGTTAAAACTGGAAAAGGAGGATATTATGGAAAGTACATTAGAGGGAAAATATAACCCAAAAGATTTTGAACAAAAGATATATAATGATTGGGAAGAAAAAGGATATTTTAAACCAAGTATGGATAAACTAAAACCAAGTTATTGTATAATGATGCCACCACCAAATGTAACAGGAAAGTTACACATGGGACATGCATTAGATGGGACAATTCAAGATATTTTAATACGTTTTAAAAGGATGCAAGGATATAACACATTATGGTTACCAGGTTCAGATCATGCTTCAATATCAACAGAGATGAAAGTAGTTCAAAAAATAAAAGCAGAAGGAAAAACAAAACATGAATTAGGAAGAGAAAAGTTTTTAGAAGAAACGTGGGATTGGACACATTTATATGGTGGAACTATACAAGAACAACAAAAACAATTAGGATGTTCATGTGATTGGGATAGACGTAGATTTACACTTGATGAAGGTTTGTCAGAAGCAGTATTAGAGCAATTTGTGAATTTATATAATAAAGGATTAATTTATAAGGGAAAAAGAATGGTAAACTGGTGTACACACTGTAATACAACTATTTCAGATGTTGAAGTTGAATATCATGAAGAGGAAACAAAATTATGGCATATACGTTATAAAATAAAAGAGGATGAAAATGATAAATCATCAAAAGAACGTTATATTATAGTGGCAACAACAAGACCAGAAACAATGTTAGGTGATACAGCAAACTTGTATTTTACCAATTATGAATAAGGAAATACCAATTATTGCAGATAGATTTGTAGAAAAAGAATTTGGAACAGGTTGTGTGAAAATAACACCAGCACATGATATGAATGATTATCAAGCAGGTTTAAGACATAACTTGGACATTATAGAAGTATTTGATGAAAACTTTAAAATGGGTGATTTAGTAGAAGAATACAAAGGCATGGAATTACTAGATGCAAGAAAAGCAATAGTTGAAAAATTGAAAGAAATCGGAGCATTAGTAAAAGAAGAGAAATATATTCATAATGTAGGAAAATGTGAAAGATGTAAAAATACAATAGAACCTAAAATATCAGATCAATGGTTTGTAAAAATGGAAGAACTAGCAAAGCCAGCAATAGAAGCAGTAAAAAATGGTGAAATAAAATTCATACCTAAAAAATATGAAAAATTATATTTTAATTGGATGGAAAATATTCAAGATTGGTGTATATCAAGACAGTTATGGTGGGGACATAGAATACCTGCATATTATTGTGAAAAATGTGGACATATAAATGTATCAAAAACACAACCGGAAAAATGTGAGAAATGTGGAAGCACAGAATTACATCAAGATGAGGATACATTAGATACATGGTTTAGTTCAGCATTATGGCCATTTTCAACATTGGGTTGGCCAGATGAAAATTCAGAAGATTACAAAATGTTCTATCCAACAAATACATTAGTAACAGGATATGATATTATAACTTTCTGGGTATCAAGAATGATAACATCAGGACTAGAATGTACAAAACAAAAACCATTTAAAGATGTTTTAATACATGGAATGGTACGAGATAGTTTAGGAAGAAAGATGTCAAAGACTTTAGGAAATGGAATAGATCCAATGGATATTATAGAACAATATGGAGCAGATAGTTTACGTTATTCTGTAATATCAGGAACAACAATGGGAAATGATATAAAATATATGCCAGAGAAATTAGAACAAGCCTCAAATTTTGCAAATAAAATTTGGAATGCAGCTAAATTTATAATGATGAATATGGTATCAAAAGAAGAAATTTGCGAATTTGGTGAAGAAAACTATAATGCTAAATCTAATAAATTTAAAACAAATAAATTAAAATTAGAAGACAAATGGATTTTAAGTAAATTAGATAAATTGGTAAAAGAAGTAACTATTAATATTGAAAATTATGATTTAGGTATAGCACTAGACAAGATTTGTAGTTTTATATGGAATGAATTTTGTGATTGGTATATAGAAATTGTAAAACCACGTTTATATAGTGAAAATAAAGATGAAAAAATAAGTGCATGTTATGTATTATCTTATGTATTTAAAATATCAATGAAATTATTACATCCATTTATGCCATTTGTAACAACAAAAATTTATGATGAATTAATGACATTTGTTGCAGAAAATGAAGAAGATAAAAAAGAAATAATTATTTCAGAATGGCCAAAGGCTATGAAAGAAACAAATTATGAAGAGGCAGAAAAGACATTGGAAAACTTAAAAGATATAATAGTTGAAATAAGAAATATAAGAGCAACAAAAAATATACATCCATCAAAAAAAGCAAAATTAATATTTGTAACACAAAAATATGAAGATGAAATTTGGGAATCAAAAGAATTTTTAATGAAACTAGGTTTTGGAGAAAAAATAATTGTACAAAAAGATAAAATGGGAATTCCAGAAAATGCAATAAGCATATTAGGAAATGATGTTCAATTATATATGCCTTTAGAAGGATTAATAAATCTAGATGAAGAAAAAGCAAGAAGAGAAAAAGAAAAACAAAGATTAGAATCTGAAGTAGCAAGATGTGAAAAGATGTTATCAAATCCAGGATTTGTTAATAAAGCACCAGTAGCTAAAATAGAAGAAGAAAAAGAAAAACTAAGAAAATATAAAGAAATGCTTGAAAATTTATAGGTGTTTTTAGGGCATAACTCAAAAAACGCCTTAGAAATGGAAAAAATAAAAAAGCATTATGAAAAGAGGTGAAATTATATGGAATATAGATACCAACCAGAAGGAGTATGTTCTTATGAAATGATTTTTGAAATAGATGGAGATGTAGTAAAAAGTTTAAAGATAATTGGAGGCTGTCCAGGAAATACAGTAGGTGTAGCAAAATTGATTGAAAATAAAAAGATAGATGATATTATAAAGTTATTAAAAGGTATTGATTGTGGCTCAAGAGGAACTTCTTGTCCAGATCAAATAGCAAAGGCTTTAGAAGAATATAAGAAAAAATAAATTTAAGGGTGTTTTCGGGGCCGGACTCAAAAAACACCCTTAATTGTAATAAAAATTAAGTATTATTGTATAAAAATATAATTGGAGATGTTTTTTGAGTCCGGCCCCGAAAACATCTAAGGGAAGGAAAAAGAATGTTAGAAAAAGGAAAATTTACTGAAATAGATGAAGAATTTGTGTGTGAAAATTGTGGTAAAAAGGTGAAAAAATTGGGATATTCTTGCAGAAATCATTGTCCATATTGTTTACATTCTAAGCATGTTGATAAAAATCCGGGGGATAGGGAGGAGCTGTGCCATGGTATATTAGAGCCTATTGGACTTGAAATTAATAGCAAAAAGGGTTATGTTATTGTATTTCGTTGTAAAAAATGTGGAGCTATAAGAAAAAATAAAGCTGCTAAAGATGATAATATGGATTTAATTATAAAACTTTCTAGTGGTGAAATGAATAAATAATTAGTTAATTAACATGCATATAGATGTGTGGAGGTATGTGTATAAATAAATTATGAATTGGTTGACAATAATTAAGAAAAATGGTAAAATAGGTAACATAAAGCTAAGCGCTTTGCATAAAAATCATAAATATCAAAAGAAAAGGAGAAATAACTATGAGATTAGAAGATTTTAAATTGCAAAAAGGTGACTGGTTAGATGTTTTATCAGGAAAATATATCCAGGTTTCCAAGGGACGGAATGGAAGATTCTTGTATAATATAATTGATGGAAGTTACATATGTGCAGAATATTATAGTTTCGGAAATACTGAAAGTGAAGAGTCTTGTGACAACAGTGATTCAAGAGAATATAAACTGGTTGGTGAATTGGAAAACTATTTAATATATAAGAATAATGAAAAGTATTATATATATAGTCTGATTACCAATAAAGTTGAAACTGAGTGTGATTGTTATGAAACTCGGACGAATACAGGAGAAATAGAAACTTTTAATTTGAATGGTGAAACTATAAAAATTATTAATATTAGTGGAGAAGAGGAATCCGAAATTGAACAGTCAGATATAATGATTGGGAATTTTAAGTTAAGTAATGGAAACTCGTCTCTTATATATTATGATAGTGTAATTATAGTGCAGGATTATTATACTGCTGAATGTTATAAGAAAGATGGAACCTTTATAGGTATGATGGACAGGGTAGCAGAGAATAAATCACTTGTTATAACAGAAAAAATACTTGCTTTACATTATAAAAATAAATGGAAAATTTATGATATGTCTGACGGCAGAGATAAATATCATTTGGAATTTGATAATGTAAAAAGATACAACAATTGTATTATTGCATATACAGGAGGAAGATATTTGGACATCAAAAAAAATAAGATAGTTATTTTTGATTTGAAAGGGAATGTTATCTATATCTTTGAAAATTTTTATGATTTTTCTTGGAAATTGTTTGTTAACTTTTTTGAATTAGAAGTTGGTCAAAAAAAATATATTTTTGATATTAGAAATTTAAAAAGGTATGAGATTTCTGGAAAAATCGAAGGAAAAATATATGTATCAGATTCAAAATGGTATTATGTAGTTCACAATAAAGAAACAAATAAAAAAGGCTTGATTGACTTGTCTAAGAAAAATGGATTAAAAGAGATTATGCCTGTAGAATATGATTTTATTCGTAGTTTAGATGATTTCTTATATGGTGAGAAAGATACTAAATCAAAAAATGCTTGTAAAGATATTTATGATTGGACAGGAAAGTATATTACAACTGTTCAGAAAAAAGAATAAGGAAAATCAAAAAGTTTCTCATATTTGTTATGGGAAACTTTTTGATTTTCGAATGTTATTAGTGCATTTGGACGTTTTTTTAAAATCCAAATATATCAATAATAAAAAAATTATATTTCACGATTTAAGTTACCATTTGTGAAATCTTTACCTTCACAACGTTTATTACTAAGTACATTACTAACAATATTATTAATAGTATCAATATTTTCGTCTAATATATCAATTCTAGCAGAATCTATTAAAAATGGTTCTGGAGAAATTGATAGTGTTTTACAATTGTAAATAGTAGTAACTGTTTGTGTATTATCAGGTAAAATTTTAAACTTCATGTTTAATCTATCTTGCAATTCGTATTTATTATTAGAAGTACATTTTGTAGTACATTCTGGATAGCAAGAATTTGACTTACCTAGTAAGCAATAACGAGTATTCATTAAAGGTATATTGCCGTAAACAATTAGCTCTTTTGATAATATATTATAATTACATAAATTTATAAGAGTATTTTTATCTAATTCGACAGATGGGGTAAAAGTATTAATGCCAAGATTTTTTAGCTTTTCAACAGTACTTAAATTATAAACATTTAAAGTGTAGTTTGCAATAATTTCAAAGTTTGAAAGAACGATATCTAACATGTTTAATAATTCTAAATTTCCAATATTTGAGATAACGAATCCTTTGATTTTGAAATTTTGTAATGTTTTATTTATATTAGAAATTATCAAATTTCTGTAATTAGCTTTTACTATTGTTGGTATGTATATATAAGTATTAAAATTGTCAGATAAGTATTTTATAGTATTTTCATAATTGTTTAGTGTAAAATATTTTAATGGTATATAAATATTAGAAATGTTTTTATTTAGCAAGGTATAGTTAAATTCTTTGTTCAAAATGTTTAATAATACAGAAATTTTAGGCTTTTTTGAATTAGCCAATAATTCTGATTTTTTAAATTGGACTATATCAAAGTTTTGAAAATTTGTAGGGGATTGGCGTCTTATGTTTGATAACGCAAATTCTTCAACTTTTTGGAGTCCTATTCTTCGTAATTCATTTAGCATACTGATTTTAGGCAAAAATAGACCATCATCAAGGTTTACTTTTATATTTTTGAATTGATATGGAGTGTTGTTAGTTTTTGTAATTTGTAAAATAATATTTTCAGCTTCTAGTGGTCGATTTTTTGCTTCAACTGGTATTGCTTCAGGAAGTTCTACTTTTATATTCATTTTTTGGTAGATTTCTGGTAATTGGAAAGAAGGTGTTATTTGCATTGATATTGGTTTGTCTTTTTTTATTGTGATTGTTGCATTAAGCATAGTTTTTTTGTGTTCTTTAGAAAAACTTTCTCTTGCTTCAGTTGACAATTTTTTAGATGATATTTTATAAATTTTGTCTCCAGATTTTATATTGCCCTTCATTCTACCAACTGTGACAGTATCTCCAATGTTTGTTTCAGTGATATTTTTATCTTTTTTTAATAGTTCAGAGATTGTATATGAACCGGTTTCGTTTTGAAGTGATATAGTATCACCGATTGAAATTTGTTCATTTAACTTTACTGTAATATGTCCTTTGTTAGGATTGTATTTTTCTACAATTCCTAAAAATAGTCCCATATTATTTGGTTTTTCTTTGAAAATTAAATTCTTATTTGCTGAATTATCAATGTGACCATTAGAGAATCCACCTCTATTAAAAACTTGCATTAAATCTTTGATGTCTTTTGAATCGATAATGTAATTTTCTAAATTGTTAGATTCTATACATTCATTTGCTAAGTCAATATATTTTCTATATATTTTTGTAACTATTGCTACATATTCTGGGCTTTTCATTCTGCCTTCAATTTTGAAACTTTTTACACCAGCGGAAATTAGTTGTGGTAAATATTGTAAACTGCATAAATCACGTGTACTTAATAAATACCCATTGTCTATTTTTTTGTTGTTTTCTAGTAAATAATAAGGAAGTCTACAACTTTGAGCACATTTGCCTCTGTTTCCAGAACGTCCACCTACTAAACTAGAAAATAGGCATTGGCCAGAATATGAGATGCACAAAGCACCATGTACAAAACATTCTATTTCTATATCAGAATTTTTACAGATATAATCTATTTCATGCATAGAAAGTTCACGAGATAATACAACACGTTGAAATCCCATTTTTTGTAATTCTAAAACACCTTCTAAATTGTGAATAGTCATTTGAGTACTTGCATGTAAAGGTAGGTCTGGTAATTCTTTTTGTAATAGAGAAATTAATCCTAGATCTTGAACGATAAGTGCATCTATTCCAGATTCATAGGCGTATTTAGCAAGTAGTAATGCATCTTTTAATTCGGAATTTTTTAAAAGGGTGTTTAGTGTTAAATGTGTTTTTACACCTCGTAATTTTGCATATTCAATTGCTTTTACTAATTCATTATTGTCAAAATTATTTGCAAAAGCTCTTGCACTAAAAGAGCTACTACCGAAATATACAGCATCTGCACCATTTTGTACAGCTGCTTTTAGACATTCAAAATTGCCCACAGGGGCTAATAATTCACACATATTTTTCCTCTTTCTGCCCATAAAAATATT
>MNRQ01000010.1:19583-20757 GCA_001916035.1 Clostridium sp. 27_14 | reverse complement strand
CTTTCTGCCCATAAAAATATTGGGAGTTTTTTTCTTTGATATTATAACATAGTTTATTTATTTTGGAAAGATATTAATATTACAAAAATGTTACAAATTGGTAAAAAGGTCAAATTTTGTTGACGAAAAAAATGGGCAATGATATAATAAAATCGATTATTAAGGGAAAAGTTTGGAGGAGTACGCATGAAAAATAAGAGCATAAAAAAACAAGAAATATTTGCAATTATTTTTTTGATTTTAATTATAAGCAATATTTTTTTTGCTATGGTAAACGTAAATCAGGTATTTGCAGTAAATCAAACAATATCAGAAGATATAAATAGTATAGATTCATCAAAATATCCAGGTGTGAAAGAGCAAATACAACAATTGAAGACTAAACATCCAAATTGGAGTTTTAAAATATTGTATACAGATATAGATTGGAATGAAGCAATAGGAAAAGAATATTTAGGACATGGAAGTTCTCCTAAAAATTTGGTACCAAAAACTCATAATTCTTCATGGATATGTAATATATGTGGTGTAGATAAGGCTTATGATAATGGAAGTTGGAGATGTGCTTCTAAGTCAGGTATTGAATATATGATGGATCCTCGTAATTCTATAAATGAAGCAGATATTTTTCAATTTGAGGAACTAACATCAACAGGTTCTGATGTGAATATTGTAAAAAAGATGACAAATGGAACATTTTTGCAAGGTCGTGAACAAGAGATAACTAATATTGCAAATACTAAAGGTGTAAATGCATATTATATAGTTGCAAGATTAATACAAGAACAGGGAAAAAGCGGTTCTGAATTGATTTCTGGAAAGACAGGATATTATAATGCGTTTAATTTTGGTGCTAGTGGAAGTACAAGTGAACAGGTTATAGCAAATGGTTTAGCTTATGCTAAAAAGAAAGGTTGGGATACATTAGAAAAGTCAATTTCTGGTGGAGTAGATCTAATTGCAAATGAATATATTAAAATTGGTCAAAATACATTATATTTTCAAAAGTTTAATGTTACAAAAAAATCAACATTTGCACATCAATATCAACAAAATTTGTTTGCAGCAAAAACAGAAAGTGCAACTTTAAGAAATACATATTTAGATATTGAATCTTATGATTCCAAACATACTTTTATAATACCTGTATTTAAAAATATGCCTTCTAAAGCGT
>MNRQ01000010.1:0-19572 GCA_001916035.1 Clostridium sp. 27_14 | reverse complement strand
TTGGTAAAAATAAATGTGACAACTAGTTTAAAATTAAGAAAAGCACCAGAAGATAGTACAAAAGTGGATTGGTTATGGAAAGATGAAATTGTTGCAAGATTAGAAAAAGGTAGAACTAAAATTAATGGTGCTTATTGGGATAAAATCCAAAAGGCTAATGGAAATGTAGGTTATGCTCCTAGAGAAACTTTTGATTATGAAACTGATTATAAATTATATTTAGTTCCTATTAATACTACAAATGGTAGCAATAATAACAATAATAATAGCAATGGTAATAATTCAAATAATAACGAGAATAAATATCATAATACAGCTAAAGTATTAATAAATGATGAAAAAAAGATAATCAAAGTGTCACCAGATGCAATAGCAAAGGATATCTTAGAAGCTTTTGGGGGAAGCGTAAAAATAACTAAAGCTGATGGAAGTTTTTTAAATGGTGAAAATGATAATATGGCTACAAATTTTATAGTAAAGGATACCTATACGGTCATAAAAAAAGGTGATGCTAATGCAGATGGAATAGTAAATTCATTTGATTATATAAGAGTAATGAATTATATAATGGGTAGAAAGCAGTTAAATGGTTATGAAAAAGAAGCAGCAGATGCTAATAATGATGGAATAGTAAACTCATTTGATTATATAAGAATAATGAACTATATAATGGGTACAAAAAAGATAGAATTAAAATAAAGCTATACAATATTTACAATATGAAAGGATGAATAAAAATGAAAAAATATATAAAGCAAATAGTTTTTTTAGCAGTGATGATAGCATGTATTTTATTTGAAAATAACGCTTATGCAGCGGGAAGTTTTTCAATAAAGGCTTCTAAAAGTGAAATAAATCAGGGAGAATCTTTTACATTATCCATAATAGCAAATAATGCTTATGGACAAGTGAATATTACTGCTAGTAATGCTACTGTTAGTCCTAGTACAGTTTTTTTACAAAATGATACTAAAACAGTAACGGTAACTTCTGTAAATTCTGGTGATATAGTAGTAAATGCATCACCGGCTGCAAGTGGAGTTGGTGATCAGGATGAAAATCCGATTGAATCTTCAGCAAATCCAGTAAATATAAAAATAAAAAAGACAACTTCAAATAATAATGGTAATAGCAATTCAGGTGATAGTACAGGCACAAATAGTGGTACTACACAAACAAATCAAGGAACAAGTAGCAATCAAGCAAGCAGTAATCAATCAAATAATACACAGACAAAATCATCAGTAGCAATATTAGGAAATCTAGGAATAAAACCAAATGATTTTGATTTTTCTGGTTTTACACCAAATAAAACATCATACTCAACAACAGTGCCAAATAGTGTATCAAGTATAGAAGTATATGCAGTATCACCACAAAATCAAAAACAAACAATATCAGGAACAGGAAAAAAACAGCTAAAAGAAGGACAAAACAATTTTGAAATAAAAGTAACAGCAGAAGATGGTAAAACAACGAAAACATATAAATTGACTGTAACAAGAGAAAAATCAAATTCATCAGCTGGAGAAGAAGCAACAGGAGAAGAAACGACAGAAAACACTGTGGAAAGTAATGATGTAACAGAAAATAATAATCAAGAACAAAATGAAGAAAATATAGAAAGTGATGAACAAAAAATTGGTTTATCAGAATTAAAAATAGAAGGACTAACATTAAGTCCTGAGTTTAAAAAAAATGTATATGAATATAATACAAAATTAGAAGATGATAAAGAAAGTTTAGAAATTATAGCAACACCAATAACAGAAGGAAGTAAAGTAGATATAACTGGCAATGAAAATTTAAAAGATGGTGAAAATACAATAACTATTATTGTATCAGATGAGTCAGACGAAAATATGGCAACATATCAAATAAATGTAACTAAAGAGAAAAAACAGGAAAATGTTGTGAATTTAACATATAAGATAATAAAAGAAAACTTTGTAATAGTTATATTAGTTGTAGCAATTCTAATTGTAATTATAATATTAATAGTACATCTTATCAAAAATAAAAATAGTGTGTATAGTGGCATATATATGCCTTATGAAGAAGGTGTGACAGAACATGAAGATATACATCAAAATGAATTTAAAAAAGAAAAAAAGAACCATGCTAAAATGAAAAAAAGCAAAGGAAAAAGATTTAAGTAGAGCATTAATATATTTGCACTTATAAGGAGTAGAGATTTAATAAATCCTACTTCTATTTTTTAACAAAAAATTATAAAGTACATATTATACTTTGAAGGAGGTTATAATATGTATGATGAAATATATCAAGAGTACATAAGAAGTGTATTAGGATATCCGGAAAAACAGCCATTATATCAAAATGAAATGTATAATTTGAATTATGATAATAGAAATAATTACCAAAATTTTTTAGATACTAATATTGAAAGTGATATGAACAATAGAGATGCAAATAAATATTTAGAAGATTTTTATCCTGATATATATACATTAATATATCCAATAATTCAAGAAAAATGCCAGGAAAATAGAGGAGAATTAACAAAAGAAACTATAAATAAAATGACTGAAGAAGTATATCTAAAAGTTCAAGGCGAAAAAAAGATTAAAGAAGATAGGGGAGATAGGCAAAATTCAAATTTACAAGATTTGATAAAAATTTTAATATTAAGAGAGTTATTACAAAGATCACTTCCACCGTTTAGACCACCTGCTCCACCACGTCCACCAATGAGACCGCCATTTGGTCCGCCACCTCCACCAGCACGTCCACCAGTTAGACCAAGATAATTATTTTTAATAAATACCAAAATTTCAAAAAAGTATAAAACATAAAAAAAGTTGAATTGGGAAAAATAAAATTATAAAAATCGAAAGGTGGTATTTTATTATGAAAGTTAAAGATTGTATGTGTGATGATGTATGTTGTGCAAAACCAGAAACAACAGTAAGCGATGTAGCTAAATTAATGAGTAAAAATCATGTAGGTTCAATACCTATTTGTGATGATAACAATTGTTTATGTGGAATAGTTACAGATAGAGACATTTTATTAAGAACAGTTGCATGTAATAAAAATGCTAGTACAACTCCAATAAGTGAAATAATGACATGTGATGTTTGTAGTTGTACAGGTGATGATGAAGTAACAAATGCTGAATCAAAGATGTGTCAGGAACAAATAAGAAGGCTACCTGTTTGTGACACAAATAACCATGTAATAGGAATATTAACTATTGGTGATTTGTGTAACAATGATAGAGAATTAGGAACTCAGGAAGTAAACCAAACAATAAAAAATATTTGTGAATGTAAACCAAATGAGAAGAATGCTGAATAATTATTTAATATTATAAACTCTTTTTAAGATAGAAGATTTGTAAGGTATAATAAAAAATTCGTTTTTATTAAAAAAGAGTATAAACATTAAAAAAGGCGGATATTTCTGCCTTTTTTTACATATAATAATTATATAAACAAGTGGGGGAAAGATAGATAGATGATTATTAATATGCCATATTGGACAAAGGTTTTTAAAAGATTATTATATGTTATTTTTGTTTTAATAGGATTATGTATTACATTCAAGTTGGCTGTTTTTTACATGCCTTTTTTAATTGCTTTTATTATTTATTTATTAATGGAGCCTGCTATAAAATGGGTTATGAATAAAACAAAAGCTACAAGGAAGACAAGTTCTATAATACTTTTTTTTATAGTTTCTGCAATAATATTAGGCTTGTTAACATGGGGAATAATAACATTATTTTCAGAAGCATCAAGTTTGTTACAAGACTTAAATGAATATATTGAAAAAATATATAATTTGTTTCAAAGTTTTTTGCAAAAATTGGATTTTGGAAAAATAAAATTACCTATTGAAATTCAAGAGGTTTTACAAACTTCTACAGGTGATATTTTAACAAATATTTCTATGTGGGCTAGAAACTTTTTAAATGGTTTAATAAAGATTGTAACTTCAATACCGACAATTGCTATATATTTTTCTGTTACAGTAATAGCATTATATTTTATGTGTGTAGATAAAATATATATGTTGGATCAGATGGAACACCATTTTCCAAAAACATGGATGATGAGATTTGGCAAACATTTTAGAGATTTGACTCAGACTTTAGGTGGTTATTTAAAAGCTGAAGCTACATTGATTTTAATTTCCTTTTTTATTTCATTGGTTGGCCTTTATATTTTGAAGTTTTTTGGATTTGCTATTGAATTTCCGTTGCTTATAGCAATTGCAATAGCTTTTGTTGATGCTTTACCTATACTTGGTTCTGGAACAGCTATGGTTCCATGGGCTATTGTATGTGGTTTGAATGGAGATGTAAAGTTGGGAATAGCAATTTTGGTTTTATGGATTATAATGTCTATAGTAAGACAATTTTTAGAACCAAAATTAGTTAGCAAAAATATTGGAGTACATCCAATTTTTACATTGGTTGCTATGTATACAGGATTCAAATTTATTGGTGTTATTGGAATGTTAATTGGTCCAATAGCTTTGATTGTTATTAAAAATATTTTTTCTACTTTTATTGATGGTGGAGTTGTTAAAACTATATTAGATATAAACTAAAGGAGTAATAAAAACATTGAATTATTAATGTTTTTATTACTCCTTTAGTTTCTAAAAGTATGTATTAATTTTATATTTGAATACAAAAATTTATTCCCATTCAATAGTTGCTGGTGGTTTTGAAGTTATATCATACACAACACGATTAACGTGATCAACTTCATTGACAATTCTAGAAGATACTTTTTCTAAGACTTCATAAGGAATTTTACTCCAAACACCTGTCATAAAATCAGTAGTTTCAACAGCTCTTAAAGCAACAGTATAATCATAAGTTCTTTCATCGCCCATAACACCAACTGATTTTAAATTTGTAAGAACTGCAAAATATTGATTAATTGATCTGTGTAAGCCTGCATTAGCAATTTCTTCTCTAAAAATAGCATCTGCATCTTTTAAAATATCTAATTTGTCATCTGTGATATCTCCAATTATTCTAATAGCAAGTCCAGGACCAGGGAAAGGTTGTCTAAATACTAAATTTTCTGGAATACCTAATTCTAAACCTGTTTTTCTAACTTCATCTTTAAATAAATTACGTAATGGTTCAACGATCTCTTTAAAATCAACATGTTCAGGTAATCCGCCAACATTGTGATGACTTTTTATTGTAGAGCTTTTTCCTAGTCCACTTTCTATAACATCTGGATAAATTGTTCCTTGGACTAAGAAATCAACAGTACCGATTTTTTTTGCTTCTTCTTCAAATACTCTAATAAATTCTTCTCCTATTATTTTTCTTTTTCTTTCAGGATCTGTTACACCTGCTAATTTAGAAAGAAAACGATCTTTGCAGTTTACACGTATAAGGTTTATATCAAATTGTTCTCTAAAGATTTTTTCGACTTCATCACCTTCATTTTTTCTTAAAAGACCATGATCTAAAAAGATACAAGTTAAATTTTTTCCAGCAGCTTTACTAACTAAAATAGCTGCAACAGATGAGTCGACTCCACCAGATAGGGCACATAAAACTTTTTTATCTCCGATTTTTTCTTTTAAACTAGCAATTGTGTCTTCTACAAAAGATGATATTTGCCAATCTCCACTACATTCACAAATATTAAATAAAAAGTTTTTTATAACTAAAGTTCCATTTACAGAGTTGTTTACTTCTGGATGAAATTGAATACCATATAGTTTTTTTGCTGGATTTTCCATAGCAGCATTTGGACATGATTCTGTATGACCGATATTTTGAAACCCTTCTGGTACTTTTTCTACAAAGTCTGTATGGCTCATTAAAAATATATTTGTACTTTCAAATCCTTTAAATAATAAAGAGTTGTTATTAATTGATACATCTATTGTTCCATATTCTCTTTTATTGGCTCTTGCTACATTTCCACCTAAAGTTGCGGTCATTAATTGCATTCCGTAACAAATTCCTAAAACAGGTATACCTAAATTAAATATTTCAGGATCACATTTTGGAGAGTCTTCTCCATATACACTTGCAGGTCCACCTGTAAAAATAATACCTTTTGGATTTATTTCTTTAATTTTTTCTAAAGAGATATTAAAAGGTACAACTTCTGAATATACATTACATTCACGTACTCTACGTGCAATTAGTTGGTTGTATTGACCACCAAAGTCTAAGATTAAAATTTTCTCGTTTTCTTTCATTATTACATTCCTTTCTTAGGTATAACAATCTGATACCTACTAAAATATATCTATATTGTAACATATTTTCACATTTAAGTAAACGAATTTTTTGATAAAAAGGTTGTAATTATGAAAAAAAGTGTTAAATTTCACCTGCCACAGGGATATAGCTTTCGTCAGGTGGATAAACAAGTTCGTCGTTTGGCTTATCACAGCCATGTAATTCAGTAACTTTAATAATAGGCATGTCACCGTGATAATTACCTTTTGTGATTTCACCTGTTAGTTCAATCCAAGAATTATCGGAAAAATTTTTAATATCTTCAGATTCACAGAGAAATCCAACGACAACTGTTTGAAAGTTTGAAGAAATTACCATATTTCTTGCTAGAACAAATTGATTTTCACTAAAATCTAAAAGTCTGTATACATAACCTGAAAAATGTATTTTTAATCCTACATAAGAATCAATATCATCATGTACTGTTTTTAGAACATTTGTGTAATTTGAAGTGTTAATTTGTTGTATTTCAGTGTTTTTTGGATTTTTACTTGCACCGTTGAAAACTCTGAAAATTACTATACTAACAATGAGTAATAATAAAATAATTACAGATATAAAAAATATCTTGAAGATTTTGCTATTATTAATTTTAATATTATAAATAAACATAAAAGATCCTCATTTCAATAATAAAATTTGATGCGTATAAATTTGTGTTAACAAATTTTACATAAATACAAAAACGTACATTAATAGTGATTATTAAAATTAAAAATAAATGTTTTTGTTTTATTAAAATGTATGATTGTAAAAATTAAAAAAGAATGAAAATAAAAAAATTAAAAAAATTTTATAAAAATATATACAAAATAATTTTAATGTGATATGATGTGAGTGTCAAAAAATGAGGACTTTTGTCATTCATTTATAAGATAAAAAAGTAAAAATACAAAAGAAAGAGAGGTAATAAACATGTTTGAAAAGTTTTTAAAAAGATCAAGTTGGACAGATATTATAATTTCACTTGTATTTGTATTGTTAGGAATACTATTAGTTGCAAGACCTAATGAAATGATGTCTGTTATTACTGTTTTATTAGGAACCGTATTTATAATAGTTGCTTTTTTAAAGCTAGTAGATTATTTTACTTCTGAACCAAAAGAAGATTATCTTTTAACAATGGCATTAATTGGCATTATTATAGGTGTTATTGTTTTACTTTGTCCAAATATTATTTCAAACATATTTAGTGTTTTTCTTGGAGTTTGGATAATTTTAGAAGGATTAAAAGATTTCCAAACAACATTAGTATGGAAAGATATTAAATCTGGATATTGGACAATTACTCTAATATGTTCAATGCTAATTATTATTGCTGGAATTGCAGTTTTAATAAATACAACTTTAGCATTAAAAACAATAGGAATAGCAATTATTGTTTATGCAGTATTAGATATTGTTACAAGATGTATCTTTATGAAAAAAATAAAAGATTATATGAGAGATTAAAAAACGTCCTAAGGTACATAATAAAGATACCTTAGGATTATTTTATATTGTAGGAAATTCAAAAAAACTTCTTTCAATATAAAATATAACAAGGAGCAAATTAGAGAGGGATGGTATAGATGGAAAGTATAAAAAGAATAACAGATTTATTAAATAGTATACCTATTACACCAAATAATAAAAAAGAAATTGAAGGAGCAAAGCAAGCAATTGCTGATGGAGATTTCCATACTGCTTTATCTATTATACAAAACTTAAATAAAAAGAAAGAAAGACAACAGGAAGAATATGATGAAGAAGAAAGTACAGAAATAGAAGATAATGAAGAAAAAAATAATCAACAAGAGGAAGATATTGCTGAGGAGAAAAAAGCTGACAATGAAACTGAAAAAGATGAAGAGGATGATGAGGATTTATCTGTATTTTTGCCATTAGGAGATGAAGATTTGTTTGGCAATTCTATTTCAGATGAAAATTATCAAGATGATGAATATTCTGAAAAAGAAGATGAATATACAGAAAATGGTGATAGTACAAAAGACAACGAAGAAGAAATAGAAAATGAAGAAGATTTAGAAAATTATATGTATGACGAAAAAGAACAAGATGAAGATAACCAAGACGAAGATGAGGAAGAATTTGTTTTTGAAACAGAAAAAGATAAAGAAAAATATCCTGTAGATTTGCGTAACGTGGAACTAGAAAAAATTTATATAGGTTTATTATTAACAGAACCTAAATATATTGTTAGATATTATATTTTGTTTGATCAATGTTATTTTGAAAGTGAGAGTTTATTAAATATATATAAAAGTATATTATTTACAGAGGGTGGAAACTATACTCCAGAAATAGCAAAACAAAAATTTAACTTTTCAAGAGAAGTAGAAGGAATTTATCAACAAAAATATTATTTGAAACAATATGTTGCAGGTAAAAATTATAATATGGAAAAAATCTATACAGATTTAAGAAAAATTTGTTTGCTAAGAAAAAAATATGTGGAGATGCCAATTGAGAGTATTCAGAAAAAGATTGTTGAAATTGCACATTATAAACTTTATGATAAAATGACAATAGAAGAAGTAGAAAATGCTACAAATCAAGTAACTGTAACAGATAAGTTTAAGCAAGCAGTATTAAATACAGATTTGACAAGTTTTTTAGAAAGAGGAGATAATAATTTGGCTAATGGTTTAAGTTTACCTTTTCCTATTTTAACGCAAGTCTTTAAAGGAATTAGAAAAGGTGAAACAATGGCAATTGCAATGCCTTCAAATGCTGGTAAGAGTAGACTTACTGTAAATATAGCTGCATACACTTCTTTAGTACATCAAAAAAAGGTATTAATAATTTCAAATGAAATGTCAGAAGAAAAAATGAAATTGACTCTTATTACAACAATATTGAATCATCCTGCTATTCAAAAATTGCATGGACAAAAATTACATATATCTGAGACAGAATTATTAGAGTTTAAATTTAGACCAGATGATTCTAAGATAGTAAAAATAGATAAGGATGGATATGTGTTAAGAGAAAAAAATGAGAGTAGAGAGGATTTTATAAAAAGACTGGAAGAAGTTTCCTCAGATTTTAAAAAGACTATTGCTGTAACTAATTGGATAAATACTCAAGTATTAAATTCTATTTATTTTATAAATATTACAGATCATACAAATGACGAGTTACAAAAGGTTATTATGAACTATTATTATAAAGAAAAAATAGAATATGTATTTTATGATACATTAAAAACAGATACTGCTAATATAGGAAATGGTGAGGAAATAAAAAGAACTGCAACAATTTTAGCAAATTTAGCTCAAAATTTTGGAATATTTATTTGTTCAACATTACAGTTAACGGAAAATAAAACAAATCCGATAAATTTGGACATTAATGATTTGGCAGTAAGTAGGACTGTAAAAGAAGTTTTAGATACATTATGTTTGATGAAACAAATACCAAGAGACATGTATGATGAATTTCATTATTCTAATCAAGAAGTTGATACTACATTTTTTGATTTGCAAAAATCTAAAGATCCTGATGAAAGATATTATGCTTGCATTGTTGATAAAAATAGGGCAGGGGCAAAGCCCAAATTATTATTTAGTCTAAATTTAGCATATAACCGATGGGATGAAATAGGATATTTAAGTTTAAAATAATAGTTTAGATGTTATAGTGTAAGAGTTATTAAGCAAGTAAAAAGTTGATATTTTTGTAAATGATAAAATTGACTTTTTATCTGCTTTATGTTAATATGTATTTAGATTAAATTGTAGCAAATCTTTATTTTATATTAAAAATGGAGGAAAAACAAATGGCAAAAGAATTATTTTTTAGTGTAATAGTTCGGACAGAAAATATGTATGGTACAGGAGGCGTAATGTTTTCTGCCAACAAATTCAAAGGCTTTATTGCCAATGATTATTTGGAAGGCAATGAAGAAAATGGTCTTTTAAGATTTGATCTTTATGAGGGTATTGGAGCAACACATGAATTGTTTGAAAATCCTCAATATGTTTTCAAGTCTGCTACGGTAGAGATAGATGAGTTAGAACTTCCATCTGCGTATTTTTTGCAAAGTACTTCTAATGAATCTATAACTATTAATTTTGTTGAAAGAATTTCGGATATGAAAAAGATACAATATATAAAAGAGCAAACAGATAGAGCGTATAAGTATATGATGCCGAAAATCTAATCACAGCCAAAAAACTTCTAGTTTATTATACTAGAAGTTTTTTGGTTGGTTAAATATTGGCTGCACAATAAATATGTTTTTTTCATATTATAAATCGAAAGGAATGTGATAAAATATGGATTATGAATTATTAATGAATGGAAATGTAAAAATAGGTCAAAAAGCGCCAGATTTTGAAGCTATTACAACGTGTGGAAATATTTCCTTAAATGATTTCAAAGGAAAATGGTTGATACTATTTTCACATCCTGGAGATTTCACCCCTGTATGCACAACAGAGATGATAGCATTTACGAGAGCACATACATATTTTCAAAATATAAATACTGAGCTATTAGGACTAAGTGTAGATTCAAATTCATCTCATTTAGCTTGGATATATGATATATACTGCAGAACTGGAATACAAATTTCTTTTCCCATAATAGCTGACCGTAATGGCGAAATAGCAAGAAAATATGGAATGATAGCAAGTGATATAAGTAATACAGAAACAGTTAGAAATGTGTTTATAATTGATGATAAAGGAATAATAAGGACAATACTAATATATCCAATGAATGTAGGAAGATTTATACCAGAGATATTAAGAATTGTTAAAGCATTACAAGTAGCAGATTGTTCACAAAGCTCTACAGGTGCAAATTGGATACCAAATCAGCCAGTAATTTTACCACCGCCAAAAACTTTTTGCGAATTGCAAAATAGACAACAAGAAATAATTAAAAATAGAAATGGAATAAATTGGTATCTGAGCTTCAAAGAAATACCTACAAATTGTATAGATAATGGAAATACAGAATGTATTGAATAATTTTTTTAGATTTGCACATCATAATATTATCACTGAAAAGTGTAACTTAAAGGTGAGAAAGGAATGGTATGCAATATGGAAGGAAATCAAAAAATACACTGTAATGTTGAGACTTGTAAGTATAATGATTACAATCAAAATAAGTGTACTTTAACAGCTATTCAAGTAACTCCAACACAAAATTGTAAATCAAAAAAAGCTGATGAATCAATGTGTTCAAGTTATGAAAATGAGAAGCAATAGTCTTCTCATTTTTGCTTATATTATTAATGTCTGTTATTATTCTTTAATTGATAAGCAATTTGTCTTTCAGCATCTTTTTTAGCTAAATCTTGACGTTTATCATATAATTTTTTTCCTTTGCCAATACCTAATTCAACTTTTACTAAATCACCTTTAAAATACAAACTGATAGGAATTAAGCTATATCCTTTTTGTTTTGTTAAACCAATTAATTTAGAAATCTCACGTTTATTAAGTAGTAATTTTCTATCACGTAAAGGATCTTTATTAAAAATGTTTCCGTGGTCATAAGGGCTGATGTGCATTCCAATTATAAAAACTTCGCCTTTTTTTAATATAGCATACGTATCTTTTAAATTTACTTTTCCTTGTCTTATTGATTTTATTTCTGTTCCGTGTTAAAACGATTCCCGCTTCTAATTTTTCTTCTATATTATAATTATGATATGCTGTAGGATTTTTAGAAATTTGTTTTATGTTGGTATTCATTAAATTCAATTCCTTTCATTTATGTTTAAAGGTAGTATACCAAAAAAGTAAAAATAAATCAAGAACAAGTGGATATTAATAACATTTGTACTATTTAGAATATTTTAAAGTCCGCGTATTTGTTTTGTATAATAAAAATGAAGTACTATATAACTTATAAAAAAGTATAAAAGTACTCCGATAGTTTGTTCGTATATAGGATTTTATAATCTTACATACAATAAATACTATTCATCATCATGGTTAGTACGCATTTGAGAACCATAGTACCAAACTAATGCAACAATTGCAATACCTGCTATTCCTAATATAAGCCAAGTCCATGCTGTAGCATTCATTCCCATAAATCTAGAATCAGTTGTAGATGTTCTTGTTGCTATATAAGTGTTACTGTTTGTTCTATCATTTCCATTCATTTCTGAATTATTGTTGTTATTGTTATTATTGGTGTTTTCAGTCATTCCAGTAGCATTATCCATAGAATTTTCCGCTGCTCCTGTTGCACCTTTTGTAGTATTAGCAATATCTCTAGCACCATCTTCTATTGCATTTTCAGCACCACCTACAACATTTCTTACACCATTTGCTGCATCTTCAAGCATATGATCATTATTTGCAAAACATATTGAAAAAGAGAAAATTCCAATTGTTAATATAGCTAAAGCAACAAATATTTTTTTGTACATATATATTCCTCCTTATTATAGAATTACATTATTAGTATTGAAAAAAATGATAAAAAATATGTATGCAAAAAAATATAAAAATGGAAAAAGATTCAAATTAATTGAATCTTTAGAGAAAATTATTGATTTATTTTTATTATAATTGCAATAGCTAAAAATATTAGTAAAACACCAACTACAATTAATAAAATGTTTAAAATTTGAGCAATCCCTAGTTCTGAATCTGGTGAATAATTTGAAACTGTTGTTGAACTTGTATCAGAAACACCGGTGTAATTTGCAAAAGAAGTTGTATTGTCTGTTTCATCATCACTTGTACTAGTGTTTGTAGTTGAATTTGATGCGCTTGATGAAGTATTATTTGAAGCAGAAGTGTTGCTTGAAGTATTTGTGGTACTAGAAGTTGAATTGCTACTTTCAGTATAATTAACAGAATTATCTGTATTTTCAGTATCAACAGCTTTTACTGTATAAAAAAATACAGATATAATTATTAAAATACAACTTATAAAAATTAATTTTAATTGATTTGATTTCACTTCACATTACCTCCTAAATTGTATAAAAAGTTTTATCATTTGATTGACAGTAATATAATATCATATCTACTAAAAGCTTGTCTAGTAATTTTTTAAAATTAAAAAAATTACTTGTTTATAAAAAATCAATATGATAAAATGTGGATATAAAAATTATGGAAGGGATGGAATAAAAATGGCAAATATTTTTGATTATATGCAATGGAGAGATATACTACTAACAAAAACAGAATTTAATGAAATTGATAATTTAATTTTAGCACGCTTTTCATATTTTCCTCTTGATGAAAAAATAATATCAAATACAGAAAAGATAACTATAAAGGAAAGTTATAAAAGATATGAAACTAATCGGAACAACTGCAAGAGTTTTACAAAAAGAAGATGTTGATTTATATCCTGTTTTAGCTAATAGTCTTAGATTTGGAAATTTATATATATCAGATTTTATAAATAAAATAGATGTAGAACAAGAAAAACAATTTTCTGCAATTACTGTTCATTTGCCAAATGATTATATATATGTTGCTTTTAGGGGAACAGATAATACTATTGTAGGGTGGAGGGAAGACCTAAACATGTGTTTTAGTGATACAGTTCCTTCACAAATAGATGCAGTGAATTACTTAAATAGTATTGCAAAAAAATATGATAATGAAAATTTAAAAATATTTGTAGGTGGTCATTCAAAAGGTGGAAATTTAGCTATTTATGCAGCAGCTTTTTGTGATTTAAAATTTCAAGAAAAGATAGTTACAGTGTATAATAATGATGGACCTGGATTTAGTGAGAATATTGTTGATACAGAAGAATATAGAAGGATTTTACCTAAAATTCAAACATTTATGCCACAAACTTCTATTATAGGTAGATTATTAAATCATAAGGAAAAAATTATAATTTTGGAAAGTACTCAAACAGGAATTATGCAACATGACTTATATAGTTGGCAAGTATTAGGTGATAAATTTGTTAGAGATGAGTTTACAAATTCTAGTGAATTTATAGATCAAACAATCAGTAATTGGATTAAAGAGGTTACTCCTAAACAAAGAGAACAATTTGTAAGTGTTCTTTTTGAAGTATTAAATTCAACACAAGCAGAAACTCTTTCTGAAATTAGTGGAAAGTGGTTTGCAAATGCAAAAACAATGATTAAATCTTATAAAGAACTTGATGAAAATAGTAAAAAGGCTTTAAATAAAGCTGTAAGCATTTTTGTGAAAGTTGGGAAAGATAACTTTAAGGAAAATGCAAAAAATGATATATTAAAACAGACTAATTGAGAAAAATAACAAAGTTGTAAAAGCTGCTAATGTTATATAATAAGTTTTTTATAAAACATATAAATGGAAATTTTTGTAAATTATTTTATACTTTTTACAAATTTTTCCATTTTTGCTTTTGATTTATTGTATAATTTATATTGTTATTATTTTTGTTTACTGCAAGATAAAGGAGGTAATAATATTGCTATTTTCGGGATATCTTTCAAAACATTTATATGGCAGAATTGTTAGTTCACAGAGTGAATCAATAAAGACGCCGCTTGATGATGAAGAGTTGAAAGCATTAAAAAAATTTAAGGTTTCTTATAAAATTGTTTTTAATAATGATGGGGAACCTATATATATCTTAGATACTCAGGAATTGAAGTCAATTTTTTGTAACTGAAGACAATTGTCACATTAATGCAGTAAACAAATTTACGAATTGTAAATTAAAATGGTTAAAAGAACAATATCAGTACTAAAAATGTTTATGTTTTTAGTTTTCTGATTTGTTCTTTTCCCATTTTTGTAGAAACAAAGATGCAAATATTTGAATAACTAGAAAGGTTTATTATTGATATAATAATTTTTCTAATTCTTTTATTTTATCACGTAATTCTGCTGCTTTTTCAAACTCCATTTGGCTGGCAAATTGAAGCATTTCATCAGTAATTTTAGAAATAGTTTCTTTTATATCTTCTTTTTTCTCTAGTTTGTATTCTACTCCAATATCTTCTTGCTTTGTTATACTGATTGTTTCTCTAACAGATTTTTTAATGGTTTTAGGGGTAATTCCATGTTCTTTATTATATTCCTCTTGGATTTTTCTTCTACGGTTTGTTTCTGTTATAGCTTTTTCCATGCTTTCGGTTAGTTCATCAGCATACATTATAACAGTGCCGTCTGTATTTCTAGCAGCTCTACCTATTGTTTGTATAAGTGAACGTTCTGAACGTAAAAAACCTTCTTTATCTGCGTCAAGAATTGCTACTAGTGATACTTCAGGAATATCAAGACCTTCTCTTAAAAGATTTATTCCTACTAGTACATCAAACTCTCCTAAACGTAAATTTCTTATAATTTCCATTCTTTCTAGTGCTTTAGTATCAGAATGCATATAGGCAACTTTTATGTCTAATCCTTTTAAGTATGATGTTAAATCTTCTGCCATTTTTTTTGTTAGAGTTGTTACTAAAACTCTTTCATGTTTTTCAACTCTTTCATGTATTTGTTCTATTAAATTATCAATTTGATTTTCAACAGGTCTGACTTCTATTTTAGGATCTAGTAATCCAGTAGGCCTTATAATTTGCTCTACAACATTTTCTTTGCTGTGTTCGCTTTCGTAATCGGCAGGTGTAGCACTTACAAATACTACTTGATTTATTCTTTTTTCAAATTCGTCAAATTTTAATGGTCTATTGTCATAAGCGGAAGGTAAGCGAAAGCCATAGTTTACTAAGGAGTCTTTTCTTGATTTGTCTCCATTGTACATTGCTTTTACTTGTGGGATTGTTGCATGTGATTCATCTATAAGTAAAAGAAAGTCTTTTGGAAAGTAATCAAATAAAGTGAATGGGGGAGAACCCGGCTTTCTGCCACTAATATGTCTTGAATAGTTTTCAATTCCTTGGCAAAATCCTGTTTCTTTCATCATTTCTATATCGAAATTTGTTCTTTCCTCTATTCGTTGGGCTTCTATAAGTTTGTTATTATCTTTAAAATATTTTATTCTTTCTTCTAATTCTGTTTCTATTGTTCCAATAGCTTTTTCTAATTTGTCTTTTTTTGTTACGTATTGAGAAGCTGGTGGAATAAGAATGTGTTTTCTTTCTCCAATAGCTTTTCCTGTTAAAGGATTTATTTCAGAGATTTTTTCGATTTCATCTCCCCAGAACTCAACTCTTACAGCACTTTCACTTTGTGAAGATGGATATATTTCTGCAATATCTCCTTTGGCTCTAAAAGTACCTCTTTTGAAGTCAATTTCGTTTCTGGAATATTGCATTTCAACTAATTTTTTTAAAACATCATCTCTACTTTTTTGCATACCAGGTCTTAAAGATAACATCATCTCTTGATAATCTTCTGGATCTCCTAAACCATATATGCATGAAACAGATGCTACTATTATTACATCTCTTGTTTCAAAAAGGGATAGTGTGGCAGAATGTCTTAGTTTGTCTATTTCATCATTTATTGATGCATCTTTTTCTATATAAGTATCAGAACTTGGTATATAACTTTCTGGTTGATAATAATCATAATAACTTACAAAGTATTCAACATTATTTTCTGGAAAGAATTCTTTAAATTCTGAATATAGTTGTCCTGCTAGTGTTTTGTTGTGCGCTAAGACTAAAGTTGGTCTTTGTACTTTGTTTATTATGTTTGCCATTGTAAAAGTTTTTCCTGAACCTGTAACACCAAGTAAAGTTTGAAATTTTTTGCCTTGTTTAATACCGTTTGATAAATATTCTATTGCGTGTGGTTGGTCTCCTGTTGGAGTATATTCTGAATGTAGTTTAAACATAAAAAGATCCTCCTAATAATTATAATTAGAGTCAAATGTACTTTGACTTATAATGAATTGATTATATTATAAAAAATGTTATGTTTATATTATATACCAAATACAAGCTAGTTTTCAATAAAATTTGCAATAATATTGATTTTTGTTCCATTTTATGTTAATATAATTATGTCGCACATTGAAAATTAAATAGATTATAAAGGAGGAAATTTTATGCTCAAAGTATGCGAACCAGAAGTTAATTCATCAGGAAAGAGAAAGGACAAATATAGGTGCTATAATGTAAAACTTAATAATCGGACGTTTAAAGATGTTCCTGCAAAATATAAAAATAAATGTTCTGATTGCGAAGAAAAAAATAGCTGCGTATACAATACTTATGATTCTTATGGTTTTTCTATTTCTATGTATGATTGCAAAAATAATAGAATTTTTATCCATGAACTAATTTCAGTAATTTGGTATGTATTATCTGCATTGTATACATTAAAAGTTGCTATTAGTTTTTCTTTTGGTCATACTATAAATTTGAAAAGGATCTTACTTTTTGTTGCAATAGAATCATTATTATTTTTTTCTGGGTACTTTTTAGAAAAATTAATTATTTATATGTATTATAAAAATTTTTGTAATGTTCTTAGTAATAGTGATGGGCAATATAACTATTATAAAGAGGTTTCTTCATTAATCAAATCAAATTCTTTAAAATATGAAAGTACGTCAAATAATGTGGAATTGTATTCTAGTTATATGAGTGCATTAGATAAAATAAAAAAAATAGAAGTACTTTCAGAGAATAAAGCATTTTCAAATGCGTCTGTTATAGGGAATGTTAATGAACTTATAGAAGATTTGAAACACGTTTTTTATATGTGTGTTGCAATTGAGAAAAAGCAATATGATGATAAAATCTTTTTTGAAGATTTACAAAATTTGTATGAGGCAATGTATTATTACAAGAGTGCATTTGACTCAGGCTGTAATAATTCTTATTATGAATCTAAGGTACACAGGGTTTTAATGTGTTATGATAGGAAACTTGAGATATTAGAAAAGTCAATAATGAAGGATTTTGAAGAAATAGCAGATAAATTAGAGTTTGATTATTAAAGGAGACGTTATATTATGAGTTGGAAAAAAAACTTGGAGGTTCTTGTAATAACAATTATTGTTTTACAAATAACTACATTTTTCATTAAACTTTTTATAGTCGCTTCACACATTCCATCAGTTAATAAAGTATGTTCTGAGCAAAAATATTGTTCTAAAACATGATTAATTGCATCAATAGTACCAGCAGCTGTTTGATATTTAGAAACAGTAAAAGTATATGTAGGGTCTAAAATAGAAGCAACTGGGAATAAATGCTCATCTATATAACCAACTTTATCGTTTGTTTCTTTTCTTGAAATGACTCCACCACTATCATATTCAGATCCAGTAGCAGCAAGAGTTATAATATCTACAACCGGTAATGCACGAGTTGTTTTTACTTTATAAGTAATTAAATCCCAAGCTTCACCATCATATAAAGCAGCACTTGAAATAGCTTTAGAGCAATCTAAAACACTTCCACCACCTACACTTAAAATTACATCAATATTATTTTCTTTACAGATTTTAGCCCCTTTAACAACACTTTCATGTTTAGGATTTGGTTCAATTCCACTTAATTCAAAAATTTCAAAATCTTTTAATAATTGTTTTACTTCATCATATAAACCATTCTTTTTAATACTACCTCCACCATAAGTTAATAATACTCTTTTACCTAATGGTTTTAAAATATTCACTAAATTAGAAATTGAATCTTTACCAAAATATAATTTAGTAGGTGTACAATAAATAAAGTTTTCCATAAATCCTCCTATCTATTTAAATATAAATTTATACCTAATTTAAAACGATTTAAACCATCATTTAATCTTATTTTTGGACAAGCAATATTCATTCTAATAAATGATTTACCACTTTCACCATATTGTTTACCAGAAGATAAATATAAACCTGTTTTTTCTCTTATAAAATCACATAATTCATCAGTATCAAAACATATTTTACTACAATCAATCCATAATAAATATGTTGCTTCACTTTCAATTAAAATAACAGGTAAATTATTATCTAAAATAAAATTTTTAACTATAATTTTATTTTCATAAATATATTGTTGCATTTGTTTTAACCAGTCTTCACTTTCATTAAAAGCTGCTTCACATGCTTGAATAGCAAATGTATTAGGTTCTGCTATTTCATCATTATTAATCCCTCGATTTACTCTATTAAAAATATCTTTATTAGGAATACACATAAATGAAGTTTGTAAACCTGCTAAATTAAAACATTTAGTAGGCGCGCCACACATAATAGAATTATATTTGCATTCATCATTAATATTTTGAAATGCATTATATTCTTTATTTGGATCAACTATATCACAATGTATTTCATCAACTAAAATAATAACATTATTCATATAGCATAAATGGCCAATTTTAGCCAATTCTTCTTTTGTATAAATTTTACCAATCGGATTATGAGGATTACATAAAATCATAAGTCTTGTTTGAGGTAATTTTAAT
>MNRQ01000005.1:1078-2868 GCA_001916035.1 Clostridium sp. 27_14 | reverse complement strand
TATTTAAAATTTAATTTTATTACTTAATAATTTTTATTTCATATTATATTTTATATAAATTTTCCAAAAATCTTCAAAATGCCTATTTCTCTATATTTGCCGTATTTTACCAACAACAAACTATAAGCCTTAAAAATAAAAACGGCTTAAAATCGATTCTCGTGCGTCGTTTTTTTAGGTATTTTTTCAGTTTTTTATATATTTATATAAGTATAAAAAATTTGGTTATTTTTTATCTAAAATCTCTCAAACCCAGAATTATCAATATTTTGCTAAAATACTAAACGTTATTTTAGATCTTTTAGAGATTACTTTAGCATCTGCAGATAATTATAAAAATTGCATATATATAACTAAAATTTTCATAAACAACTTAAATAAATCTAAATTTAATATTTAGATGAATTAATTTAATATTGCAATATTGTAATTGGCTTAAAATTGATTTTCGTAAGTTTAAATTATAATAATTAAATATATATTAATTGCAAAACTAAACATTAAAATTTGCAATTAACAAATGTTTGCTTTAAAAATTCTATAAATTTAAAATCTTTAATTTACAATTTTTAAAATTTGAAAATTTCAAATGCAATATTTTTTAATTTTATTTTTCAATTTAAAAAACTTTTAATTATAAATATTAAATAAATTTTATTTTGTAAAACTTTGCACAAAATTTTTCTAAGTCTTTTTTATTATATTAAATATAAATCTCCAACATTAAAAAATGGCTATTCTCCCCTACTCTACTCAATTTTATTCAAATTAATAAAAAAAGCCAAATTAGTTATAAATCGGCTTTTCCATTTCAATTACTCAATTAATTCACATTTAATTTCTGCTAGCATATCAGGATTTTCTCTCAAAAAATATTGTTTAATCTCCAAAGAATCTTCTTTAGGCATTGTAGAAGTCTCAAGCAACTTTCTTGAAAATCAGGATCTATATATAATCCAATTAAATCTGCATATTTTACATTAAAATGCTCATAATTCGAGTTAATTGAACCACACATTATTCCAATAATTTCGCCTTTATATTCTGCAACTAGTGCAATATTTCTGTTGTCATTAAATATTTTTTTATTAAAATTTTTTTCTTTCTCTTCAACATTTTTTTCTTTTTCTAAGAAAACCTCTTCTGGAAAAATATTTATATATGCACTTCTCCATACCTTATTAACAAATTTAAACCATTTAGTGGCATCTGTTTGATTTACTTTTCTTATTTTTATATCACTATTCATATTTTCAACTCCTATTTGTTTTTTATATTTTGTTTAGGACTTAACATTATTTCTCACTTTTTCATGTACTTTTCCTTAATTATATTGATCTTTAAATTGTTGTATATATTAATTATACTGTTATTATCTCTTTCATCATATGATTATCAAATGAATAATGCTTATTACATAATTCTTTTAATTTTGGTCTATGTGTTACAATCACATATGTTTTATCTTTTAAATACTTTTCAATCATATTTGTTATCTTTTCTTCAGATAAAGCATCTAAATTAGATGTAGGCTCATCAAAAAAATATAATTCTTTATCTATTGTTTCAAGTCCATTTGGCAATTCTTTATACCAATTCATTAATCCTGTAAATACTGCATTCATACAAGATCTTTTTATTTCATTCACCTTTGTTGTTTCTAAATATTGCTCGTTATTTTCATTTATTTTATTTTTTCCATTGTCATAGATTGTACTTTTTCAAAATAATATTTTTGAATTGCTGTTTTTGATTTTACTTCATTAACATTATCTATATATGATGCTATT
>MNRQ01000005.1:0-1014 GCA_001916035.1 Clostridium sp. 27_14 | reverse complement strand
CAAAATATGATAATGCAAACGCTTCACCATAATCTGCTATAGAATATATAGTGTTAAAAACAATAGACCATAGCAATAATTTTTTAGATATTACTTTTAACAATTCTTTCATTATCTACCGCCTCGTTTTCTTTCATTTCTTATATTCATTCTTAATATCATTTATAAATTCAGGTAAATTAGTAAATGTAGCTATAACTCCTCTATTTGTAAGTGCAAAAATATCTCTAGTTTTTTTATCTATTTCTTCTTTTACTGCTTTAGGAACTTTAATTGATATTCCTGCTTTTTTATATTCTTGTTCTATGTATTTTTCTAAAGTAGGAAACATATTTTGAATTAAAAAAACGGCTTTTTTTCCAGCTAAATTTCTTGCAAACACAAAGTTATTTGGCTCTATTCCTTTTTTAGATTTGATATCATTATATAATTTTAAATATTTATCATATTTAGAAGACATAGGCACGAACCACAATATATTTTTATCAATTTTATCTCTAAAACAAAAATAAGTTGGCCTTTTTGTACCAGTTTCTTTATTTTCCATTAAATGATATTTTGGATTATACTTTTCAATAAATTTATCTTTTATAAAATATAATTTTCCTTCTATAATTTCCATCTTACTCCTTATATAATAAAAAGGGAGTACAAAGACTCCCAAATTTATTCACCAGTGTATTTTCTCTTTGCCAACTGGGTGGCTGATTAATCGATTGTCTAGGGTATTTTACTCTTTGCCTCCTAGTAGGCAGTATTTATTTATATAATAATTATAGCATCTTATTATTTGAATTGTCAACTAGTACAAAATAATTTTCTAAAATTATTATATATAATATTATATGCTATTTTTTAATGTATAATACAAATAATTTTATGATATCAAATGATTATATAAAAAACTGTCGCGGCATCAAAGTTTTGTGCAATAAGAGATAGGAGCAAAATAATAGAACCCCTTTTAGAGTCCTACCTACAAGTTCTTGTAACTACTAGCCTTAACGGCTTTGC
>MNRQ01000009.1:58921-59733 GCA_001916035.1 Clostridium sp. 27_14 | reverse complement strand
GAAAAATTATATGGAAATACGTATATAGGAAAAAACACAACAAAATTAAAGAACAGTTATTGTATATTAAGATTTAATTTTTCAGGAATAGACACAAGTACAGAAGAAGCAACAATAAGAGGATTCAAAAAAGAAGTAGCATCATCAATAGAAGTATTTATTAATAGATATAATCTTGAATTTCACGTAAACAAAGAAGATGAAGCAGAAAATATTTTAGATAATTTATTTAAATCATTTTATATTCAAAAGCCACAAGACAAAATATATGTAATAATAGATGAATACGATCATTTTGCAAATGAATTATTAGGATTTAATCCAGAACAGTTTAGAGGATTAGTATCAAAAAATGGAAAAGTAAGAAAATGGTATGAGATTCTAAAAAAAGGAACAGAAACAGTAGTAGACAGAATATTCATAACAGGAGTAGCACCAATAACACTAGACAGCTTAACAAGTGGATTTAATATAGGAACAGATATAACACAAGACGAAGAATTTAATGAAATGATAGGATTTACAGAAGAAGAACTAAAAGAAATATTGAAAAACCAAGAAATATCACTAAAAGAACAAGAAAAAATAATACCAATAATGAAAGAAAACTATGATGGATATAAATTTTGCTTAAAAGCAAAAAATCAAATATACAATTCAAATATGTGCTTATATTTCTTATCAAGATATATAAGATTAGGAGAAATACCAGATAAACTAATAGACACAAATATAGCAAGTGACTACAGCAAAATAGGAAAAATGCTAGACTTATGCAAAGGCGAAAACAGATTAGAAATATTAAGAAAAAC
>MNRQ01000009.1:58400-58685 GCA_001916035.1 Clostridium sp. 27_14 | reverse complement strand
CAATAATGCGAACCAAGAAATATTAATACAATTAGCAAAAGAAGGAAGAATAGATAAAATAGTAGAAATATTAAAAATATATTTAAACAATTTATCAAATAGAGACTTAATAAAATTTGACGAAAAATATATAAAATTAATATTCTATTGTATAGCAATGAATATAAAAGCATACTCAACAAAATCAGAAATGGAAGTAAACAGAAATTACCCAGACATATTGCTAGTACCAAGAGACAGTAGTAAAGGATATAAAGCAGTAATGGTAGAATTCAAGTACATAAA
>MNRQ01000009.1:0-58360 GCA_001916035.1 Clostridium sp. 27_14 | reverse complement strand
GTTTTGAAGACATAAAAGACATACAAGGTCTAAGAAAATATACAATAGTAGTTGCCACAAATGACATTTATGTAGAAGAAATAGTATAAGGTGTTTTCAGACCAAACCAAATATTTAAATGGTGTTTTCGGTGGCGGACTCAAAAAACACCTATAAAAAATATAATAAAAAAGCCTAATAGCAAACATACCAGAAAGTGTGTCCGCTGTTAGGCTTTTTTTGCATTTTTGATCTATTTATTAGCTTATTAGTTTATCATTTTACTTATACTTAACACTTATCAATACCCACTTTAATGTTTTCTAAACAATTCATTATATCAGGTATTTTGATAAGTGTTTTTTTATTCTATTAAAAATAATAAAAAAACAAATAAAATAGTTGATATTTTTCAAAAATTAATATAAAATCTATAAAGATAAAAAATAACAAAACAAGGAAGGATGAAGAACATGGAAAACAAACAAAAAAAAGAAAAAATCCAAAATGTAAAGGAAGAAAAAAGAGAAAGGATAATAAAAATAATAACAGCATGTTTAATAACAATACTAATATCAATGATAGGATTTGTAGGAATATACACTCAAAAACAAAATCAGATGAAAAATCAAATTAAAGATTACGATCTATCAATGGATTTAAAAGGAGCAAGAATACTATCAATAAAACCAAAAGAAGATAAAGAAACCATAATAAAAGACACAGAAGGAAACAAAATAACAGAAGAACTAACAGACGAACAAATTACAGAAAAAGGATACACAAAAGAAGAAGTAAACAAAAACGCAGAAAAACTAACAAAAGAAAATTTTGAAAAAACAAAAACAATCATACAAAAAAGACTAAAAAATATGGGAATAGAAAATTATATAATAAGACTAAATGAAGAAACAGGAGAAATATTTATAGAATTAGAAGAAAACACAGAAACAGACACAATAGTATCAAATATAGGAGCAACAGGAAAATTTGAAATACAAGACAGTGAAACAAAAGAAGTGCTATTAGACAATTCAGATATAAAATTAGTAGATGTAAGATATAACACAGCAGAAACAGGAACAGATGTATACTTAAATATACAATTTGACAAAGAAGGAAAAAACAAGCTAACAGAAATAACAGAAAACTACAAAACAATAAACACAACAACAGAAAACGCAACAACAGAAAACACAACAACAGAAAATACAACAACAGAAAACACAACAACAGAAAACACAACATCAGAAAGTGAAACAACAGAAGCACAAAAAAAAGTAGTAATAAAAATAGATGATGAAGAAGTTACAACAACATCATTTGACAATATAATAAGAACAGGAAGTTTACAATTAACAGTAGGAAAATCATCTACATCAAGAAGTAAAATAAATGAAAATGCAAAAAAAGCAAACAATATAGCATCAACATTATCATTTGGAAATTTACCAGTAGATTATGAAGTATCACAAAATGAATATATACTTTCAAATATAACAACAAAAAAAATACAACAACTAATTACTATAATTGCGATAATTGCAGTAATAGGACTAATAGCACTTATGTTTAGATATAAATTAACAGGAGTATTATCTTCAATAGCATTTATAGGATTTACAGCATTATATTTATTACTAGTACGTTATGCAAATGTAATAATTACACTAGAAGGAATATTTGGAATAGCAGTAATTTTAGTAATAAACTATATATTAACAAATAAAATAGCAAACAGTAATGAAAAAGAAAAAACAGCAAAAGAAGTAAAAAAAGAATACGGAAAATCATGGCTAAAAATAATACCAATATGCATAATATCAATAGTATTTAGCTTTGCAAGATGGACACCAATAGCAAGTTTAGGAATGGTAATGTTATGGGGACTAGCATTAAGCGCTGTTTATCAATTATTTATTACATAATAAATAAAATAAAGACAAAAAAGAAGGGAAGATGATAAACAATGAAAAAAACAAAAAACAAAATAGTAATAGCAATATTAGCAATTATTTTAATAGCAGGAATAATAATGGTAGCAATAAAAGGATTTAATAAGGAATTAAGCTATCAAGAAACAAAAAGACTAGAAGCAAATATAGGTAAAACATTTGAAATCAAAGACATCAAAGATATAGTAAAAGAGGAAATAGGACAAAAAAATGTAATAATACAAAAAGTAGAAATATATGAAGATGCAGTAAGTATTACAGCAAAAGATATTACAGAAGAACAAAAAAACAATATAATCTCAAAAATTAATGAAAAATATGGAACAGAATTAAAAGCAGAAGAAATATCAATAATAAATGTACCACAAGTACATTTAAAAGACATGATAAAACAATATGAATCACCAATTATAATAGCAACAATCTGCATATTAATATATCTAATGATTCGTTACTATAAATTAAATTCTTTAAAAGTATTACTAAAAACAATAGCAATTATAGTAATATCACAAATAGAATTATTATCAATAATTGCACTAACACGTATACCAGTAGGAAAAACAACAATGCCAATATTATTAACAGTATATATGTTATCAATATATTACTGCATAAAAGGATATGAAAAACAATTAGAAATAAAAAATAAACAAAATTAAAAACACAAACAAGAAAAGCAAAAAACTATGGGGGAAAACAGATGGGAAATATCGTATTATTAGATGATTTAACAATAAACAAAATAGCAGCAGGAGAAGTAATAGAAAGACCAGCATCAGTAATAAAAGAAATGGTAGAAAATTCAATAGACGCAGGAGCAACAAATATTGTTGTTGAAATAAAAAATGGAGGAATTTCTTTTATAAAAATTACAGACAATGGAAAAGGAATAGCACAAGACGACTTAGAAATTGCATTTGAAAGACATGCAACAAGTAAAATAAGATCAGCAGATGATTTAGACACAGTAACTTCTATGGGATTCAGAGGTGAAGCATTAGCAAGTATTGCAGCAATTTCAAATGTAGAACTAATTTCAAAAACACAACAACAAGAAAATGGATACAAAGTAGTTGTAGAAGCTGGAGATATATTAGAAAAAGAAATAGCACCATCATCTGTTGGAACAAGTATAACAGTAAAAAATCTATTTTTTAATACACCAGTAAGATACAAATTCTTAAAAAAAGATTACACAGAATCAGGATACATAGAAGATGTAATAACAAGAATAGCACTAGTAAATCCACAAATAGCATTTAAACTAATAAATAATGGAAAAACAGTTATACAAACAAATGGCAATGGAGATATGAAAACAGTGGTATATAGCATATATGGAAAAACTGTAGCAGAATCAATATCACCAGTTTCTTATACTTATGAAGATATTAAAGTAGATGGAGTTATAGGAAAACCAGAAATAGCAAGATCAAACAGATCAAATCAACTATTTTTTGTAAATAAAAGATATGTAAGAGATAAAGTATTAACATCTGCCACAGAGCAAGCATATAAAGGAATGATACCATTAGGAAAATTTGGGTTTGTTATATTAAATATAACAATAGCACCTGCAAGAGTAGACGTTAATGTACACCCAGCAAAATTAGAAGTACGTTTTCAAGAAGAAAATAAAATATTCCAAGCAATATATCATGCAATAAAAGACACTTTACTAAAAAACGAAGACAAAGACGGACTATTTGGAAATAGAAACACAAACGAAAAACAAATAGAAGAATACACAAAAAGAGAAAGTGAAATAAAAACAAATGCACAAGAAAAAACTTATGCTTTTGAAAGTAATACAATAAATACTACAAACAGACTAAAAGAAAATAAAAATACAAACATTAATACAAATGGATTAATTAATACACAAGAAATATTAGAAAAATTAAAAAAATTAAAAGAAGATATACAAAACGAAACATTAACAAACATACAAAATGAAACAAATAAAGCAGAAAAAAATGTTGAAAAAATAGAAAATTTGCAAGAAGAAAAAGAACAAAATAAAATAGAAAATCAACAATTAGAAAAAGAACAAGAAGAAAATAAAGAAGAAGCAAAAGAAACAAATGAACAAGAAACGAAACAACAAGAAGAAAAAATGCGAAAAACAGAAAAAACAAATGAAAATGTAGAACAACAAGAACCAATATCAGTATCACAAGTAATAGAAAAAGCAATTCAACAAAACGAAGTATCGCCACAATCTATAGAACAACTAATGCAAGAATATAGAAAAATGGAAAAAGAAGTAGAAAATGAAAATACAGAGAACAATAATGGAAATCAAGACACAGAAGATAGACTAGAAGATAGCAATCCAAACTCAAAATTAAGTTTTGATGAAATGTACCAAAAACTATTTGGAACACTACCTGTAAAATCTGAAGAAGAAAAAAATGAAGAAAAGGAAGCTGACGAAAACAATGCTGTTGATATAATAAAAAATAATATATCAATGTTTGAAGATATTCCAGAATGTAAAAAACAACCATATAAATTTATAGGAATAGTTTTTAACACATACATAATTATAGAAATGGAAAAAGAAATGTATATAATAGACCAACATGCAGCACATGAAAGAATATTATATGAAAAAGTAAAGAAAAACTATTATAGTGAATCAACAAAAGACTCACAAATGCTTCTATTACCAGACATAATAACATTAACACACAAAGAAATGGATATAGCAAAAGAAAATATGGACATGTTTAGAAAAGCAGGATTTGATTTAGATGAATTTGGAGAAAACACAATTCGTTTAACAGGAGTACCAACAATATGTATGAATATAGACAACAAAGACCTATTTTTAGAAACACTAGATGAAATAAATACAGTAGCAAGAACAGCCAAACAAGAAAAAGAAGAAAAATTTATAGCAACAGTAGCATGCAAAGCAGCAGTAAAAGCAAATATGGTATTAAGTGTAGACGAAGTACACAGTTTATTAGATGAAATGCTAGAATTACCAAATCCATTTAGCTGTCCACACGGAAGACCAACAGCAATAAAAATGTCAAAATATGATATAGAAAGAAAATTTGCTAGAAAATAGCAAAAGAAAAGAGGTTAATAATGGCACTAATAATTATAACAATAGTTGTTATGTTTCTAGTTTTAATCTTTTGGTCTTTTACTAATTTAGGAAAAACAAATATTACAAAAAAAATCTTATGGATGAGTTTACTATTTGGAATAGTATTTTTAACAACATATGTAACATTTTTAATATCAAAAAATAGTATCACATATCCAAGTAAGGAAATAATGCACAGTGTACAAGAAGTATTAGTATTAATGTTCTCAGGTGTAAATGGATGTTTCTTTATACCAGCAATATGCAAATCAATAGATAATTTATATCAGAAAAAGATAGATGAAACACATTTTTTTAGAAGAGTAATACTATTTGGAGTAATACTAATAATTTTATTGGCACTGGAATGTGGATACATGAAAACAACACAAAAAGGCATATTAGAAATAATGTACAGCAACCAATAAAAACAAAAGAGCGGACATTAATAGTACTTATTAAAATATTTTTAAGGTCCGCATCTTTATTATTACAAAAAATGCTAACATATTATGTCTTAAGAAGGGGATGCAAATAAAAATGCAAGATAATTTTAATAAAGCTAAAGTTATAGTAATATGTGGACCGACAGCATCTGGAAAAACAGCACTTTCAATAGAAGTTGCCAAAAAAATTAATGGAGAAATCATATCATGTGATTCTATGCAAATCTATAAAGACATGAATATAGGAACAGCAAAACCAACTAAAGAAGAAATGGGAGAAATAAAACACTATCTTATAGATTATGTATTGCCAACAGAAAGATATAGTGTAGCAGAATATAAAAAAGACGCCAAAAAAGCTATAAAAGAAGTAATAGAAAAAGGCAAAACACCAATTATAGTTGGAGGAACAGGACTATATGTAGATAGCTTAATATACGAAATAGAATATCCAGAAATAAAATTTGACGAAGAATACCGTAAAAAATTAGAAAAAGAAGTAGAAGAAGAAGGACTAGAAAAATTATACGAAAAAGCAAAAAAAATAGACCCAATAGCAATACAAAAAATAAGCAAAACAGACAAAAAAAGAATACAAAGAGTATTAGAAATATATCATGCAACAGGAAAAACAAAAACCGAACAAGAAATTATATCAAGACAAAAAGAACCAGAATATGCCTACAAAGTATATGGATTATTATGGGACAGGCAAAAACTATATGATAGAATAAACTTAAGAGTTGATATAATGATTGAACAAGGCCTTATAGAAGAAGTAAAAACAATACTAAAAAAATATAGTGAATTTCCAACAGCAATGCAAGGATTAGGATATAAAGAAGTTGTCCAATACTTAAATAAAGAAATCACAAAAGAAGAAATGATAGAAAAAATAAAACAAGAAACAAGACGATATGCAAAAAGACAAATGACATGGTTTAGAAAAAATAAACAAACAATATGGCTTAATGCAGAAGACAAACAAAATAATATAAACATTATTTCGGAGGGAATAAGTTGAAAAAAAATGCTTACAAATTAATAGTTCTATTAATAATATGTGTAATCCTTTGTTACTTTATATATATCATATATTTATTAGTAAAACAACCAACAGATATATTTACAGTAGAAGAAGGAAAGTTATACTTAGAAGAATCAGATATACGGATATATAATAAGAGATGAAACAGTAGTAAAAGGAAATCAATACAAAAATGGTATGGAACAAATAAAAAGCGAAGGCGAAAAAGTAGCAAAAAATGAAAATATTTTTCGTTATTACAGTAAAAATGAGGAAAACCTAAAAAAACAAATCGCAGAACTAGATGTAAAGATACAAGAAACAATGAAAAAACAAACAGATCTATATCCAGCAGACGTAAAATTAGTAGAAAATCAAATAGATGAAGAAATTGAAAAACTAAACAAAACAACAGACATATCAAAGCTAACAGAATATGAAAAAAAAATTAATCAATTAATTACAAAAAAAGCAAAAATAGTAGGAGAAAAAAGCCCATCAGGCTCATATCTAAAACAATTAAATAATCAAAGAGTAAAACTAGAAAAAGAACTAAACGAAGGAACAGAAACAATAAAAGCACCCAAAAGTGGAATATTATCATACAAAGTAGATGGCCTAGAAGAAACCCTAACACCAGAAAACTTCTCATCACTAAACAAACAATATTTAGAAAATCTAAATTTAAAAACAGGAAAACTAATAGCAACAAGTGATGAATGTGGAAAAATAATAGATAATTTTCAAGTATATATAGCTACTATCTCTTCATCAAAACAAAGCAAAGAAGCAAAAGTAGGAGACAAAGTAAAAATAAGATTGTCAAATAATAATGAAATAGAAGCGGAAATAGTATATATATCACAAGAAAATGAAGAAGAAACACTATTAATATTAAAAATCAATAAAGAAATATCAGAACTATCCAATTATAGAAAAATTTCACTTGATTTAATATGGTGGAGCTATACAGGGCTAAAAGTACCAAATGAATCAATAGTAGAAGAAAATAACTTACAATATGTAGTAAGAAATCGAGCAGGATATCTTAGCAAAATACTTGTAAAAGTAAAAAAACAAAATGAAAGATACTCAATTATTTCAAACTATACATCAGAAGAGTTAAAAGAACTAGGATATAGTAGTACAGAAATATCAAATATGAAAACTATTAATATGTATGACGAAGTGCTAGTAAAACCAGATTTATCAAAAGTAAAATAAATTCAACAAAAAGAAAAGAATACACCATAAAATATTACAAAAATATTACAATAATATTAAAATATTATTACATTCCTAAAAAGTATTGACAATATAGCAAAAAAAGTAGATACTAGTATCAAACAATACGAAGGAAAGTAATTTAGGAGGTTTTTTTATGTCAGCTTTAATGAATAAAGTGTGGAATTTTTTTGGAATGGATACACCAGAATCAGATATGGATTTAGATGGAGACGATATGTATAATCAACCATACACACAAAATTACGGTCAAGAAGAAGTAGAAGAAAACGATATAGAAGATAAAAGAAGCTTTGGAAGAAAAAATGGAACAAACAATAAGGTTGTATCAATGCCACAACAAGGGGGACAAGCAATAAAGATGGTTATTTCACAACCAACAACATTTGAACAATCAGATGAAATCTGTGCATTTCTAAAAGAAAGAAAATCTATCATTGTTAACTTGGAATATGTAAATAAAGATGTTGCAAGAAGAATAGTAGATTTTATTAGTGGAGGAGTGTATGCATTAGACGGATACATTCAAAAAGTATCAAACTCTATATTCTTAGTAGCACCATCAAATTATGAAATCACTAATGAAATGGCAAGAGAAGAAATGAGAAATAAACTTTCTGTTTCTTGGCTAAAAAACAATAACTTAAATTAGTTCAAAATTCTGGAGGTAAAATAATGATAACACCATTAGATATAGAAAACAAAAAATTTGCCAAACAAATGATGAATGGCTATAGTGTAGAAGAAGTAGACGATTTTTTAGATGAATTAACAGTAGATTATTCTAAAAACTATAAAGAATTAACAGAATTACGTTCAAAAATTGACGAATTAAACAACAGTTTAACACATTATAAATCTATAGAAACAACATTACAAAGTACACTTGTAATGGCACAAACAACAGCAGAAGAAGTAAAAAGTGTAGCTAAGCAAAAAGCAGATCAAATAGTAGAAGAAGCAAAATCAAGTGCACAAAAACAAGTAGATGAATTAAATAATCAAATACTTATGAAACAAAAAGAATTAGATGACGTAAAAAAACAATTTGATATATACAAAGCAAAAATGGAATCACTACTAATATCACAATTAGAATTAATAAAAGATATTAATAAAGAAGATAATCCAGTTTAACCAAAGAAAAAACAGCCAAAATTTTGTATTTTAGCTGTTTTTTTAATACTTTATAAATCAAATATTACAGAAGTGTTAAATGTATATTACAATTACGTTAATTATATTGACATTATAAAAAAAAAAGATAAAATAGTATCATAGGAAAATATTACAAAATGCTGGAAGGACTGAGTATAAAAATGCGAATAATAAGTGGAAAAGCAAGAGGAACAAAATTATATACTTTAGAAGGAACAGAAACAAGACCAACATTAGACAGAGTAAAAGAATCACTATTCAATATAATACAAACAGAAATAGCAGAATGCATTTTTTTAGACACGTTTGCAGGTAGTGGAGCAATAGGATTAGAAGCAGCAAGCAGAGGAGCAAAAAAAGTATATATGTGTGAAAAATCAAAAGATGCAATACAAATAATACAAAAAAACATAGAAAAAACTCATTTAAAAGAACAAGTGATATTATATGAAGGAGACTATGAAAAAACACTAGAAAACAGAATAAAAGAAAAACCAGACATTGTATATATTGACCCACCATACAAAACAGATTATGCAATAAAAGCAATAAAAATATTACAACAAAAAGCATTACTAAAAAGCACAACAACAATAATAATAGAAACAGACAGAGAAGAAATTATAAAAGAACTAGAAAAATTAAAAAATATAATTATAACAGATATTAGAAAATATGGAAGAGCAAGCATTGTTTTTACAAAAATAACAAATAGCTAAAAAGATAAGAAATAAGAGATAAAATACAAATTTTAACTCAAACCGGCAATTATGAAAGGAATGATATTAGCCATGGAAATATTTACATTATTAGACGAATTGGAGGATATATTAGACAGAAGTAGAAATCTGCCATTTTCAGCCAAAACAGTAGTTAATAAAGAAGAAATTTTAGATTTATTAAAAGAAATACGTTTAAAACTTCCAGACGAATTAAAACAAGCAAAATGGGTAAAAGAAGAAAGACAACGTATATTAGTTGAGGCACAAAAAGAAGCAGATGACATTGTAAAAGAAGCCGAAAACAGGATAATAGCTATGATTGACGAACATGAAATAACCAAAAAAGCGTATGATCAAAAGGCAAAAATTATAGAAACAGCAAATGAAATGTCTAGAGAAATATCAAAAGGAACAAAAGAATATGCAGACAATTTACTTGGAGGAACAGAAAATGTTCTAACAGACACTCTAGCAAAATTAGAACAAAATATGAGTCAAGCCTTAAACTTAATGCAAATTTCTATGGAAGATACAATAAAAACAATCCAAAACAGTAGAAAGGAACTAAAATAAATAAAACCAAAGAATAAAAATATAAGGAACTAAATAGGGAATAGAAATAAATTTTCTTTTCCCATTTCTTTTGGAGGATGATAGAAATGGCAAAAAAACGTACATATAATAAAAAACAAACAGGAAAAAAAACAGCAGCAAAAAGAAATACTAAAAACCAAGCAACAAGGCTAGATTTAGCTATTGTTGTATTATTTGTATTAAGTATTCTTTCTGCTGTTTTAATCTATGGAAAATCAGGAGTAATAGGAATAAAACTAACAGAAATATTAGGGGGACTAATAGGAATAATAAGATATATATTACCAATAGGAATATTTGCAGTAGCAATAAAAATAGTATGTGAAGATAGAGAAGAACTATGGTATAAACTAGGACAATACACAATATTTTTAATAACAATAGCAACAGTAATGTCAACATTTCAAATTACAAGCGGAGAACTACTACCAAATAAAGAACTAACAGATGTAATAAAAGATGCATACTCAATAGGAACATCAGGAGTAGGAGGAGGAGCAATAGGAGCAGCTATAGCAGTACCATTATCAAATTTATTAGGAAATGTTGGAGCATTAATATTTAGTGTAGGGGCAGCAATCTTAATGGTAGTATTCATGTTTGGAATACATACATCAGATATATTACAACAAGGCATAGAAAAATCACAACAAAGAAAAGAAGAAAGAAGAGAAGCACGTCTACAAGAAATGCAAGAAAGACAAGAAAGAATGCAAAACAGACAAATGCAAGTAAACCAACAATATCAGCAACAAGTAAATGAAACACCACAAGAAAAAAGAAAAATAAAACCAGCAGCACACCCAGATGTATATCCAGACGAAATGGAAAATCAAATAAAAATAAACTTTGGAGGCAGAGTATTAGACGAAAATGAAAATCAACAACTAAAAAAATATGATCATAGCAAAGATGATATAACACCACTAACCAAAGAAACAAAAGCGATGAAAAAATCAAGAAAACAAGAAGTACAACCAGATGTAATAGAAAGTAATTTATTTAAACAAGAAGAAGAACAAAAACAAGACAAAACAAAAGAAGTACTACAACTAGAACACGCAATGATTGTAGAAGACGAACACTATGAATATCCACCAGTAGAATTATTATCAAAAGCAGACAAAAAAACACTAAAAGGTGGAGCAAAAGCATTAACAGAAACAGCAACAAAATTACAAAAAACTTTATACAGTTTTGGAGTATCAGCAAAAGTAGAAAATGTTTCTGTAGGACCAGCAATAACAAGATATGAATTAAAACCAGCAGAAGGAGTACGTGTAAGCAAAATAGCAAATCTTGCAGATGACATAGCACTAAACTTAGCAGCAGAAACAATACGTATAGAAGCACCAATACCAGGAAAACAAGCAGTAGGAATAGAAGTACCAAATAAAGAAAAAGAAGCAGTACATTTAAGAGAAGTATTAGAAAGTGAAGAATTTGGAGAAAGTTCATCAAAACTAACAGTAGCATTAGGAAAAGATGTAGCAGGAAACATACAACTAGCAGACATTGCAAAAATGCCTCACTTATTAATAGCAGGATCAACAGGTTCAGGAAAAAGTGTATGTATAAACACAATAATAACAAGCATAATTTACAAAAGCAAACCAAGTGAAGTAAAAATGGTAATGGTAGACCCAAAAGTTGTAGAATTATCTGTATATAATGGAATACCACATTTATTAATACCAGTTGTAACAGATCCAAAAAAAGCAGCAGGAGCATTAGCATGGGCAGTACAAGAAATGGACAACAGATATAATCTATTTGCACAAAAAGGAGTAAGAGACATAAAAGGATACAACAAAGCAATAGAAAAAGAAGAAGGATCAGGTAAATTACCACAAATAGTAATAATAGTAGACGAGTTAGCAGACTTAATGATGGTAGCAGCAAAAGATGTTGAAGAAGCAATATGTCGTTTAGCACAAAAAGCAAGAGCAGCAGGAATGCACTTAGTAATAGCAACACAAAGACCATCAGTAGATGTTATAACAGGGCTAATCAAAGCAAATGTACCATCACGTATAGCATTTGCAGTATCATCACAAGTAGACTCAAGGACAATAATAGACAGTGTAGGAGCAGAAAAACTACTAGGAAAAGGAGATATGTTATTCTTCCCAGCAGGAGCACCAAAACCAGTAAGAGTACAAGGAGCATTTGTATCAGATGAAGAAGTAGAAAAAATAGTAGACTTTGTAAAACAAAACGGAACAGCAAATTACAGTGAAGACATACTAGAAACAATAGAAAATGGAAACAAAACAGAAAAAGAAATAGCACAAACAGATGAAGATGATGAGACAGATCCATTCTTAATGGATGCAATACAAACAGTAGTAGAAACAGGACAAGCATCAACATCATTTATACAAAGAAGATTTAAAGTAGGATATGCAAGAGCAGGAAGAATAATTGACCAAATGGAAGAAAGAGGAGTAATTTCAGGATTCCAAGGAAGCAAACCAAGAGAAGTATTAATGAGCTTAGAAAAACTAAACGAATTAAAAATGGGAAAAAATGAACTTACAAATCAAGAACAAGAATAAAAATTAATAGATTCAAGAATAAGATAGATAAAAAACAATTCAAAGAAATTTACTAAAGCAAAAATCATGTACAAACAAAAATAAAGAAAGGGGATTATTGTGCAAATGAAAAAACAAAGTTTTATGGAAAAATTAGTAAAAAAAGACTATAACAATGAACTAGAAAAAAAATTAGAACAAAAAACTTTTGAAGAAAATGTACAAAGCAATCTCCTAAGTATACTATATAAAATAGAAACAGCATATAAAGATTACGAAACAGTAAAAAGAGATGTAGAAACAAAAGAAGAATATATAGAACAACTAATAAAAATTATAGAAGAAAAATGCAAAAAAATAAAACTAATAAGAATGGAATCAGAAGAAAGCAAAATACATAAAAATAACACATTTTATGTGGATAAAACAAAAGGTGAAATAGAATGTTATCCAATAGAAAGAAAACTTTTATATGCAATATGGAAAATAAGTAAAAAAGACACAATAATAGAAGACAAATATTATTTAGAAAACATAGTATTATCAGACTTGTTAAATGCAGGAAACAATATACAAAAAGTAGAACCAATACGAGACTTTAATGGATATTCATGGACAACATTAAACACAGAAATAGAAAGCACAGCACATAATTTAATATATCAAATTTTAAGAAATCTAGTAGGAAATAAACTTCTAGAAAAATGGGTATACGAAAAAGAAAACAAAACAGACTATTACAAAAAGTTTTTAGAAAAAATCAAAAAAGAATATGGCGAAAAAAATAGTGAAGAAATAATAGAAACAATAATAAAAACAGCAATAATGTTAGAAATAAAATTTGATAAAAACAAAATAGAAAACTTTAAAGAAGACAAAAAAGAAACAGAAAACGAACTAAAAACCATGCAAGACAAACACAGGTATGTAGAAGAAATAACCAAAAGAAAACTACAAATATTAGAAGAAATAAAAGAAATAGACAACAAAATAAACAACAAAGACTTATTAGAACAAGAATATATAATAAGAAATGAAATTTTACCATTAAACAAGAAAATATTTAGTATGAGAGTATTATCAAACATAATGATAGAAGAAAGAGAAAAAAAATACAAAAAAATAGAAGAACTAAATGAAATAATGAAGCCAACAAACTTTGTAAAACACTATCAAGAATTAGAAGAAAAAAACAGATACCTAAAATACTTAGAAGTAGAAAACAATCAACAAGAAATAGAAAACACATTAACACAAATACAAAAAATATTCTTAAAATGTTTCCAAATAAAAATAGAAAAAGCAAACACAAAACAAGAAATAATAGAACTAATATATGAATTAAGATATTACTTACTACTACCATTTAACGTACAAAACAACGTTATAGAAAAAATAGAAGAAACAGAAGAATTACAAAATACTTTACAAGAAACAATAAAAAAAATAATAGAAAAAGCAAAAAACACAAAAACTATAGTAGAAGTAACAAAAAACGATGACTACGAATATGAAATTTGGAAAAATATTTTACAATTAAGAGTTATAAAATTAGAAGATATATCATTAAAAATAACAAAAGACAAAGAAAAATACTTTATGCAAATATTTGACGAAGGAGCATTTGAAGAAAAAACACAAATATTTATAAGTACAACTATAAATGAAAAACAAATAAAAATTAACAAAAAAATAAAAATATTTGAATAACCTAAAATATACAATTAAAAATTAGTAAAAGACTAGATAAGACCAAAGTATAGAAAAAACAAATAGAAAACACAGCTAATAAAAACGACAAAACTATCTAAAAAATAGAAAGAAAGGATGAAAAAATTTATGAAAATTACTTTTTTAGGAGCTACAAAAACAGTAACAGGATCTAACTACTTAGTAGAAGCAGCAGGAAAAAAATTTTTAGTAGATTGTGGAATGTGGCAAGGAAAAGCAGAATTAGAAGAAGAAAATTTCCAAGAATTTGAATTTGACCCAAAAGAAATAGATTTTGTACTATTAACACATGCACATATAGACCACTCAGGAAGAATACCAAAACTATATAACGAAGGATTTAAAAACAAAATTTATGCACACAAAGCAACATGTGACTTATGTGCACTAATGCTTCCAGACAGTGGACACATACAAGAAATGGAATCAGAATGGAAAAACAGAAAAAGAATGCGTAAAGGAGAAAAACCAAGAGACCCATTATATACAGCAGAAGAAGCAGCAAAATGTCTACAAATATTTGAAGCAGTACAATATGACAACATAATAGACATAACAGACAAAATACACGTACGATTTAATGATGCAGGACACATGCTAGGCTCAAGCATTATAGAATTATGGGTAGACGAAGAAGGAAAAACAACAAAAACAGTATTTACTGGAGATATAGGAAATAATGACATACCACTACTAAGTTCACCAACAATGATAGAAGACACAGACTATCTAGTTATGGAATCAACTTATGGAAGCAGACTACATGTACGTAACAACGAAAAAGCAGAAATGTTTTTAGACATAGTAGCAGAAACACTAGACAATCAAGGAACAGTTGTAATACCATCATTTGCTGTTGGAAGAACACAAGAAATACTATATGAACTAAACAAATTAAAAGATATAAGAACAGATGAAGAATTTAGACATAAATATCATACATTAATGAAAGCACCAGTATATGTAGACAGTCCACTAGCAATATCAGCAACAGAAGTGTTTAAAGAAAACATGGAATTATTTGACGAAGAAACACAAAAAGAAATAATGAAAGGTGACAATCCATTAGAATTTCCAGGACTAAAATTTACAATGTCAACAGATGATTCAAAAGCATTAAACGAAAGTCAAGAACCATGTATAATAATATCAGCAAGTGGAATGTGCGAAGTAGGAAGAATAAAACATCATTTAAAACACAATTTATGGAATCCAAACAGCACAATACTATTTGTAGGATACCAAGCACCAGGAACACTAGGATATAGCATAGTACATGGAGCAAAAAAAGTAAAAATATTTGGAGAAGAAATAGCAGTAAACGCAAGAATTGAATATATAGAAGGATATTCAGGACACGCAGACCAAGAAGGACTAATGAACTTTATATATTCATTTATAGAAAAACCAAAACACATATTTTTAATACACGGAGAAGAAGAATCACAAGAAGTACTAGAACAAAAAATCATAACAGACACTAAATTACCAGTAACAATACCAGACTTTGGAGACACTTATGAAATAAACAAAGACAACATCAAACTAATAAAAACACTTGATAAGAAACTACCTATCAATATCAGAACAGAAGTTGTCAAGAGACTAGAAAAACTAAAAGAAGAATTAAAAGACATGGAAACATCTGTACAAGACGACGTAAATAATCATGAATTACACGACCAAGACATATTTAGAATAAATGAAAAAATGAAAGAATTAGAGCATCAAATTCTTAATGTCATAGAAGGGTAAAACACAAGAAAAGGAGAATGAAAATAAATGAATAAATATTTGAATGAAGCAATAATAGGCAACAAAAATATGCTAGCAACATTTACAGAAAAAGGAGAACTACAAAGACTATATTTTCCATGTAAAGACCACAAACAATATATAGACTTTTTTCATACAGGAGTAAAAATAAATACATCAGACTTAATATATTTGCATGATGACATAAACAATGTATACAAACAATATTATGACACAGACACAAATGTCCTAAACACAGAAGTAGTAAACACATACTTCAATTTACAGATGTTGCAAACAGATTTCATTTTAATCAAAGAAAATGTACTAGTAAAAAAATATTTATTTATAAACGAATCAACAATAGACCTAGACACAAAATTTTATATACATTCAGGACTACTAACAGACCAAAACAATATGGTAGGAACAAAAATAGTAGAAGGAGGAATGTTACAATATGCACATGACTTTTCAGTATCAACATTTGCAAAAGGATATGAAATAGAAAAACACCAAATCAACGGAAGTAAAAATACTATAAAAAGAGGAGAAATCCAAGACAAAGACTATATAGGAATGTCAGCAGACTGTAGTATAAGCTATAATTTAGGAGTAATAAAACCAGGCGAAAAGAAAGAAATATGTATATGTATACTAGTAGGAGAAAACACAAATATATCAGACTTAGAAGATGAAATAGAAAGAATAAAAAGAATAGACTTTGCAAAAGAATACGCAAGTGTAAAATCATACTGGATAAAATACGTAAAAACACATAACGGACTAAACTTAAAAGAACCACAAAACAGTTATGACGAAAAAATATATGAAATATACAAAAGAAGTATACTATTATTCCCATTACTAACAAATCAAGAAACAGGAGGAGTAATAGCATCACCAGAAATAGATGAAGAAAGAACACGATGCGGAAGATATGCATATTGCTGGCCTAGAGATGCAGTATTTATAACAAAAGCCATGGACATACTAAATATGGATAAAGAAACAGAAAAATTTTATAAAATATTCTGTAAAAAAACACAAAGTAAAAATGGAATGTGGGAACAACGTTTTTATACAGACTGCAAATTAGCACCAGCATGGGGATATCAAGTAGACGAAACAGCAAGTGTAGTATATGGAGTATATGAACACTATTTAACAACAAAAAATGAAAAATTTTTAAAAGACACACTACCAATGTGTGAAAAAGCAATATCATTTTTAAAACACTATGTAAAAGACTGGCTAAACTTAGACGAAGAAGAAGGATTAAACAAAGACAAAGTAAAAGAAGAAATGGAAGAACAACTAAAAAAACAAGGAAAAGAACGCAAAACACATATAAGTTATGACTTATGGGAAATGTGTGAAGGAATACACTTATATTCATTATCAACAATATATGCAGCATTCGAAACAATATTAAAAATTTATAAAGTACTTGGAAAAAATGTATCAGACTTTGAAAATAACAGACTAAAAGAAGAAAAAATACAAAAAAACGAAAAAGAAATCCAAAAATTAATGTCAGGAGTAAAAGAATACATAGACACAAACTTATATGATGACAATAAAAAATCTTATGTAAGAAATACAGAAGACAAAAAAATGGACATAAGCATAATAGGAGCAGTTACACCATTTAATGTATACAAACCAAAAGAAAAAAGAATATTAAACACTGTAGAAAGAATAAATTTATCACTAAGAACATATACAGGAGGATACAAAAGATTTGAAAATGACAATTATAGAAATGGCAATCCATGGCCAATAGCAAATTTATGGCTAACATTATACTATTTAGAATCAGGAGAAAAGAAAAAAGCAAAAGAAACATTTGACTTTGTAGTAAAAACTTGTGGAAAACACTGTTTTCTAGGAGAACAAATTGACAACAACACATTAAAACCAGATTGGGTAATAGGATTAGGTTGGTCACATGCAATGTTTATTATAGTATTAGAAAAACTATGTAAATAAATATAAAAAACTACTTAATATATGCAAAAGAAAATTTATAAAAAATTAAATAAATAATAAAATAAAAACACTTGAAATTTAAGTGTCATTGGTATAAAATAAGGATGTCCAAAAAGCAAAACAATACAAAAATAAACAGTATTGTTTAAAACAAAAGGGCAATACTAAAAATAGAAAAACAAAAGTTTTATCTATAAAAGAGGAGGAATTTAAAATGTCAATAAAATTAGGAATTAACGGATTTGGAAGAATAGGAAACTTATCATTCCAAGCAGCATTAGCAAAAGAAGGAGTAGAAGTAGTAGCAATAAATGACCCATTTATAGCAGCAGACTATATGGCATATATGACTAAATATGACACAGTACATGGTAGATTTGAAGGAGAAGTATATGCAAAAGACGGAAATCTATTTGTAAATGGAAAAGAAATAAAAGTATACAATGAAATGGACCCACACAACATACCATGGGGAGAACTAGGAGTAGAATATGTGCTAGAATGTTCAGGAGTATTCACAACACTAGAAAAAGCACAAGCACATATAGATGCAGGAGCAAAACAAGTAGTAATAAGTGCACCATCAAAAGATGCACCAATGTTTGTAATGGGAGTAAATAACGAAACTTATGACCCAAGCATGAACATAGTATCAAATGCATCATGCACAACAAACTGTTTAGCACCACTAGCAAAAGTAATAAATGACAATTTTGGAATAAAAGAAGGATTAATGACAACAGTTCACAGCACAACAGCAACACAAAAAACAGTAGACGGAGCATCAAAAAAAGACTGGAGAGGTGGAAGAGCAGCATCAGCTAATATAATACCATCATCTACAGGAGCAGCAAAAGCAGTAGGAAAAGTAATACCAGAACTAAACGGAAAATTAACAGGAATGTCATTCAGAGTACCAACAGTAGACGTATCAGTAGTAGACTTAACATGTAACCTAGCAAAACCAACAACATATGAAGAAATATGTGCAGCAATGAAAAAAGCATCAGAAAATGAAATGAAAGGAATAATAGAATACACAGACGAACCAGTAGTATCATCAGACTTTATACATGACAACCACACATCAATATTCGACGCATCAGCAGGAATCATGTTAACAGACACATTTGTAAAACTAGTAGCATGGTATGACAACGAATGGGGATATTCAAACAAACTAGTAGACTTAGCATGCTATATAGCATCAAAAAAATAAGAACAAAAGAGGACATTAATAATAGTTGTACTATTTAGAACATTTTAAAAATAAAAAGAATACTTGAAAAGTATTCTTTTTTGTTATAAAATGGTATTGTCAAAAAGAAAAATGGGCAAAATAGAAGCAAGAAAGGAATGTGATAAAAAATGAACAAAAAAACAATAAGAGATATTGATTTAAAAGGAAAAAAGGTATTTGTAAGATGTGACTTCAATGTACCAATGAATGAAGAAAGAGAAATAACAGATAATACAAGAATAGTAGCAGCATTACCAACAATAAAATACTTACTAGAACAAAAATGCAAAATAATACTAGCATCACATTTAGGAAGACCAAAAGGAGAAGTAAAACCAGAATATTCACTAGCACCAGTAGCAAAAGAATTATCAAGATTATTAAACAAAGAAGTAATAATGGCAAAAGACGTAATAGGACCAGATGCAACAGAAAAAGCCAAAAACTTAAAAGAGGGAGAAATACTATTATTAGAAAATGTAAGATTCCATAGAGAAGAAACAGATAACGACCCAGAATTTTCTAAAAAATTAGCAGAGATGGCAGAAATATTTGTAAACGATGCATTCGGAACAGCACATAGAGCACACAGCTCAACAACAGGAATAGCAAACTATTTACCAGCAGTATCAGGATTTTTAATAGAAAAAGAACTAAAATTTTTAGGAGATGCATTAAACAACCCAGAAAGACCATTTGTAGCAATATTAGGAGGAGCAAAAGTATCAGACAAAATAGGAGTAATAGACAGCCTATTAGAAAAAGTAGATACATTAATAATTGGAGGAGGAATGGCATATACATTCTTCAAAGCACAAGGATATGAAGTAGGAAAATCACTATGTGAATTAGACAAACTAGAACTAGCAAAAGAACTAATGGAAAAAGCCAAAACAAAAGGAGTAAAATTAATGCTTCCAGTAGACACAAAAGTAGGAAAAGAATTTAAAGAAGACACAGAAAGCAAAACAGTAAAATACACAGAAATACCAGCAGATTGGGAAGGATTTGACATAGGAAAAGAAACAATAAAAATGTTCACAGAAGAACTAAAAAAAGCAAAAACAGTAGTATGGAATGGACCATTAGGACTATTTGAATTTCCACAATTTGCAATAGGAACAAATGCAATAGCAAAAGTATTATCAGAAATAGATGCAACAACAATAATAGGAGGAGGAGACTCAGCAGCAGCAGTAGAAAAAGCAGGATTAGCAGACAAAATGACACACATTTCAACAGGAGGAGGAGCATCACTAGAATTTCTAGAAGGAAAAAAACTACCAGGAATAGAAGCATTATTAGATAAAGAATAAATATAAAAGAACTTGTGCAATAAGCAATAAGGAAGGAATGGAAAAACATGGAATTATTAGATGTATTAGATGAAAACGGAAATTTAACAGGAAGAGCAGAAGAAAGAAAAATAGTACATGAACAAGGCTTATGGCATATACATGTTGGTGTATGGATAATGAATCAAAAAGGAGAATTACTATTCCAAAAAAGATCACCAAACAAAATAATAAATCCAAACAAATGGACACGAACAGGAGGACACGTTGACAGCGGAGAAACACCAATAAAAGGAATACAAAGAGAAACAGAAGAAGAAATAGGAGTAAAAATTCCGCTAGAAAAATTTGAAAATATAGGAATAGACAAAGTACAAATATATTTTGAAGACAAAAAAATATATAATAGACATTTTGTATACAACTATTTTGCAATGGTAGACTATAAACTAAAAGATTATAAAATCCAAACAGAAGAAGTAAGTGATTTAAAATATATGACAATAGAAGAAATTGAAGAAGCAAGAAAAAATAATGATGAAAACTACACATTTACAAAATTTGAAAAAGACAAATATGAAAGAATCATAACAATACTAAAACAAAAAAGAAAAGAAAAATTAGGACTTTAAAAAAGCATATATATTACAAAATCCTTAAGTCTTATAACTAAAAGCAAAAAATCTTTTCAAATTAAAATAAACTTTACGAAAGGAAGGATATAAATGAGGAAAAAAGTAATAGCAGGAAACTGGAAAATGAATAAACTTCCAAATGAAGCAATAGACTTTATAGACAGACTAACACCATTAGTAAAAGACACAAAAAATGAAGTAGTAGTATGTGTACCATATACAGACTTATTTTATGCACTATTAACAGCACAAGGAACAAACATAAAAATAGGAGCCCAAAATATGCACTTTGAAGAAAAAGGAGCATACACAGGAGAAGTATCAGCACAAATGTTAAAATCAATAGGAGTAGAATATGTAATAATAGGACACTCAGAAAGAAGACAATATTTTAACGAAACAGATGAAACAGTAAACAAAAAAGTAAAAACAGCATTTAAACATGAACTAAAACCAATAATATGTGTAGGAGAAACACTAGAACAAAGAGAAGCAGGGAAAGCAGAAGAAATTATAACAAACCAAACAGAAAAAGCGTTAGAAGGGCTAACAGACGAACAAGTACAAAATACAATAATAGCATATGAACCAATATGGGCAATAGGAACAGGAAAAACAGCAACAAGTGAAGACGCAAACAATGCAATAAAAGCTATTCGTGACAAAATTTGTCAAATCTATGGACAAAATGTAGGAAAAAGTATTATAATACAATATGGAGGAAGCGTAAAATCCGCCAATTGTAAAGAACTATTTACAACATCAGACATTGATGGAGGTTTAGTAGGAGGAGCAAGTTTAGATCTAGAAGAATTTGCAAAAATAATAAACTATGATAAATAGTTGTAATTCATATATATAAAAAGGATGGTGCAAAATGAAAGAAAAAGTAAATATGCTAATGATATTAGATAGACAATCCTAATCAAGATGGAAATGCCATAAAATTAGCAAAAACACCTAATATTGATAGACTAATGAAAAAATATCCAAACACAGATATTTATGCAAGTGGACCACACGTAGGATTACCAGAAGGACAAATGGGAAACTCAGAAGTAGGACACACAAATATAGGAGCAGGAAGAATTGTATATCAAGAATTAACAAGAATAACAAAATCAATTGAAGAAGGTGATTTTTTCAGCATACCAGAATTTATAGCAGCAATTGATAATTGTAAAAAACATAATTCAAAACTTCATATACTAGGACTAGTATCAGATGGAGGAGTACACAGTCATATACGCCATTTATATGGATTATTAGAAATGGCAAAAAGAAGAGACTTTGAAGATGTATATGTACACTGCTTTTTAGACGGAAGAGACACACCACCAGCATCAGGAGAAAGTTATATATTAAAATTGCAAGACAAAATGAAAGAAAAAGGAATAGGAAAAATAGCAACAATATCAGGAAGATTTTATGCAATGGATAGAGATAAAAGATGGCAAAGAATCGAAAAATGTTACAATGCAATGGTAAAAGGAGAAGGAAACAAAGCAAGTTCAGCAATAAAAGCAATAGAAGATTCATACCAAAAAGAAGTATTCGACGAATTTGTAGAACCAACAGTAATATGCAATGGAGAAAATCCAATTGCAAAAATAGAAGAAAACGACTCAGTAATATTTTTCAACTTCAGACCAGACAGAGCAAGAGAAATAACAAGAGCCATAGTAGACAAAGATTTTAAAGAATTTGAAACAAAACCAATGGACTTATACTATGTATGTTTCACAAACTATGATGAAACAATGCCAAATGTACAAATAGCATTCAAAAAAGAATTACTAAAAAATACATTTGGAGAAGTTGTAAGCAAAGCAGGATTTACACAATTAAGAATAGCAGAAACAGAAAAATATGCACATGTAACATTCTTCTTTAATGGAGGAGAAGAAAAACAATATGAAGGAGAAGATAGAATATTAGTACCATCACCAAAAGTAGAAACTTATGACCTAAAACCAGAAATGAGTGCATATGAAGTAACAGACAAAGTTGTAGAAGCATTAAATGCAGACAAATATGATGTAATAATATTAAACTTTGCAAATACAGATATGGTAGGACATACAGGAAGTTTACCAGCAGCAATAAAAGCTGTAGAAACAGTAGACGAATGTGTAGGAAAAATAGCAAAAATAATAGAAGAGAAAAAAGGAAACTTAATAATAACAGCAGACCATGGAAACGCAGACCAAATGATAGACTATAAAACAGGAGAACCACACACAGCACACACAACTAATCCTGTACCAATAATTTTAGTAACAGACAATAAAGAACTAAAATTAAAAAATGATGGAAAACTAGCAGACTTAGCACCAACAATGTTAGAGCTAATGGGAATAGAAAAACCAGCAGAAATGACAGGAGAAAGTCTACTAACAAAATAAAATCAAAAGAAAAATAAATAGAAAGAAAAACCATTTGAAAAAGGGGAAAATATGTTAAGACATACACAAAAAATAAAGGAGCTATATGAAGGAATCCAAAGACATATATATAGTATGATACCAGAAAAATGGGAAAGTCTTTACTTATATGCTTCTGTAATAGAAGGGCAAAAAGAAACTGGAGAATTATATTTTTATTATGTTCCAAAAGGAATACTAAAAAAGAAACCAGTAAATGTATATGAAATACCTTCCAAATTTAATATAGATGAAACAGAATATCTAAAACTAGTAGACGCATTATATTCAAAAATAAAAGAACTAAGAAAAGAATTCAAAAGACTAGAATTAGGGGAAACATGGAGCAATGTAACAATGATTATTCATAATGCCAGATTTATGGTAGAATACGATTATGAAAATCTAAAAGAAAATCCATTAACAAGTTATGAAAGACATGTAATTTGGAGATGCAAATATTTAGGAATAACATTTGAACAACTAAATAAAGAAGAAAAAGAAATTCTAAAAAAATATGCTACAGGTCCAAAAATATTAGCAAGAGTAGAAAGATATGATGCAGGAATATATATAAAAGATATAAAGAATGTGGTAGCCTATAACAAAAAGGAAGAAACAGAAATTTTGCACAAAAAAGAAGACAAATATGAAAAAAACGAACTAACACAAGTAAACAATATAACTAAAAAAATAAAAGAACAAGAGGAAAAGTATGTTGAAACAGAAAAAAACAATAAAATAAGAAATCAAATTTTATCTTCAGTAGAAATTGAAGAAAACAAAGAAAAATAGTTATTTAACTTGGAATAAAATTCCAAAATATATGGAAAATACAAACAAGATATTGAAAGGAGCAAAAAAAGATGATTTATTCAAAAGAATTAGAAGAAATGTGTAAAGTAGCAAAAGGTGTAGATCACGGACCAGCACCAATCCCAGAAGAAGGAAAATGGGTACAAGCAAAAGAAATAAAAGATATATCAGGTTTAACACACGGTATAGGATGGTGCGCACCACAACAAGGAGCATGCAAACTAACATTAAATGTAAAAGATGGAATTATCCAAGAAGCATTAATAGAAACAATAGGATGCTCAGGAATGACACATTCAGCAGCCATGGCAGGAGAAATATTAACAGGAAAAACAATCTTAGAAGCATTAAACACAGACTTAGTATGTGATGCAATAAACACAGCAATGAGAGAATTATTTTTACAAATAGTATATGGAAGAACACAAACAGCATTCTCTGAAGGAGGTTTACCAGTAGGAGCAGGACTAGAAGATTTAGGAAAAGGACACACAAGTCAAGTAGGAACAATCTATTCAAGCACATTAAAAGGACCAAGATATTTACAATTAACAGAAGGATATATAGTAGAATTAGGATTAGACAAAGATGACCAAATAATAGGATACAAATACGTACATCTTGGAAAAATGATGGAAAACATCAAAAAAGGAATAGAACCAATGGAAGCAATAGAAAAAGCTTCTGGCACTTATGGAAGATTTGATGAAGCAGTCAAAAAAATTGATCCACGTAAACAATAAAAACCATAAAATTTATAAATAAAAAACCATAATTTAGAGGAGGAATAAAGATGGCAGTAACATTTGAAAGTTATGAAAGAAGAATAGATCAAATAAAACCAGTAATGGAAAAATACGGTATAAAAGATTTTGAAGATGCACTAAAAATATGCACAGATAAAGGATTTAATCCTTATGAAATAGTAAAAGGAGTACAACCAATATGCTTTGAAAACGCAGCTTGGGCATATACATTAGGAGCAGCAATAGCAATAAAAAAAGGATGCACAAAAGCATCAGAAGCAGCAAAAGCAATAGGAGAAGGACTACAAGCATTCTGTATTCCAGGATCAGTAGCAGACGATAGAAAAGTAGGATTAGGACACGGAAACTTAGCATCAATGCTATTATCAGAAGACACAAAATGCTTTGCATTCTTAGCAGGACACGAAAGTTTTGCAGCTGCAGAAGGAGCAATAGGAATTGCAAAATCAGCAAATAAAGTTAGAAAACAACCATTAAGAGTAATATTAAATGGATTAGGAAAAGATGCAGCACAAGTAATATCAAGAATAAATGGATTTACATATGTAAAAACAGAATTTGATTTCTTCACAGGAAAAGTAAAAGTTGTAGAAGAAATACCATATTCAAAAGGAGAAAGAGCAGAAGTAAGATGCTATGGAGCAAATGATGTTAGAGAAGGTGTAGCAATAATGTGGCTAGAAGATGTAGATGTATCTATAACAGGAAACTCTACAAACCCTACAAGATTCCAGCATCCAGTAGCAGGAACATATAAAAAAGAAAGACTAGCAGAAGGCAAAAAATACTTCTCAGTAGCCAGTGGTGGAGGAACAGGAAGAACACTACATCCAGACAATATGGCAGCAGGACCAGCATCTTATGGAATGACAGACACAATGGGAAGAATGCACTCAGACGCTCAATTTGCAGGATCATCTTCAGTACCAGCCCATGTTGAAATGATGGGACTAATAGGTATGGGAAACAACCCTATGGTTGGAGCATCAGTAGCAGTAGCTGTTGCAGTAGAAGAAGCAATGAAATAATTTATAACACTGAATTACATTAATTTTATATAATGTTAAAAAGAAACGTAGACAAATACCAAAATACGATTTTGGTATTTGTCTACGTTTTTTTCAACGTCAATATTTTATATTATAAAAAAGTTCTTCGAATGTCCCATAATATAAAATATAACGAGACTGAGATATTTGCTTTGCAAAATACGCGCCGAAAAAAGACGCGGACTTTAAAACGTTATAAATAGTACAAAAGTTATTAAGGTCAGTAGTTATTAAAAAAAAGCGAACAAAAATTTCATGTTTTTTTAAAAAAGTATTGACAAAATATAAAAAAAGATATAATATAAGTACAACAAAGAACGAACAATAATTCGCAAAACAAAAATTCACAAAGGAGTGGTAAAAATGATAAAAGTAAAAACAGAAATAAAGTTAAAAAAGGCAGAAATCACAGCAATAGAAAGACATCCAGTTCCAGTGTTAGGAAAAGACTATAGAGTCAAAATAATATATAAAAATATAAAAATAGCAGAGCTAGATGTAGAAGATACAACTATCAAAATATCACTTCCAAATAAATACAAAAAAGGTGATAACAAAAAAATTCTAGACTTAGCAATAGAAAAAATGTACGAAGAAATAGCAAAAGTAGAAATAGAAAATGCAATGGAAAAATTTAGAATAATGCTAGGATTTGCACCAGAAGACTACAAAATAAGTAAAATAATAAAAGGTTTTGGTAAATGCGAAAACAATAAAATTACTATAAATCCATATATTATAAAATACAACAGAAAATTTATAGAATACGTAGTATTACATGAATACTGTCACTTAAAATATAAAAGTCATTGTAGAAGTTTTTATGAATTATTAGCAAAATATGAACCAAATTATGAATTTTACGAACAATTAATAATTAATGCAACAGAAACTATTAAATAATTTACAAGAAATAAACAACAAATGAAAATATACTTTATTAAATAAGTACAAGAAAAAAATAAACGACATAAATATAAGCCATTAAATAATTACTAACAAAAAAACAACTAAGGCCACTATAAATTATAAAAATAGTAAAGCCCCTACTGTAAGTCATTAAACCAATAGTAGGGGAAGAGAACCAATTTAGATAACTCTATTCATAGCATTTTTTCCACCAAAGATACATGGTGAATCACATTTCCAGCCAGGAAATGTACAACGAGCCCCTTTTGAATAAGGCAATAAATAATCATAAAGCTCAGGTTTATTTTTTGTAGCTTCAAGATATTTTAACAAAGTATTATGAGTTTGCTCCATAATTTCTAACTGTGCAGAACCACACAATCTTTCAGTACACTTTAAAACAAAATTTTCAATTGTACCCCTTTCATTTACCTGTACAAGCATTCCCTGAGGAAAATAATTTGCTAAAGAAGAAATATCATCGAGCCATACTTTTTCCAATTCTGTATTCCTAATAATAGGAGGAATATAAAATTGAGGAACATCAAGCAATGAAAATTCATAAGATAAAGTTCTGTGTCTTTGAGCCTGAGCCAACTGAGCAAAGCTAGCTAAATAAGTAGTACAATAATTTTCGCCAAATTCTTCATATCTAGACTTTCTTTGAGCAAACAAAGAAAAACTACGATTTTTCAACTTAGAATCTAAGCCATCAACAGCTAAATCAGGTAAAGCATTTAAAAAGTCACTAAAAACATCTTTTAACTTCAAAGAAAAAGTATCAGAATAGTTATTAGCAATAAAGTCTTTAGCCCAATTAATAATGTAATTTAATTGACCAAAAGTTACAGTATATTCCATTACAGTAGCAGGCGTAAAAACACTAATAAGATATCTAGCATTTTCCTGAGCAAGCTTTTTAACACGTTTTTCATCAAAATTTGGATACGCCAAAGAAATTTGTTCTTCAAATAACAATATCCATTTTTCATATAAAGCTTTTTCAGAAGGTGAAGGGGTCATACGAGTATATCTTGCAGATTTTTCAGAAGTATTATACATCTTCTCATTATTTAAAACCATAGCAAGAATCTTTGGAATACCATCAAAACATAAATTATATGTAGGATGATTAAAAACACTGTGATGACCAGATTTAATGTTATTAGAAGCTCTTCGAGCAGTCTTTTCAGAAGGTTCTAAAAACAAAGTTTCAACAGTATCTGGTAAATAGCAAATTCCAGCAGATTTACCAGAAAAGTCCACAGCCTCTTCTTTAGACATAGAATATCCCACTTTTGTTGACGCAATTACTTCAATTTTCATTATAAAGTTCTCCTTTCTCATTGTATAATTTTTTTATGTAGTTACATAAAGGCTTAATAAATCAAAGCACTACAGAAATTATAGCATATAAGAAAATATAAAGCAATCAGAAAAATAATAAAAAAGATAGTTGAATTCACAGCACATAAATAAAAACACTTCAACATTTAAAATAGAGAGAATATATATAGTTAGAGCAAGAAAAAAATTTAATTTAAACATAGTATTGCTTTTAAAAAAATTACATTGTATAATAATAATATAATGCGGGTATAGTTTAGTGGTAGAATGTTATGCTTCCGACCTAATGGCGTGGGTTCGATTCCCACTACCCGCTCCATTTGAAAACAACTTACGGACTTAATTGTTCGTAAGTTTTTATTATTTTATCTAAAACTTTAAAAGTTCTCTTATCACAGAAAGGAGGACTTTTTTCATGCTTGAATTTAAAGTAATTGAATAAGATTATTAATTTGCAAATAATTTCAATTATAAATTGTAATTTGTCACATAGGCATTTCAGCTCTTCTCTGTTATCCAACTGAGTAACCCTCAATCAAAATTAAACCGAGCTAAAGTAGCATTATTACTAATATAAATCTTCGTCAACACAAACTTACCATTATTTGCTTTTTTTCTAAATTATTCAATTAATTATATTATATAATTGTGTTTATATTGTGAATTTTTATCCTAACTTAAAACATAAGACTTTCCTACAATAAAAGTGGCTACATTTGTAACCACTTTTTTCTTGCTTTAAATCATATCTAGCATGAATATCTTTTAAAGAAGTCCTAATTCATCTTCAACAATATTACATACAGTCGTTAAAATGCATCTAATTCCCTGCTCTTCTGTAATATAACCTTGTTTAACTTTTTTGTTAATTTTACGTTTCAGCCTACCTATTTCATTGTAACCAACAAATATCGAATTTTTGACACCTATATATGTATCCGCAGTATACATAGTTCTTCCTGACCGTAGTATATACACTGGATATTCTAAGTCTTCCATATAAACTCTTGCTACAATCTCTCCTCCTCCATATACATCTTTTTCTGGGTATAAAACTCTTTTTATCTTTTTCATGCTTTACCTCCTTGTCAATTGACAACTAAGTTTACCTGTTACATTTTTAATGTTCTTATATTAACATAATAAAATATTTTTTTCAATATTTTCAATAAATTTTTATATAAAATACTAAAAATGAGCATATCACTCACTTTTAATTTTAATTTCATTTTTCTTTATGATTAGAAAGATACTCTCAGCGACAAATTACTAGTTATCTTTATTATCTATCAAATTTTTCATTTCTTTAAGTTTACTAATTTTAATTCAAATTTTAAATCCTTTTCAGAAAATTCATTTGGCAAATCCAAGAACTCTAAACTATAAGTATCTAAAATTCTAGTATTTGGATAATCATCCTCATCTACAGTTTCATTTACTGTTGGTAATTGGTTTCCATCCGAAAGCATATATCTTTCATAATATGCTGATGAAAGGTAACAAAAAAGTCAGGAAACCAATTAAATCTCCTGATTTTTTTACTAATATTAATATCTAAAGAACTCAAACAAAAAGAACGATTATTCAAATAACTAAGCAAACCACTATCAGACGAAAAAACAAACTTCAATTTATAGCTACAAAGAGCCTGTGTCTTTCTATGAAACAACTTATTAACAGAATTTTTACCATATTTACCATCACCAATAATAGGCAATCCAATATAAGCAAGATGAGCCCTAATCTGATGAGTCTTACCAGTTTCAATCTGAACATCAAGCAAACAAGTATTATTATCATAAATTTTAACAACAGAATAACTAGTAATAATTTTTTGATAACCCTTTTTAGGAACATCAGAAATATACACCAAAGACTTTTTAGTATCCTTAAACAAAAAAGCAGTCAATTTTTTAGACTTCTCATAAGGAACAGAATACACCCAAGCATAATAATGTTTTTCAATCTCATGACTTTTAAACTTAGAAAGCAAAATATCATAAGAAATCTGATTTTTAGCAAACAAAACCAAGCCAGTAGTATTTCTATCAATTCTATGACAAGGCATAGGTTTAAAAGACGAAGAAGAATACTTTTCATGTATTATAGAAGTCAAAGAATTAGAACCAGTAACTTCTAAATTATCAGGTTTATTAACAATCAAAATATTTTCATCTTCATAAACAATATCTAGTAGAAAACTACTAGGCTTAGAATTATTAGGAACATAAACTAAAACATTATCACCAGATTGAACAACACAATCTTTAGACAACCTTTTACCATTTAACTTAACATCTTTTTTACGCAAAATCATACAAAAATTATTAAAAGTAAGAGAAGGAATACTATCCAAAACAAATTTACTCAATTTCTTACCATCATATCTATCACTAACAACTAAACTCTCCATACAAAAAATTCAATCCTTTCAAAATTAGGATAAAATAATATGCAAAATACTCTTTAAATGTAATCATAAGTATAACATATTTCTATTTACAAGGTCAACAAAAAGATTGACAAATCCAATGTTTTTAGAGTATAATTGAAAAAGAATTTTAAAAGAAAGCAAAAAAGAAAGGGAGAATTTTTAATGAAAGCAATAGATATAAGAAAAAAATACTTAAACTTTTTCAAAGAACATGGACACACAATAATACCATCAGCACCATTAATACCAGAAAATGATCCATCAGTATTATTCACAACAGCAGGAATGCAACCATTAGTACCATATCTACTAGGAGAAAAACATCCAGCAGGAACAAGACTAACAGACTACCAAAAATGTGTAAGAACAAATGACATAGACGAAGTAGGAGATAACAGACACTTAACATATTTTGAAATGTTAGGAAACTGGTCATTAGGAGACTATTTCAAAGAAGAATCAATTCAAATGAGCTATGAATTTTTAACAAAAGAACTAGGAATACCAGCAGAAAAACTATCAGTAACATGCTTTGCAGGAGACGAAGACTGCCCAAGAGATGAAATATCAGCAGCATGTTGGGAAAAAGCAGGAATAGCAAAAGACCACATATATTATTATGGAAAAGACGACAACTGGTGGATAGCAGGAGAAGAAGGACCATGTGGACCAGACACAGAAATGTTTTATGACACAGGAAAACCAGCATGCTCAGCAGATTGCCAACCATCATGTGACTGCGGAAAATACGTAGAAATATGGAACAATGTTTTTATGGAATACTTTAAAGATGCACAAGGAAAATATTCAAAACTAGAACAAAAAAATGTTGACACAGGACTAGGACTAGAAAGAATGACAATGTTACTACAAGGAAAAGAAACACCATTTGATACAGAAATATTTGAACCAATAATGAAAAAACTAGAAGAAATAGAAAATAAAGACATCATAGAAAGCAGAAGAATAGTAGCAGAACATTTACGTTCAAGCATGATGATTATATGTGACGGAGGAAGACCAAGCAATATAGACAGAGGATATGTATTAAGAAGACTAATAAGAAGAATGATCCGCCATATAAACAAACTAGAGGTCAATTTAGACGAATTATCAACATTAATAGACATAAATGTGGAAAATTTAAAAGAAATGTATCCAGATTTAGAAAAAAATAAAGAAACAATAAAAAGTGTAATACTAGAAGAAAAAGACAAATTTGTAAAAACACTATCAAATGGAGAAAAAGAATTTACTAAAGCAATGAACTACGCAAAACAAAACGGAAAAAATAAAATAGATGGAAAAATTGTTTTCCATTTATACGACACTTATGGATTTCCACCAGAAATGACACAAGAGCTAGCAAAAGAAAACAACATAGAAATAGACTTAGAAGAATTTAACAAACTATTCAAAGAACATCAAGAAAAATCAAGACTAGGATCAGAACAAAAATTCAAAGGTGGACTAGCAGACCAAAACGAAAAAACAATAGCATACCACACTGCAACACACTTACTACACCAAGCACTAAGAACAGTATTAGGAGAACACGTAAAACAAAGTGGATCAAACATAACAGAAGAAAGACTACGTTTTGACTTTACACATCCACAAAAAATGACAAAAGAAGAAATACAAAAAGTAGAAGACTTAGTAAATGAACAAATAAAAAAAGACCTAAAAGTAACTTGTGAAGAAATGAACTATGAAGACGCAAAAAAATCCGGAGCAATAGGACTATTTACAGACAAATATGGCGAAAAAGTAAAAGTATATACAATAGGAGACTTTAGCAAAGAAATATGTGGAGGACCACATGTAACACATACAGGAGATATGGGAAGATTTAAAATCAAAAAAGAAGAATCAAGTTCTTCTGGAATACGTAGAATAAAAGCAGTTTTAATAAAAGAATAAAAACATATTTACTATATAGAGTAACATTAAAAAAATTCACATTTTTTAAGTAATAATATATTACACATATAAAATTTTGAAAGGAATAAGATAAAAATGGAAGATTGTATTTTTTGTAAAATAATAAAAGGAGAGATACCATCAAGTAAAGTATATGAAGATGAAGATATCATAGCTTTCAAAGACATACAACCAGAAGCACCAATACACATTTTATTAGTACCAAAAAAACATATAAAATCACTAAATGAAATAGAAGAAAAAGACGAACAATTAATTTCAAAAATATTTTACACAATAAAAAACATAGCAAAAAAGCAAGGATTTGCAGAAGAAGGATATAGAGTAATAAACAACTGTGGAGAAAATGGAGGACAAACAGTACCACATTTACATTTTCACATATTAGCAGGAAAAAAACTTGGAGAAAAAATGATATAATTAATTGAAACTTATTTATAGATATGCTATAATAAAAATAGAGTTTTATGCACATAAGAAGAAAAGTTGAAAATAAATTTTTAACTAGACATTAGTCTTAAGAAAGGAAAGTGATAATATGTTTGAAAGTAAATATGGGAAAACATTAACAGTAATTTTAGTTATTGTAGTAGTAGCAATTATAGGGTTACTAGGATTTTTAGGATATCAAGTTTATGATAAAAACAAAAAAGTAAAAGAAGCATCAGAATTTGTAGACAACTATAATGGAGGAGAATCATCATCAAATAATAATGAAACCAAAGAAGAAGACACAAATTCAGCAGGAGATAAATTAAACGAAATAGCAAGTTCACTTAACTCAACAACAGAAACAAATGGAGGAACAACAACCACAACAACGCAAACAGCCAAAAAAGGAAATTATAAAGGATTTGCAACAGTAGGAACAATGAAAATTCCAGCAATAAACTTCTCATATCCAATAATAGATTCTGTAAGTAAGTCATCAATAGAAAATTCAGTAGCAGTATTATATCCATCTGGAGGAGAATCAATAAACGAACCAGGAAATACTGTAGTAATAGGACACAACTACCGTAATGGGGTATTTTTCTCTAACAACAAAAAACTAAAAGTAGGAGATAAAATATACGTAAACGATTATAAAGGTAAAAATTTAACATACACAATATATAACAAATTTGAAACAAATGACCAAGACACATCATTCTACCAAAGAGAAACAAATGGAAAAGCAGAACTTACATTATCAACATGTACAGATGCAAGCAATGATAGAAGACTTATAATTTTAGCAAAACAAGATGACTAATCTATAATAAAAAATTGCATAATAAAATAAAAAATAGTATTAAGAAAAAAGTAATAAAAATTACCTAAATCTTAATACTATTTTTACAATTAGTATACAATATCTTCCTTTAATTGATTATTATATTTAGTACATTTATACATTTAACAAATATAAAAAAAGTTAGTATCCACTAGAGATACAAACAGCAAAAAATGTCGAAAAAAATAACAAAATAATCATTGCTATTTTTTTTTATATATAGTAAAATATGGGTATACTAAGATAGAAAAAATAAATACAAAAAAGAGGTGCGCTATGAACAAGCAACAAGCAAAAGAAAGAATAAAAGAATTAAGAGAAAAAACAGAATATTATGCAAAAAAATATTATGATGACGATAATCCAGAAATATCAGACTTCGAATATGATATGCTAATGGTAGAACTAAGAAATTTAGAAAAAGAATATCCAGAATTAATAACAAAAGAATCACTGACACAAAAAGTAGGAGGACATGTAAAAGAAGGATTTGAAAAAGTAACACATGAAGTACCATTACAAAGTCTACAAGATGTATTCAGCTTAGAAGATGTTGAAGACTTTGACATACGAATGCACCAAAAAGCCAAAGAAAACGGAATAGAAGAAGTAAAATATGTAGTAGAAACAAAAATAGATGGCTTATCAGCAGCACTAGAATATAAAGATGGAATACTAGTAAGAGGAGCAACCAGAGGAAATGGACTTGTAGGAGAAGATGTAACAAAAAACCTAAAAACAGTAAAAACAATACCACACAAAATAGATGAAAAAATAAACATAACAGTACGTGGAGAAGTATTTATAAGTAAAAAAGACTTTGAAGAAATGAATCAAGAAAGACAAGAAAATGACGAAGAACTATTTGCAAACGCAAGAAATGCAGCAGCAGGATCATTAAGACAATTAGACAGCAAAATAACAGCCAAAAGACCATTAGACATATATATATTTAATGTACAAAAAATAGAAGGAAAAGAATTTAATTCACACTATGAAGAACTAGAATATTTAGAAAAACTAGGATTTAATGTAAACCCAGTACGTATTCCATGTACAAACATAGAAGAAGTAAAAAAAGCAATACAAAAAATTGGAGAAATGAGAGAAGAACTAACATTTGGAATAGACGGAGCAGTTATAAAAATAGACAATCTAAAATTTAGAGAAATATTAGGAACAACCGTAAAAGTTCCAAGATGGGCAGTAGCATATAAATATCCACCAGAAACAAAAGAAACAATTTTAAAGGATATAGTGTGCCAAGTTGGAAGAACAGGTGTAATAACACCAATGGCAATACTAGAACCAGTAAAAGTTGCAGGTTCAACAATATCAAAAACAACACTACACAATGAAGACTTTATAAAAGAAAAAGACTTAAAAATAGGAGACACAGTAGTAATACAAAAAGCAGGAGATGTAATACCAGAAATATCAAAAGTAGTAAAAGAAAAAAGAACAGGAAAAGAAAAAGACTTTGAAATGCCACGAGTATGCCCAGTATGTGGAGCAGAAGCAATAAGAGAAGAAGGAGAAGCAGCAGTTAGATGCACAGGAATTGAATGTCCAGCAAAACTATTTAGAAATCTAGTACACTTCGTATCAAGAGAAGCAATGAACATAGATGGATTAGGAGAAAATATAATACAACAATTATTAGAAAAACACTTAATAGAAAACATAGCAGACATTTACTCACTAAGTTTTGAAGAAATAGCATCACTTAAGAAAAACGGAAAAAAATTCGCACAAAATCTAAAAAACAGTATAGAAAACAGCAAACAAAATGATTTATACAGGCTAATTACAGCATTAGGAATAAGACATGTAGGAGGAAAAGCATCTAAACTACTAGCCAAAAAATATAAAACATTACAAGCACTAGCAGAAGCAAAATTCGAAGAACTACAAGAAATGAATGACATAGGAGAAGTAATGGCAAACAGTATAGTAGAATTTTTTGCACAAGAACAAACAAAAGACTTATTAAAAAGGCTAGAAGACGCAGGAATAAACACAAAAGCAATAGAAGAAGAAACAACTGACAATAGATTTGAAGGACAAACATTTGTATTAACAGGAAGTTTACAAAAATTCACCAGAAAAGAAGCCGAAGACTTAATAGAAAAATTTGGAGGAAAAACATCAAGTTCAGTTTCCAAAAAAACAAACTATGTTTTAGCAGGAGAAGATGCAGGAAGTAAATTAACTAAAGCACAAAGTCTAGGAGTTAACATTATTTCTGAAGAAGAATTTGAAAATCTAATAAAATAAAAGATAAAAAGAGAGGACTTAAAAAATGGACAAAGAATATACATTTGAAATGATGTGGGAAGACTTAAACAATGGATATGAAATACACTATACTTACGTTAGAAATAAATATTTACTATTCAAAACAGCACAAAATTGTTACACACAAAAACTATTATCAAATCATGCAAAAAACGCGCAACCAAGAATGTCAATGTTAACACTAAAAAGAGTCAGAGAAATGTTTCCAAATATGGAGGACATTGAATATCATGTAAGTTCAAATGAAAAATAGTAATAATAATTCAATTAAAAATAAAACAAAAGATAAAACTACATACAAAATCAAGAAAGGAATGGATAAAATGAATTTAGAACAATCAAAAGTGGACAGTGTAGAAAAATTACAAGAAGTAATTGAAAAAGTAAAAAATGCCCAAAAAGAGTATGCTAAATTTAGTCAAGAACAAGTAGACAAAATATTTCAAAAAGCAGCAATAAAAGCAAATGAAATGAGAATACCTTTAGCTAAAATGGCAGTAGAAGAAACTGGCATGGGAGTAGTAGAAGACAAAGTAATAAAAAATCACTATGCAGCAGAATATATATACAACAAATACAAAAACGAAAAAACAGTTGGAATAATAGAACAAGATGACAATTTTGGAATAAAAAAAATCGCAGAACCAGTAGGAGTAATAGCAGCAGTTATACCAACAACAAATCCAACATCAACAGCAATTTTTAAAACATTATTAGCACTAAAAACTAGAAATGGAATAATAATAAGCCCACATCCTAGAGCAAAAGAATGTACAATAAAAGCAGCAAAAATAGTATTAGAAGCGGCAGTAGAAGCAGGAGCACCAGAAGGAATAATAGCATGGATAGATGTTCCATCATTAGAACTAAGCAATTTATTAATGCAATCAGCAGATTTAATTTTAGCAACAGGGGGACCAGGAATGGTAAAAGCAGCATATTCAAGTGGAAAACCAGCACTAGGAGTTGGACCAGGAAATACACCAGCAGTAATAGACAAAAGTGCAAATATAATTTTAGCAGTAAACTCAATAATACATTCTAAAACATTTGACAACGGTATGATTTGTGCATCAGAACAATCAGTAATAGTAGACCAAGAAATTTATGAACAAGTAAAAACAGAATTCATAAAAAGAGGATGTCATTTCTTAAATGCAGAAGAACTAGAAAAAGTAAGAAAAACAATAATAATAAATGGAGCACTAAATGCAAAAATTGTAGGACAACCAGCATGGAGAATAGCAGAATTAGCAGATATATATGTACCAGGAGACACTAAAATCTTAATAGGAGAAGTAGAAAGTGTAGAAATATCAGAAGAATTTGCACACGAGAAATTATCACCAGTTCTAGCAATGTACAAATCACAAAACTTTGAAGAATCACTTAATAAAGCATATCAATTAATTGAAGATGGAGGACTAGGACATACCTCATCTTTATATATAAACACTGTAACAGAAAAAGAAAAAATAGAAAAATTTTATAACAAAATGAAAACATGCAGAGTAATAATAAACACACCAGCATCACAAGGTGGAATAGGAGACATATACAATTTTAAATTAGCACCATCACTAACATTAGGATGTGGAACATGGGGAGGAAACTCTGTTTCTGAAAATGTAGGAATAAAACACTTATTAAATATAAAAACTGTTGCAGAGAGGAGAGAAAATATGCTTTGGTTTAGAGCACCTGAAAAGGTATATATAAAAAGAGGTTGCTTACCAGTAGCCCTAGAAGAATTAAAAAATGTAATGAATAAAAAAAGAGTATTTATTGTAACAGATACATTCTTATACGAAAATGGATACACAAAAGTTGTAACAGACAAATTAGACGAAATGCAAATAACACACGAAACATTTTTCAATGTAGCACCAGACCCAGATTTAGCATCTGCAAAAGAAGGAGCAAAACTAATAAACGCATTTAAACCAGACTGCATTATAGCAGTAGGTGGAGGCTCAGCAATGGATGCAGCAAAAATAATGTGGGTAATGTATGAACATCCAGAACTAGAATTTATGGATATGGCAATGAGATTTATGGACATAAGAAAAAGAATATACACATTTCCTAAAATGGGAGAAAAAGCATACTTTATAGCAGTACCAACATCAGCAGGAACAGGATCAGAAGTAACACCATTTGCAGTTATAACAGATGACAAAACAGGAATAAAATATCCAATAGCAGACTATGAACTATTACCCAAAATGGCAATTGTAGACGCAAATATGATGATGAATGCACCAAAAGGACTAACATCAGCAACAGGAATAGATGCAGCAACACATGCACTAGAAGCATATGCATCTATGATGGCAACAGAATACACAGACGGACTAGCAAAAGAAGCACTAAAAAATATATTTGAATATTTACCAAGAGCTTATGAAAATGGAGCAAATGATCCAGAAGCAAGAGAAAAAATGGCAAATGCAGCAACAATGGCAGGAATGGCATTCGCAAACGCATTTTTAGGGCTATGTCACTCAATGGCACATAAATTAGGAGCATATCATCACATACCACATGGAATAGCAAATGCCCTACTATTAGACGAAATAATACGATTTAATGCAAAAGAAGTACCAGCAAAAATGGGAACATTCCCACAATATGACCACCCACATACACTAAGAAGATATGCAGAAATAGCAGAAAGTTTAAACTTAGGCGGAAATAATGATGAAGAAAAACTAGAAAACCTAATAAGAAAAATAGACGAATTAAAAGAAAAAATAGAAATCAAAAAAACAATAAAAGAATACGGAATAGAAGAAGAAAAATTTTTAGCAACATTAGACGAAATGTCAGAAATGGCATTTGACGACCAATGCACAGGAAGCAATCCACGTTATCCATTAATAAGTGAAATAAAAGAAATGTATTTAAAAGCATATTATGGATAAAAATTAAAATACAAAAAGCAAGAAAGGAAGAAGAATTTATTATGGAATTTAATTTGAATGAACCTATTGCTAAAAGAAAAACAAAAACAGTATATAGAGACGAAAACAAAACAATAAAACTATTTGTAGAAAACTATTCAAAAGCAGCAATTTTAAACGAAGCACTAATACAAGCAAGAGTAGAAGAAAACACAGACCTAAAAATTTCAAAATTATTGGAAGTAACTAAAATTGAAAACAGATGGGCATTAGTAACAGAATATATAGAAGGAACACCATTAGATGTATTAATGGAACAAAATCCAGAACAAGAAGATGAATACTTAGAAGTATTTATAGATATGCAATTAGAAATACTATCAAAAAAAGTACCATCACTAAACAGAATAAAAGACAAATACAAAAGAAGACTAGAAGCAGCAAACAACATAAACGAAGACGTAAAATATGAGCTATTACAAAGATTACAAGGAATGAAAAATCATGACAAACTATGTCACGGAGATTTCAACCCAAGCAATATAATAATAAAAGAAAATGGAGAACACTATATAATAGATTGGGCACATGCAACACAAGGAAACGCATCAGCAGATGTAGCAAGAACATTTTTAATATTTTCAATGGAAGGAAAAAACAAACTAGCAGAAAAATACTTAGAAAAATATTGCCAAAAAACTAACACAGACAAACAAGAAATACAAAGATGGATACCAATTGTAGCAGCAATACGTCTAACAAAAAATACAGAACAACAAGAATTATTACAAAAATGGGTAGATATTGTAGACTATCAATAAAAATTCAATAAAATGTATCAAATATAATAAAAAGTTCAGAAAAAATTTTATATAATACAATTAATTTTACAATAGAAGTAATTAATGTTTAATATAGGAGGATACAATAAAAATGGCAGTAATAATAGATGGAAAAACAATAGCAAAAAAAACAAGAGAAAATCTAAAAAAAGAAGTAGAAGAATTAAAAAAATCTGGAATAACTCCAAAATTAGCAGTAATAATGGTAGGAAATAATCCTGCATCAAAGGTATATGTAAAAAACAAAAGCAAAGCCTGTGATGAAGTAGGAATAGAATATGAAGAATATATACTAGAAGAAAACATAAAACAAGAACAACTAAAAAATCTAATAGAAAAATTAAACAAAGATAACACAATAAATGGAATATTATTACAAAGTCCATTACCAGCAAATTTAGACATAAATGAAGCAATAAAAAAAATAGATTATAATAAAGATGTAGACGGATTCCATCCAATGAACATAGGCAAATTAGTTTTAGGACAAGACACATTTGTATCATGCACACCTTATGGAATAATGAGACTATTTGAAGAATATAAAATAGAACTATCTGGAAAAAATGTAGTAATACTAGGAAGAAGCAATATAGTAGGAAAACCATTAATGCAATGTTGTATAAACAAAAATGCAACAGTAACAGTATGCCACTCAAAAACAAAAGAAATAGAACAAAAAGAAAAAGAAGCAGACATATTAATAACAGCAATAGGCAAACCAAACTTTATCAAAGCAGAAAACGTAAAAAAAGATGCAGTTATAATAGATGTAGGAATAAATAGACTAGAAACAGGAAAAATAGTAGGAGATGTAGACTTCGAAGAAGTCTCAAAAAAAGCAAGCTATATCACACCGGTACCAGGGGGAGTAGGACCAATGACAATAGCAATGCTCATAAACAATGTAATAAAGGCAACTAAACAACAATCAAAAACAAGTAGCAACAAAATTGAAAAATGAAAATAAACAAAAAACAAAACAACCTAAAAATAATAAAGAATAAAAAAGAAATAAAAAAAGTAAAAGGGACACTTTTTAAAAGTATCCCTTTTACTTTTTATAAAACAATAAATACAAAATTTGAAAGAAGTGATGAAAATACGAACAATAAAAGAAAACAAATATTGGATATGGTTAAGTTTAATAAAAAATATAGGAAGCATAAAAAAACAAAAATTACTAAAAAGATTTACACCAAAATGTATATATAACGCAAGTGAATTAGAATTATTAGAAATAGAAGGAATAGGAGAAAATACGGCAAGAAGCATATTAAAATCAAAAAATGAAAAACAAATAGAAAATAATATAATATATTTACAAGAAAATAACATAAAATTAATAACAATAGAAGATGAAGAATATCCAAAAAACCTAAAACAAATTTATGACTATCCAATAAGCATATATGTAAAAGGAAATATAGAATTATTAAACAAAAAATGCATTTCTATAGTAGGATGCAGAGAACCATCAATATATGGAGAAAAAGCAGCTAAATACTTTTCATATAATTTAGCAAAAAATAATATATGTATAGTTAGTGGACTAGCAAAAGGAATAGACAGTTTTGCACATATTGGAGCACTAATAGAAAACAAAGAAAGAAAAAGTAACGAAAAACAAAAAAATGATGAAAAAGAAAAAAATATAAATAACAAAAAAACAACAAAATCTTATGCAAAAACAATAGCAGTTTTAGGAAATGGACTAGATACAATATATCCAAAAGAAAACAAGGAATTAGCAAATATGATAATAAACCAAGGAGGAACAATAATTTCAGAATATCCACTAGGAACAACACCAGAAAGAATGAACTTTCCAGCTAGAAATCGAATTGTAAGTGGACTAAGTACAGGAACATTAGTAATAGAAGCAAAAGAAAAAAGTGGAACACTAATAACAGTAGACTTTGCATTAGAACAAGGAAAAGAAGTATTTGTAGTACCAGGAAATATTAATTCTATAAACTCTGTTGGAACAAACAGACTTATAAAAGAAGGAGCAAAATTAGTAAGTTGCTATGAAGATATAATAAAAGGTTGCTATTAGCAGCAACCTCCTCTACCACCGCCACAGCAGCAGCAAATTAATAAAATAAGAATGATTATCCAGCAGCAGTCATCACCAAAACCAAAACCACCACAACCTCTGTTTTCTGGCATAGAATAGACCCCCTTTCGAAACAAAAACATGTATTGAATTTCTTTTGTTTTTCCTTTGTATAATACATAGTATGGAGGTAAAGCAAAATTGGTCACAAAAAAATAAAAAAAATTTAAAAAAAGTATTGACAAGTTAAAAAAAATCTAGTATACTTAGTCTTGTCGAAAGACATGAAAGAAATGGTCGCTTAGCTCAGCTGGGAGAGCATCTGCCTTACAAGCAGAGGGTCATAGGTTCGAGTCCTATAGCGACCACCATGTTTTTACGGCCCGGTAGTTCAGTTGGTTAGAACGCTAGCCTGTCACGCTAGAGGTCGACGGTTCGAGCCCGTTCCGGGTCGCCATTTTTTTATGGCTTCATAGCTCAGTTGGTAGAGCAGAGGACTGAAAATCCTCGTGTCAGTGGTTCGATTCCACTTGAAGCCACCATAAACAAATATAGTTTACACCACACAGCTAGAAAAAGCTAAATGTGGTGTATTTTTTATATTCTAGGGAAGTTCTCCGAACTTCCCTAGAATATAAAAAATTATTTATCATCATTATTATCAATTTTTGTATTATCACCATAACGTTTAATCTTTTGAGTAGTAGTCTTCTCAAACTCCTTATCACGAATAATAAAGCCCTTAATATGTTTATAATTAGGAAGTTTATTATTAACACTAGCAACAATATCACTCATAATCTTTTTAATCTCATCCTTAGTAGGAACAGCACCCTTTAAATACTCAGTAATAGCCTCAATATTAGGCAAAATTTGAGCATTAATATAAGTCTCATCATCATCATCTTTCTGAATACCAAGAACAAGAGACTCAGAAACAAGAGGATTATCATTCAAATAATACTCAACCTCCTCAGGATAAATATTTTTACCATTTTTAGTAACAATAACACTTTTACATCTACCAGTAATATACAAAAATCCCTGTTCATCGATTCTACCAATATCACCAGTATGAAACCAACCATCTTTCAAAACTTTAGCAGTCTCATCAGGCATATTATAATAGCCAAGCATAACATTAGGACCTTTAACTAAAATCTCACCATCACCATTTTCATTAGGACTATCAATCTTATAAGTAACATTAGGAATAGGCAAACCACAACTATCATCTTTATGATAAAAATCATTATTACCAGCAACAAGAGGAGAACACTCAGTCTCAAAATCAGCAGCAATAGAAGGATTAACACTAGCAGCCCCAACAATAAATACACGTAATCTACCACCCAAAGTATTTTTAACTTTGCTCTTAACAACATGTTTTATCAAACCAGGCAAATTATCATAAGGATTTTCATTAGGTGATTTAACATATTTCTTAGGCAATGTTTTATTCATATTTTTAATAATATTCTTATGCATATTTTCCAATAAAAGAGGAACACACAAAATAACAGAAGGATGATACTCACCAATATTTTTCAAAATATATCTTAAACCATCACAATAACAAATACTAGCACCACTATATAAAGGTAATAAAAAACCAATAGTACATTCATAAGTATGATGCAAAGGCAAAATAGAAAAGAATAAATCACTTCTTTTAACCTTAACTATACCATAAATAGAAGTAATATTTGAACACACATTTCTATGAGAAAGGCAAACACCCTTAGCATTACCAGTTGTACCAGAAGTAAACAACAAAATACGCATTTCATCTGGATCAATTTCAATTGCATCAAAATCAGTATTACCTTGAATCAAAAATTCTTTACCTTTAGAAATACAATCATTAATATAATAAACTTCAGAATGTTCTAAAGAATCAAATTTTGCAAAATTAGACTTCTTTTCTAAATCCAAAGAAATCATACAAATATCTTGATTAGTTAAGTTAGATTTTTTTTCTAAAATACCTTTTAAATTCTTAGTATCACCAAGAACACAAACACTTTCAGAAATATTTAAAAAATTAATAACATCATCATCATGTAATTCCTTATCCAAAGGAACAACAATACCAACAATAGTAGAGGCAAAATAAGAAACAGCCCATTGATAAGAATTTTTACCAATAACAGCAATACGTTTACCTAAAAATCCAAGTTCTATTAAATAAGTACCAAGCTGTACTATATCTTGTTTAAATTCCTTATAACTTACAGGATAAATTTCTCCTTTATCATTTTTTAATTTAAAAGCAATTCTACTACCATAAATATCGCTAGAGCGATATAGCAATTGCTTCAAATTAGTAACTTTCTCACATTTATGATATTTTTTAATTAGTTTTTCTTGTATTGTTAAATTTTTACTCATATTAATTACTCCCTTTATTCATATTGATAAAAAACAAAATTTGTATTTTGTTTAAGTGTAATGTTTCCATCATAAACTGAATTAGTATCATTTTTAAATGGAATAGAAATAAATACTTTACTTTTAAACTTTTCATCATTATAATTTGTAATATAAATTTCAAAAGAAATTTTAGAAGCTATATTAGAAATAGGAACGGCACATCTTTTTAACAAAGAACCATTATATGTAATAGGAATAGAAGTATCTGAAATTGTATAATCTGTTTTAACATTTTCAATAATATAACTAAGAGTAATAGGATTTGCACAATTATTATATAAAACAGGATTAGAAAAATCAGAAGTTTCGTTAGAAATTGTATCAAAACTCAATTCACTATCAATAGGCTTTAAATTTTCTGAAGAATTTTCCAACTGATTAGGCAACAAAGATTTAGCAAACTGATTAAGACATTTATAATATAAACATGGTTGTCCATCAATAGGAGATTCATCTATAGAAAAATTTTTTAAAGTTACATCTTTTAAAGTATTTTCTAAAGTACTCTCTTGAGAATTTTTATTTATAAAAATAGCAATATCAGTATAAGCAAATAAATTCTCAACTGTAAAACTAGATTTTCCACTCAATTTGTTTTTAACATCACAACTGCTAAATAAGGTAATTTCATCAATAGAAAAAACAGTTTTAGAATTTTTGTTAGCAAATGCCAAAACATCATTTTCAAAATTATTCTTACTATAAAAAATAGGCAAATAATTAAAAACAATAAAAATTACTAAAGATATAGCCAAAACAATTAAAATTATAATAGGTATTAAAAGTTTTTTATATTTTAAAATAAAATTTTTCATTAGTTAAATCCTTTCCTTTTAGTATTAATATGATATAATATTTTTTAAATAAAATCAAGAAAAATCCCAAAAATTTGAATTGACAAAAAAGAGTTAAAAAGTTAAAATATTTATGGAAGAACAATAAAAGCAATATAAAAATCTTAAAATATATATAATAGTTTCACATACCAAATTAGTTTTAACAATTAAGGAAGGAAGAGTGTAAAAATGAAAGCAAAAGAAAAAACAAAAAAAAGTACAAAAAAACTAAAAATCAGCTTAAAAAATATTATAACAACAATATTTATAATAATTATTTTATTCGACATAGTCATATTTTATAACCAATACATAAAAGGAAATGTATCTTATGCAGCAAGTAGCAAAGCAGAAGAAACACAAAAAAATAAAGAAATAGAATATTCAGAAGTAGAAAAAGTAGACATAGACAAAGTCATAAATCAAAATTCAAAACAAAGCACATCAGAAGAATTAAGACAAGAAGATGTAGCATTAGAATATTTAACAGAATATATACAATCAAATGAATTACTAAAAGGGGAAACAGCTGTTGCAGAAGAAGGAAAAAAAGGAACACAAAGAATAACATATAAAAAAATATATGAAAATGGAGAACTAAAAAGTGAAGAACAAATTTCAATAGCAGTTGTAAAACCAGCAATTAATAAAGTAATAAAAGTAGGAACAAAAGAAATAAAACCAAAAATCCAAGAAAGCAAGCAAGTAACAAATGAAATACAATTAAATAAACCAAGTGGACTAACACTAGAACAATTTCAAAAAATATTAAAAGATAGCAAAGATGTAAATAAAATATTTGAACAAAATGCAGAATATTTTTACTATATAGAAAAACAATACAACATAAATGGAGTATTTGTAGCAGCAATAGGAATACATGAAAGCAATTGGGGAACATCAAAAATTGCAAAAAACAAAAAAAATCTTTTTGGATATGGAGCATATGACTCTAACCCATACAATGGAGCTTATGAATTTACAAAATATTCAGAAAGTATAGATCTAATATCAAGAGTATTAGTAAAATATTACTTAAATCCAAAAGGAACAAGTATTTATGGAGGAGAACAAGCCGTAGGAACATATTATTCAGAACCAACACTAGCAGGAGTAAACAAAAAATATGCTAGTGACAAAAATTGGGCAAATGCAGTATACAAACATATAAAATACCTATACGGAAAATTATAACATCACAATTTATAACAATGATATTGAAACAATACATACATATATTAGCTTTATGCCGTAAGATTGTAAGAATTATGGACTTTTTTTTCAATACCACTTGCTATTTTCATAAAGATATTGTATGATATAAAGGTAAAAAAAAGAGTCAAACAAATAGCAAAAAAAACAGAAAGGAAAGGTATAAAATGAAAAAGATAGCAAGTATAGTACTTACAATTATATTCATATTTGCAATATATGCAAATAGTGTAGCCGTAAAAGCAGCACAAAATGTAATAGACAATACAACCGAAGGAAAAATAGTAGAAATAAAAGAAAATGAAACAAAAAACTTAGAAGACTATCAAGAAAAATATGGATCAAAAGTATATGGAACAGTAGCATATATTTTACACTTAATACAAATATATAGTATACCATTTTGTTTTTTAGGAATTGCAATAGGAGCAATACATAAATATATTATAGGTATCCGTAAGTTAGACACATTAGAAAAAGGAATGGGGCTAATGGTAACATTTACAATATTATTAATTATATGCCAAATTTTACCACTCGCATTTGCAGTGTTCATAAAATTTGGAAGGGGGTAACAAATGAAAGTATTATTTGCTGTAAGTAATGAAGAAATATCAGAAAACATTGTAAAAAAATATCAAAGAGAATATAAAGAAATAATTTCATATAAAAATGTTTATTACTTTAATGCAATTTTAAAAGAATTACAAAAAGACAAAACATATGATAGAATAGTTATTAGTGAAGATTTAGAAAACTTTACAAGTAACCAATATGATCAAATAGACAAATTCATCTTTGAAAAATTAGACAGTATAAGTGATGAAGCATCAAACTATCAAGGAGACAACATACCAATAATATTAATATGCGCAGACAGAAGAACAAAATCAGAACAAATGCTAATAAAACTATTTGGAATAAGTATATATGATGCACTATTAGGACCAGACAGAAACATTGATGAGCTATGCAAATTAATAAACAAACCACGTTCAAAAAAAGAAGCAAAAATATATTATAAAATAGACTCAGAAGATGTAAACTACAAACCAGAAAACGAAAACGATGTAAGTGAAGTAGAAATACAAAATATACTAGCACATTATAAAAGACTAGGAAAAAACGAAGAAAAATACTTAGAAAGTTTTGATAATATAGCATCACAATACAATGATGTACAACTAAGAATAATTTGCAAATTCTTACCATTAAATGTAAGAGCAGTACTAGAAGAAAAATCACCAAAATATCAAAAAGTAATGTCATTCAACTCAAAAGTAACAGACAAACTAAGAAAAGGAAAACACAATGAAGAAGCAAACGGAACAAGTGAAAAACTTCTAAAAACAGTAAACACAAAAGAAACATTATTATCAAAACCAGTAGTAATACCAAATGCAGTAAACTTACAAAACACCAAAAAACTAACAAAACCAAAACCAGTAGAAGAAAACAAAGAAGAAGAAGATCCATTAAAACAAATAGAAAGAGAAATAAACACTTATGTAAAAAATGAAAATGGATTTGTACAAACACAACAAACAAAAACAACAAAACAAGAAGAAAATTTAAGAATAGCAGAAACAGAAGAAAAAACAGAAGAGGTAGAATCAAAACCAGCACCCAAAAGAGGAAGAGGAAGACCAAGAAAAAATCCACTACCAGAAGAAGACGCACCAAAAAAGAAAAGAGGAAGACCAAAAAAGAACACTGAAGATGAAAATCAATTGCAAATACAAGATGAAGAAGATCTAATAATGCCAGGTATAGAAGAAACAACAAAACAAGAAGAAAATTTAGTAATGCCAGGATTAGAAGAAGAACAAGAAGAAAACATAATAATGCCAGGACTAGAAGAAAAAGCAGAAGAACTAGGAATGAAAGAAACAATAGAACCAAAAGAAAACGAAATAAGACCAATAAATACAATAGGACAAATATCAAAAACAGAACAAACAATAAACACAGAAATAGACATATCATCATTATTAACAGGAAACAAGAAATTAGCATGTTTTGTGGGAACAAGCAAAAATGGAACATCATTTATAGTAAACAATGTAGCACAAATATTATCAACACATGGAATTTCAACAGCAATATTAGACTTAACACAAAACAGAAATTCATATTATGTATACACAAATAATATAGAAGACCTAAGAAACACAGCAATATATTGTTTCCAAAACCTAATAAACGGAAATCCAAAAGGAATACAAGCAAACAAAAATCTAACAGTATATACATCATTACCAGACGATAATGAAATAATAGAAAATGCAGGAGAAATATTACAAACCCTAGTAAAAAATTATTCAGTAGTATTAATAGATTGCGACTTTAAAACACCACTATCATATTTCTCTTATGCACAAGAAATATATCTAGTGCAATCAATGGATGTACTAACAATACAACCATTAACATCATTTTTAAATGAACTAAGATCAAAAAATATACTAGACGAAAAAAAATTAAGAATAATATTAAACAAAGTAGAAAAGTTAAAAAAGGCTAGTGAAAAAGTAATTATAGGAGGAATGTCATCATACAATGATCCAGCAATGACATACATGGTAGAATTATTTGACAAAAATCTTATAAAATACATATCAATACCATTTGACGAACAAGTATATGTAAAATATTTAGATGGATTAATAGATTGTGAAATATCATTAAAAGGATATCCAAAAAATATCATACAAATACTAACAGAATTAGCAAATATGATATACAAAAACACAGCAGGAACAACAAGTTATAGACCACCAACAGTAAATGGAAATGGATTTTCACCAAGTATAAACTCAACATTGGAGCAAATGAGAAAGTATTAAAATAAGGAGGAAAGCATTGTGTTAATGGGAATAGTTGTAGTATTAATTGTTGCTATAATAGGTCTTATAATCTACAATTTAACAATACATAAAAAAATACAGACATTTCGCAATATTAATCAAAAAATAACAAACCTATCAGTTGTACAAGACTTTATGAATGCAATAGGAGAAACATCAAGTGTAGATGATAAGATAAAAAAGATTAATGAAATACTAATAGAAAAATACGAAATAAAATATTCAACAATAGTTGTATTTGACGGAGCAGAATATATGGTAAAAGCATCAAATGTTGATAAAAGACACTGGAACTCTTTAAGGTCACTACAAAATATAGACATGTTTAAAGACAGTATTACAACAGCCACTCCAAAATATGTAACAGTAAATAACGAAAAAGAAAGATTACCATATCAACAAATGGAATTTGGAAGAGCAAAATCAGCCATATTTTTCCCATTGTATATAGACAATGTTTATATAGGATATTGGATTATAGAAAGTGGAACACCACACGATTTTGACAATGTAGACACAGCAGTCTTAGAAGTAATAAAAGACAATATAGTATCAGTATTAAAAACTGTAGTACACCAAAAAACATTAGAAAGTATAGTAAGAAAAGACTTATTTACAGGATTAAATTCAGAAGAATACTTATATGGAGAAGGAAAAAGAATAATAGACCAACACACAACATCAACAATATGCATGTTCAGAATAGCAAACCTTGAAGAAATAAATAAAATATATTCAAGAGAACTAGGAAACGAAGTAGTAACACAAGTAAGTGCATATATACAAAAAAACATAGCATCAGACTATGTATTTGTAAGATATATGGGACCCAAATTTGTAATAGCATTTTCAGGAGTAGAAATTAGTGGAGTAGCAGACTTCTTAAACGACTTAAAAAACTCACTAGAAAAAATGAAAATAGCATTACCAAACCAAGAAGACGAAGAAACAAAAAACAACAAAGAAAAAATAGAAGTAACACCAAGATTAAACTTTGCAATATCAACATATTATAAAGGAACAGGACTAGAAGAAGTACTAAAAAAACTAGAAGAATATATAGACAATGCAAGTAAAAATGAAAGTGACATAACAAAGATCTAAAATAACAAAAAAATATCACAAAATTTAAAGATTACCAAGAAAACACACATCACAAAATAAAAAATAAACAAGCAAAAGCAAGGCTTGGCAAAAAATAAACAACAGAAAATCAAAAAAGTAAGGAGGGAATGCAATGGAATTTGATAAAACAATGCATTTTGAAGTAGAAAAAATAGAAAACTTAAGAACAAAAGAAATACTAAAAGAAGTATATGAAGCATTACAAGAAAAAGGATATAACCCAATTAACCAATTAGTAGGATACATACTATCAGGAGACCCAACATATATTACAAGCTATCACGATGCAAGAAACAAAATAAGAACAATAGAAAGAGACGAACTATTAGAAAAAATGGTAAAAAGTTATATAGGTATAGAAGATGAGTAGAATATTAAGCATAGACTATGGAGACGCAAGAGTTGGAATAGCAATAACAGACGCACTAAACATAACAGCACAAGGACTAGAAACAATTCAAAGAAACAACTCTGACAAAATTATATTAAGAAGACTAGACGAAATATTTGAACAATACGAAGTAAAAACAATAGTAATAGGAATGCCATATAATATGAATGGAACAAAAACAGAAAGAGCAGAAGTAACAGAAAAATTTATACACAAACTAAAATGCAAATATCCAGACAAAAAAATAGCAACTGTAGACGAAAGACTAACAACAGTAGCAGCACACAAAACAATGAACTACTTAGAAATAAATCCAAAAAAGAAAAAATCAATAGTAGACACAATATCAGCAGTATACATTTTAGAAACATTTATAAATCAACAAAATTAAATAAAACAGTTGCAAAAAAACAAAAAATAGGTTATTATATGAATGATATTAGTATAGAAATTTTAAATTTGTAGATATTAATATTATAATAAAAATTGAAAGGAGAAATAAAACATGGACGAAGGATATGAAGGAGAAGATTTAGATAATATAGTAATATTAAATGATGAAGACGGAAACGAAGTAAAATTTGAATTTTTAGATTTAGTAGAATTAGATGATGAAGAATATGTCATCTTACTACCAGTAATTGACGACGGAGTTGAAGAAGAAGGCGAAGTTGTAATATTAAAAGTTGAAGATACAGACGAAGATTCAGAAGAAGAATCATATGTTAGCGTTGAAGATGAAGAAATACTAAACAAAGTATTCGAAATATTCAAAGAAAGATTTAAAGATGATTTTGATTTCGTAGATTAATCAAAAAGGAGGAGAGGTGGAGATAATCTTCACCTCTTTGACATTTAAAAAATAAAATAAAAAAACAAAGTAAAAAACAACACCCAAAATAACAAAAGACATGAAAAAAACTATACATACCTTTAAAAATAAAAAAGAAAGAAGGAAAGAAAAAATGAAAAAACTATCAACATATTTAGTAGTAATGTTTATGATAATGTATTGGATATTTAGAGTAATAGTAGTATTAATGGCACAATTAGGAAAAGAATTTATAGTAGCACCACTAAATATGAACTTTGAAATAATAATACTATTTGCATTTTTAATATGCGCAATATTAGTAGTAAAAAGAAAAGTATTAGGAGCAGCCCTATACTTAGGAATTTATGGAGTATATTTTGGAGCAGACATAACAGAAAAAGTAAAAATACTAGCAAACAATGAAGTATTAACACTTTCACAAATGTCAAGCCTATTCTTTTCAATAATAGGAATAATAATACCAATAGCAGTACTAATAGATTTACTATTAGACAAAGGAAGAATGGCACATCCAGTAGACAAAAAAACAGACTGGTTTTACAAAAACGAACAATTTGATAGAAAAATGGACGAAAGAGCAGACAAAAATAACTATAGAACATTATAATAAAAAAGAAAAATAGAACTAAAAAGATAAAATGAATAGGAAAAACAAAAAATAAAAACTATTCAATCATCTAAACATTTAACAATCAGGAAAGGAAGAGATTTTTAATGAAACAAATAATATTTGCAACAGGAAATCCTACAAAAGCAAAAAGATTTTCAAAAGGACTAGCAAAAAAAGGTGTAGAAGTATTAGCATTAAGAGACATAGGAATAAAAATAAACGTAAAAGAAGACGGAAAAAATGTAATAGAAAATGCACTAAAAAAAGTAAGAGAATGTTATGATGTTACAGGAAGAATTTCAATAGGAATGGATGACGCACTATATTTAGAAAATGTTCCAGAAGAAAAACAACCAGGATTATATGTAAGAAGAGTAGAAGGAAAAGAGCTAGACGACGAAGAAATGATAGAACACTACACAAAACTAGTAAAAAAATACGGAAAAAACGGAAAAATAAACGCAAAATGGGTTTATGGAATAGCTGTAATAAACGAAAGTGGAAAAGAAAGCACATACACTTGGACCAAAGAAGGAATATATCTAGTAGACAAGGTATGTAAGAAAATAAGCACAGGATACCCTTTAGACTCAATAACAAAGAACACAAAAAACAATAAATACCTTGCAGAAATAACTGAAGAAGAAAAAGAAGCAATGAAACAAGATGAACAAGACGTAGTAAACTTTATAGCAGAAAATATTTAAGAAAGTATGGTAGTAAAAATGAGTAAAGAAATATTCACCGATGAGGAAGAACAAATCAAAGAAGTTATAATTGCTTCAAGAAAACTTGAAGAATATTTATGGGGAGAATATAATGGACAGTGGAATATTGAGGAATGGAGAAGAATGTTTAGAAAACGTATTCAAAAAATTGATGATATAGATATAAACAACCCACATGCAATAATAGAAATGAGAAAAAGAGTTATGCAAAATGCAGCATTAAGCGTTGCACTTATGAAAATTTTAGATACAAAGGGAATTCCAACAGATAAATGTGTAATACCCTCTAATTTGCCACAGTATGCTATTAATGAAAAAGGAGATGCGACTAATGAATAATGAAAATAAAACAAATATAAACTGGTACCATGGGCACTTGGCTCAGACACAGGAGGATCAATACGTGAACCAGCAGCATTTTGTGGAGTAGTAGGATTAAAACCAACTTATGGATTAGTTTCAAGATATGGATTAGTTGCATTTGCATCATCACTAGATCAAATTGGACCCATCACAAAAGATGTACGAGATTCAGCAATGTTATTAAATATAATAACAGGACATGATGAAAAAGACTCTACATCATACGATAGACCAAAAGAGGATTATGTAGCAGCATTAAAAAATGATGTAAAAGGATTAAGAATTGGAGTACCAAAAGAATTCTTTGGAGAAGGAATACAAGATGATGTTAAAGAGCAGCTACAAAATGCAATAGAGACATATAAACAATTAGGAGCAAAAGTTGAAGAATGTTCACTAGACATAGCTGAATATGCTTTAGCAACATATTATATAATTGCATGTGCAGAAACAAGTTCAAATTTAGGCAGATTTGATGGAATACGATATGGATATAGAGCAAAAGACTTTACAAATCTAAAAGAATTATACAGAAAGTCAAGAACAGAAGCTTTCGGAGAAGAAGTAAAGAGAAGAATAATTCTTGGAACTTATGTATTATCATCAGGATATTATGATGCATATTATAAAAAAGCACAAAAAGTTCGTACATTCGTAAAAAAGCAATTTGATGAAAATTTTAAAAAATATGATGTATTATTAACTCCAGTAGCACCAACAACAGCATTTGAGATTGGATCAAAATCAAATAATCCAATTGAAATGTATCTAGCAGATATCTGTACAGTTTCAATAAACATCGCAAGTGTACCTGCAATCTCGATACCTTGCGGAGTAGATAAAAATGGAATGCCAGTAGGAATGCAATTAATAGGAGATAGATTCAGTGAAGCTAAACTACTAAATGCAGCTTACACATTTGAACAGAAAATACAATTTAAACAAAATCATAAACCAGAATTCAAAAAATAAAATAATTGGAGATAAAGATGAAAAAATCTGTAAAAATCATTGTGATTTGTCTTATAATTGTAGCTATATTTATAGCTATTGATATAATTAATAATAAAGTTGAACAAAATAATATAAACAATAATATAATAGATGAAACTACAAATAATATAAACAATAATATAATAGATGAAACTACAAATAATATAAATGAGAATTATATAAGTAATGTAGTAAATAAAAATAATAAAGTAACTGATAACAGTTCAATAATTGAATGCAAAGAAAAAGTCAAGCAAATAATGAGCAAAATGACTTTAGAAGAAAAAGTTGGACAAATGTTTTTAGCAAGATATCCATCTTCAGGAGTAACAAATGAGATTGAAGATGGAAAACCCGGTGGCTATATTTTATTTGGAAGAGATTTTGATAATAAGACCAAAAGCAAAATAATTTCTGAGCTTGAAAACAATCAAAAAGCAAGCAAAATAAAAATGATATTAGGAGTAGATGAAGAAGGAGGAACAGTTGTAAGAGTAAGTTCCCATAAAGCATTTAGAAGCTCTAAGTTTTTATCACCACAGGAAATTTATAATAAAGGTGGAATAGATGCAGTATTGCAAGACTCAGAAGAAAAATCAGGATTGCTAAAAAGTCTTGGAATTAATATGAATTTAGCACCAGTTGCAGATATTACATCAAATACCAATGCATTCATTTATAAAAGAACTTTAGGACAAGATGTTCAAACAACAGCAAATTACATTGCAGAAATTGTAAAAAATATGAAACAGTCAAATATAATATCAGTACTTAAACACTTTCCTGGATATGGAGATAATGTTGATACACATACAGGAATAGCAATAGACGAAAGAACAATGGAAGAATTTGAACAAACAGATTTTATACCTTTTCAAAGTGGAATACAAAATGGAACTCCATGTATACTAGTAAATCATAATATAGTAAAATGCATGGATAGTACAATGCCAGCATCATTATCAAAAAATGTACATGAAATTTTAAGAAATAAATTAAACTTTACAGGAGTAGTTATTACAGATGACTTAGCAATGGATGCTGTAAAAAAATATGCAGAAAATAATGAAACAGCTGTGCAAGCTGTATTAGCAGGAAATGACATGATAATATCATCAGACTTTTTAGCACAAAAGCAAGAAGTTTTAGATGAAATAAATGCGGGAAAAATAGATATAGAATTGATAGATAATGCAGTAGAAAGAATACTATCAATGAAATATGCTTATGGAATAATAAGTGATTAATAATAGGAGGAAAAATAATGGCAAACCAGGATTATGAAGAGATAATTGGACTAGAAGTACATGCGGAATTATCAACAAAAACAAAGATATTTTGCTCATGTCCAACAGAATTTGGTGCTGATCCAAATACACATGTATGTCCAGTATGTATGGCAATGCCAGGAGCATTACCAGTACTAAATGAAAAAGTTGTTGAATATGCAGTAAAAGCAGGACTTGCAACAAATTGCTCAATATCACAAGATAGTAAAAATGATAGAAAAAACTATGCAATACGATTATCAGATTAATATATTGAAAATATAAGAAAAGAACTACCAGAAATGCCAGAAAGCAGAAAAGCAAGATACATTTCTGAGTTACACTTATCTGAAAAAGATAGCAACTATTTAACAAGCTCAAAAGCATTATCAGACATTTTTGAAAAACAGGGAAAATATGCAAGAACTATAAAGCCGTATGTAACTGGTTAAATTCAGACATAGCTAGAATATTAAACGAAAAAGAAATCGAACCAGAACAGATTTCATTTACAGCAGAACAATTAGCAGAATTAGTAGAACTAATTGATGCAGGAACAATAAGTTCAAGCATAGGCAAAAAAGTATTAGATGAATTATTTGAAAATCCAAGAAGTCCAAAAGACATAATAAAAGAAAAAGGCTGGATTCAGATATCAGATGAAAATGCTATAAAAGATGTAGTATTACAAGTTTTATCAGCAAATCCACAATCAATAGCAGATTTTAAAGCTGGAAAAGATAGAGCATTAGGATTTTTGGTAGGACAAGCGATGAAAGCAACAAAAGGAAGAATTTACAGATGTTTATAATGAACTTAAAACAAAACTTATACAAAAAGGTATTCCCGAAGAAGAAATAGCTTTTATTCATGAGGCAGATAATGAAACAAAGAAAAAAGAACTATTTAGTAAGGTAAGACAGGGAGAAGTTAGAGTGTTAATGGGTTCTACTTCAAAAATGGGTGCAGGAACTAATGTACAAGATAAACTAATTGCACTACATCATTTAGATTGTGCCTGGAAACCAAGCAATTTAACACAAAGAAACGGCAGAATGATAAGACAGGGAAATGAGAATGAAAAAGTATTTGTATATTCTTATGTTACTGAAAAGACATTTGATGCTTATATGTATCAATTAGTTGAACAAAAACAGAAGTTTATATCTCAAATAATGACCTCTAAAACACCTGCAAGAACAATGGAAGATATAGATGAAAAAGCTCTATCTTATGGAGAAATAAAAGCATTAGCAACAGGTAATCCTTTAATTTTAGAAAAGACTAATTTAGATAGTGAAATATCTAAACTTAAATTATTAAGACAAAACTTTATGAATCAAAAGTATGCTTTGCAAGATAAAGTGTTAAAACATTATCCTGAAGAAATTACAAGATTAAATAATAAAATTGCTGCAATGGAAGAAGATACTATAAAGCTACAAGAATATACTAAACCTAATATGGATGGTTTTTCTCCAATGATAATTGATGGTAAAGAATATTCTGAAAAAGCAGATGCAGGAAAGAAACTTTTAGAATGTACTCAATTATTAAAGAGTATGGAAGTACGAGAAATTGGAGAATACAGAGGTTTCAAAATGGAAATTAGCTTTGATTCTGTTACTAGAAATATAAAATTAAAGCTGAAGAATAAATTTAGTTATACTATTGATTTAGGTGTAGATGCAGGTGGTAATATTATAAGAATTAACAATTGCTTAGAAAACATAGCAAGAGATATTCCACTAGAACGAGAGAAACTTGATAATACCAAATTGCAATTAGAAAATGCAAAAGTAGAAAGTCAAAAAGAGTTTCCTCAAGAACAAGAACTAAAAGATAAGCAGAGAAAACTTGATAGTATAAATGCAGAATTAAAAATTAATGATGATGACCATGAAATTTTAGGAGATGAACAAGAAGAATTAATAAGAAATTTAGATTCTGAAGAATTAAAAATAAAAAGCAATGAAGAATGGATAAGAAAATTTGAAAAGAATATGCATATTGATAAATTAGATAATATTATTATAAATGAATTAATAGAAGATATACAAGTTCATGATAATGGTAATATAAACATAATATTTAAATATCAAGATGAATTTATTGAAGCAATTATAGGTTTAAAATAGATATGTCACAAATACATTGAAAATAAAATATTGAAAAGAGAGCACAAAAATGATATTGTTTAAATGACCAAAAATAAACA
>MNRQ01000008.1 GCA_001916035.1 Clostridium sp. 27_14 | reverse complement strand
TACAAGAACCCAATATAAAAAAGATTCATTATTTAGAAACTTTTGCTAGTTATTATAATGATGAAATAGATACTTTTGAAGAAATTTCAAAATATATAAAATTAGACCGTTTTATACAATATTCAAAAATGAAACACCATAAAATAGATATTCATATGTATAAAGACTATTTACGATTTGCTAAATTATTAGGACTAGACTTAAAAAATAATAGATATGCTTTCCCTAAAAATTTAAAAGAATCCCATGATGAATTAGAAAAACAATACGAAATTAACAATAAAAAAATTATAAATTTGGCAATAGTAAAACGAAGTAATGAATTGTTGAAAAATACATTCAATGATGGCAAATTTATTGTACTTCCTGCAACAAGCATAAAAGATTTACAAAATGAAAGTTCACAACAAAATAATTGTGTACGAACATATGCAGAAAAATATGCTGAAGGTTTTTGTGATATTTATTTTATGAGAAATGCTAAGAAGCCTGACAAATCCCTTGTAACAGTTGAAGTACGACATAATAAGGTAGTGCAAAGTAGAATTAAAAATAATAAATGTCCAACAGACCAACAATTACAATTTTTAAAAAGTTGGGAACAAAATGTATTGAAAGGAGCTGCTTAATATGACCACAAAATCAAACAATAAAGAGACAAAAATAAAAGATATATTTAATAAAATTCAAACTGGAGTAACAAATATAATAGAATCTGGAGAGTATGCAAAATTTTTAAAGTTTAGTAAAAATTTTCATTCTTATAGTTTTAATAATATTGTTCTTATATATTCTCAAATGCCAAATGCAACAAAAGTTGCTGGATTTAAAACTTGGCAAAGTATGGGAAGAAAATTAAAATATGGATCAAAAGGAATACAAATAATATACCCTATTAAACGAAAATATGAAAAAAATACTACTATTGAAGGTCAAAATAGCTTATTAAATAGTGAGGAAAAAGAGCAAAAGCAAACAATAGAATATCTAACTTATAGAGCAACTTATGTTTATGATATCTCACAAACAGTTGGTGAATCATTACCAATGGAAGATGATAAATTAAATACAAATAATAACATAGAACTATTTAATTATTTAAAGTCCTTTTCCCCATTCCCTATTAAAGAGATTGAAATTTTTGGTAGTACACAAGGTTATTGGAGTCCAAAAGGAAAATATATTGCACTAAAAAAAGATTTATCTATTGATGATAAAGTTGCTACACTACTTCATGAACTTACTCATGCATTATATGATGATTTTGACTATAAAAAAGATAGAAATTTATCAGAAACATTTGTTGAATCAGTTGCTTACATTGTAGCTGATTATTTTAATTTAGATACATCAATGTGTAGTTTTAATTATATTACATCTTATATAAAAGATGATATAAAAATACTTATGGAATTAGGAGATAAAATACAAAAAACAGCTAATAAATTTATAAAAAGATTAGAAGATGATATCAATAATAGAAATATACGAATAGCTGTATAGAAAGGATTTGTAAAAATGCAAATAGAAGATTATATAGAAGTCGCAAGGCATATAAATATATTAAATGTAGCATATCATTTATGCTTAGAAATAACAGATGATAAACATACAGAAGTTAAAGCAATTTGTCCATTTTGTGGATATAATAAAAATTCAAAAATTGCCACATTAAGTTTAAATACTACAAACAACAAATATTGTTGTAGTCGTTGTGGTGCTGGACGGATATTCAGTAGGATTATATGCTCGTGTTAAAGGTATAGATAATAAGAAGGCATATAGAGAATTGTTAGATAGAGAATGTTTTTCTATTCAAAAAAGTAACATAACAATAAGTCCTATAAATGAAATTGCAGATATAGATAAAAGAGATGCAGTTTATAGAACTTTTTTAAATATGTTAAAACTTGAAAAAAGCTCAAGATTAGCACTAAATAGACTTGGATTTTTAAATTCTACTATTGAAGAACAGATGTATAGGACAATACCCAACAAAAGTATTCATAGAAGGTTAATTGCATATAGATTGTCAAAGATGTATGATTTATCTGGAATACCTGGATTTTATCAAGAAGCAGATTTTAGATGGACTTTTTCTGCAGGTAAAGGAATATTTATACCAATATTTGATGAAGAACATAAAATACAAGCATTATCAATACATTTGGATAAGCCTTTTAATAATACAAAAGACATGTGGTTTTCTAGTAAAGATAAAATTAACGGTACTGGGACTAAAAATCTATTAAGTAAAAATAATATTGATGAAAATACTGATACTGTTGTACTAACTGATAATTTCTTGTTAGGAAACTATATTAAGGCAAGTTTAAATGTACCAATGATTGCATTTTCTAACATTAGTAATTCATATCAAATATTAAAAGTTATTGAATCTACTAATGTTGATAATATTATATTTGCTTTTAAAATTGGTCAGAATGATAATTTAGACTATATTATAAATAGAGTTTTTAAAGATTTAATACCACTTGGTTATAACCTCGAAACTAAAGCAATAACTGATTTTAAGGATGTATTAGATAAAGATTTTTTAACATTATATTCATTAAGAAAAGTCGCATAATTTGTGTGTAAAAAGAATTGTTTTATAGCTTACTCTTACTTAGGAGTAGGCTATTTTTTTATTTACTATTATATTGATAAATAATTTGTTTTATGATATATAATATGAAGACAAATAGTAATTTGTTTGTAAGGAGGAAAATAAAATGTTAGAAGAAAGATTAAAAGAGTTAATTAAAAAATTTGAATTAAAGGATGAAAAGGCAATTACTTTTGGTCATCCTAAAATGAAAACAAAATGGATTTTACCATTACCAGGTATAACTGTATATTCTTTTGAACAATTTCAACCATTCTTTATATATTTTGATAATGAAGGAATAAGCTTTTTTCCATTAGATATGAATAATAAATATAGCATTATAGGTAAATCATTTATATCATGGAATGATTTAAAAGGATTTAATTTTAAAAAAGGATTAATTATGGAAGATGAAATACAATTACAGCTAGAAAATGAAAAAATTGAAATGAAAATTCCGAAATCAAAAGCTATGAATGATTGGGTTAAAACAAATAATGCTTACTTAATAGAACATAATCATTTTTATAATAAGTAATATAAATTACAAGTTGTAGTTAAAAATAAAGATAGCAAATTTCTGCTATCTTTTACTTTATTCTATACAATTTTTTAAATCATCATAGTTAACATCAAGAACTTTACATAAGCCTATCAATTCGAAATCTTTTACAATTTGCGTACCATCTTCAATTCTTTTTAATTCTGTTGAATCAAGATAAACAGCATGTAATTGTAGCAACCTACTAACTTCTATCTTTTCAAGTCCTTTTTCTTCTCTATATTTCTTTATTAAATTACCTATGACATTACTTTTTTTACCCTCATACTTTTTCATTTTCCAAAGATTTCCTTCACAATAAACTAATATTATTGATTTTATTACATTTTTTTGTTATCATATCGAGAGAGCCTCGACATTAGACTAGAATATACATTTTTTATAAATTTATTCACGAAAGGAGGTAATCTTTTGAATGACAAATATTACAAAATCCTTAGATTCGACGGAAAAGAACAATACAGTGAAAAGAAAAGTAAAAAAAATATAAAAGAATATTTGAATAAATATATTGATGAAGAAATTAATGAGATATTATTCATTGTCCCTGTTGAAAAACAAAAAAATTCACCAACAACTATTCCCCAATAATCGTTAGTGAATTTAATTATTTAGTATTTAAAAGGCAAGTAATCATTTGATCTATTATGGACTTATCTCGACTTGTTAAAAGTTCATAATTTTCAACAACACTAGGAGATTTTAGAACTCCATGAAAAATTGCAACAGATGAACAATTTGCTAAGTTACAGATATTTATTAAGGTATCTATACTTATTCCTACTTTACCGGTTTCCACTTGAGAAACAAATTGCGGATTTAAGTTTAATTTTTCAGCAAATTCTTCTTGTGTCAAATTGAGTCTTTTTCTAATGTTTCTAATGTTTTGACCTAGTGTAGTATTACCAGCACTATTTGTATTTTCTATATTTTCCATAATACTACCCCTATATGATAGTATAGTAAAATATGGTAAAAAAATGAATTATATTAAAACTATAATTTTTTATAATATTATAGTTTTAAACTATAAAAAATGTAAAATGAATAGTAAAAATTATAGGCTACACCTATAAAAGGAGAAAAAATATGAGTTTAGAACTAGAAAAATCAAAAAAAGAATTAGAAGATGCTATAAAAAATGAAGATTTAGATATAAAGAAAATATTTGATATTTCAGCTAAAATAGATGAAGAAATTTTATTTCAAATGAAATTTAATGAATATGATAAAATTGTAAGAAATAATGATTCAAGAGAACTTATAAATAGCATCAAGCAAGAACTTTCAGAGCATTATTATGGTATGTCTGAGCAAGAGCTTATAATAGTTTCACTAAATATATTTGATTATAGCTACTTAAAATTCCAACATATTTCAGAAAATGATATTGTAAAATATATCTGCACCAAAAATGCTATATATTATGACATATTAACAGATAAAGACAAGAAGTCATTAAAAGTCGATTTAAACTTAAAATATTTTAAATATTTAATAAATAAATATACAAAGATAATTGAAAATGAGCAATAAACATGCAATTTATGTACCAAATTTATTAAAAAATGTAAATAATAAATCAAATTAAATATAGCATAAATAAAGTATTTGTTGCCCTATTAGGAGGTAATAATAAATGAATACAAAATTAGAAAGATGGAAAGAAGAAAAATTTTTGAGGTATTTTTTGAAAAAGGAAAAAGATTTTTTGATGAATTTTAATATAGAGGCATATAAAAGTGATGACTTTAAATTTTATATGAGTTGGTTTATATATGCAATAAATGATTATATTGATAAAAATTATAATATAGATGAATATTTTAGCTATATATTTTGCAACAATGGCAATTTAAATATTATATATTTGCCTTATATTTTAAGTGCAGATTTTAGAAAAAGAGTAATAGGAGCAATAACAGAATATAAACAAAAATATAAAACAGAGCAAATTTTTGAATTTTAATTAGAAAAAGTTAAATTTTTTAGGTATCACTTATATTGAATATAAATTTATATTGTGATATTATAATTTTATTAAGGGGGAATAAAAATTGAAAAAAATACTTGTAGCACTAATATTGATAGCATTAACAATTAGTATTAGCTTTAATATCTACTTTGTAATAACAAATACTAAAAGTAATCAGTCATTTTTAGAAGGTGAATATATTGGTGGAAAGAAATATTATAATTATAGTGATGATACAGAATATATAACACCAAAAGATTCTTTTGATTTTAGTTATTTGCCAACTAAAAACACATTAATATTTTATAAAGATGGAACAATGACATACAATTCTTTTAGAGGGACATATACATATAGTTCTAAAATGAAAAGTTTAACTTTTTCCTTTTATCGTAACAATTATGAAGAAACATATAATTTTGAAGTTAGTAATGATTTAAAAAAATTAACGAATACTGATAAAGGCAAAAATCAAAGCACAACTAATGGCGAACTTAATCCATATTATATAGAAGAATATGAATTAAAATAATGTATGAATAAAATAAGCAGGATTTTAATGAAAATTAAAATACCTGCTTTTTGATTTAGTAATATATAAATATATGAATTCTTTTATAATATAGCATTATAAAGGCTATAAAGCAATTATTTTTTTCTTTTATTTAATATTTTCATATCAGGATAAATACAATAAGCAAATTGTGTATTACAAATAACATTATTCAAACAGCTATCGTCTTGGAATAATAAAATTAGTCTATCTGCTTCAGGAATAGAAGGACTATTTATTTTTAATAGTTTTAAAATACCTTTTTCGCTTGCTTTATCTGTTACAATTATATTGTATAGCAAGTTTTCTTTACTTAGAAAAGTAATATACACAGGATCAAATCCTTTATGAAAATACTTAAATCTTTTTTTATATTTACACAAAATATCTATTGCATATATCATTTTCATATCAATAGTAGCAGTATTATGAACAAATATATCATTCTTTTTACTGATAATGTTACTTGATAATATGTTCTTAAAATTATCGTTTGGCCTATTAAATAATATTTGTAATTGTTTTAATGTAACGCATCCAAAATCCTGTATAAAATTTATAATTTTTAATTCATCATTCATATAAAAACCTCCCGTAAAAAAGTTAAATAAGTCTCATCAAATAACTATATATAAATTTCCTATTTTCGTTTATTTCTGTAACTTTTATCAACACTTTATCATTAAAATGTGGATAATTATTAAATCTTGCAGGAATTCTACACAATGTTGTAACTTTTGAATTATCTAATTGTACTAATACTCCAGAATTACCTTTTGGAAAAGCAATTACAGTTCCAGTATATTCACCATTTAAAACAAGATATTTTCGTATATTTTTAAATGGGTTTTCCTCAAATTCTTTTGCAGACAATTCATATATGTTATTTTCTATATCTAATTTTTTTATCTTTACTCTTAGATATTCTCCAACTTTGTATATATCCTTGCAATTTACAATATAAATATGTTTTAGATTTTGAGCCTTAATAATTACTTCTTTTCCATACATATCAACTAAAATATGTTTAATTCCAACAGCAATAATTCGTACTTTTATGGTATCATTTTGTTTTAATTTTGGAATTTCTATACTTGATCTTAATTCCATAGCTTCAATTCTACTTGCTATTGCTATGTTAGAAATACTATCATACTCAAGTACAATAAAGTCAATTTCAGCACCAAGCATTCCTCTAATTATTGATTTACTTGTACTTTTTTGTACTAACAAATTTACTGGAATAAGAATTTTTACATCATAATACCAAACAATGGCACAAGCAATATGTTCATTTTTTAGGTAATATTCATCTTCAATTCCTGTAATTAAACCGAGTTAATATTCTTTTTTCTTCTTTACTTCTCAAAATTTCTTTTATATGTGTATCTTCCAAAAATTTCACCACCTTAAAAAGCATCTATCAATATTGATAAATGCTTAAAATTTAAAAGTTATCAAATGTAATATCTTCATATTCTTGCTCTTTTTTTATTTTATTTTGCTTTGTAACAACTTTCTTTTCTTTTTTTTCTATTGTTTTAGGAACTTCAATATTATTATTCCAATCTGGAATATATGTAAGAACAGAAACATCTTGCAATTTTTTAGCAAGTGGATGTTCAGTATATATCATCTTTTGTAGTAACAATGGTTTATTGCCTCTAATAATAACCATTAACTTAAAACTTGGTATTCTAATTATTTCATCAGGATTTAATAAATTTCTTTCTAATGTAGATATATTTTTTTGTCCAAATTCTAATTCTCCATCAATTCCAACTTCTTTCTTAATACTTTGGGTTTCTGCAGTTGCAACACCAAGCAAATCACAAAAATACATTGCAGTTAAGGTATCTGTCGTACCTAAATTAAGTTTTAAATCTGTATTACCAAGTATTTCATCTGCTAATCCATTTGGATAACGATTGTTTAATTGACCAATATTTTGGAGTATTGGAATTAAGGCAAGTCCGTCTACTACGAACTGTTGATATTTTTTTATTGAAATCTGGTATTTGACAAATATTCGCAAACTCATCTAAAAAGAAGAATACATCAACTTTACATTTTCCACTTTCAGTTGAATCAGCATATTTTACAAGCTTTATAAACAAAAATGTAAAAAATAGAGAGACTAAAAAATCTCTACTTGAATCCATATCACTTGTTATTACATAATAAATACAAGGCTCTTTTCCTGGCAAAGTCAAATCAATGTCTGTATGATTAGTAAGTTCTTGTAATTCTTTATTTTGAAATGCTTGCAGTCTAGTACCAAGACCTGTCAAAACAGATGCTTTTATTGTATCGGAACCGACTAGCAAATATATTGTAACTCATTCTTGCAGGACTTTCTTGTGGAAGTCTTTTGAACATTGTATCAAGTGTTGCAATATCTCCACTTGCAATGATTTTATAAATATCAGTCAATGTATTTTGCTCTAATTTATTCTCCATAAAGTAGAACTCAAATGCTTTCAGTAAATTTTCTTCAGCTCTTGGCCAGAAATCATCTTTTCCAGTTTTCTTTTGCGTACCACTAATTATCACATTTGAACTTGTTTGTATGTCTGTAATATCTTCGTTTTCGCCTAATGGATTCCACCTGTCCGAGTGAGCCATATTATTAAGATTAAATACTTTTACAACATATCCATCATCTCTAAATAATTTATTTGTTTTTCTATAAATTTCGCCCTTTGCATCAGTAACAATGATAGATTTTTTGTATTTAAAAAGCTCAAGCAAATTAGTTATTAAAAATCCTATTGTTTTCATACTGCCGCTGGAGCCAAACACAGCTATATTTTTATTGAAGTAACTATCAAAAGGTAATTTAACAATATCATTATTTGATTTTCCCAGTATAATACCTGGTGTTTCATTTTTTCCTAAGACTTTTTCAATTTCATCTTCTGACATCCAATCTGCAGTTCCATGTGTTCCATCTTCTTTTTTTAATTTAATGCCCTTTATTTCATCTTTTTTATAACAGATGACTAATTTTATACATGCCATTATTAAAATTGAAATTAAGGCAATTATGGAACAAATAACAGCATAATATAAATTGCTTATAATAATATTTTGATTAAAACATTTATTTAATATTTTTATGTATGAATTTATATTAAAATCTATTACAAAATTTAAAATCACCAATATTATTGCAAAAATATATATAATAATTTTCTTATTCATAAAAATTTATTTCCTTTTCTATAAACTTATCAATATCTATTAAGTGAAAATTACAAGTAGCAAGTTCACTTCCAAGATATTTAACAATAGATTTTGGACATATAATATCTACTTTTTTGTTTGTATTGTTTTGCATAAATGTACTAATTCTATTTATTTTTTCAGTATCTACAAAATAGAAACAAGAAACATACAAATTTTTATTATTAGTATAATCACAAAAATTAAATTCTGATAAGGTTAATTTTTCTTTAAACTCTGTTTGTATAACTTTAGTCCAATTTATTTGCTGTAGATATTTTATTTTATCTAATGCTTTGTCTGTATCTCCACAAATGATTATAGAATTAAGTCCAAAAGAAAACTTTAAAAAATCAATTCTGGCTATATCATCAATAAGAATAATTACATTTTTGTATTTTAATTCTTTTTGAAGATCATATATAACAGAATTTAGATATTTATCAGTATGCTCATTTGAGATATGATATGTTAAATACTTTGTACCAAATATATTTGAAACTCCAATATATTTTCTGGAGCTTTCTGTAAATGCGGTTTTATCTTTAATTAAGAAAGATGGAGTAAAGGTTACATTTGAATATCTAAAATAAGCTGCTAAATGGCTCATAAATTTTAGTCTATTAGCGTATTTTTCTTGATATCTTAGTTTATTTGTTTCAAGACCTAGTATCTTCATAAAATTATAGCCATCTTCACCAAGTACGAGAAATCTTTTGTACCTTCTTAAAATATTATTTTGAATAAGTTTTGCAATTCTTTTTGGGTAATATGTTGTATTAAAAAAGTATGGCAAATCTTTTGGTGAAAGATACTGATATGTATTTATAAATTTAACTAAATCTATCTCATTTTTATCTGTCGGAAATATACTTTTAATTTTAACCACCTGCCTTATAAATTATTTCTCATAATGGTTCAGTGGGTAGCAATGTGAGAGCTTACGCTCACACACACCTACCCTATGAAGAAAAATATGTCCTGTTTTTTTCTAAAAGTATTGAAATCAAAGGCTTTTAATACAATAAAAAATGTCCTGATTTTAGTTTTTTAATTTACTAAAAAAATGACATTTTAAACTAACATACTTTTAAACAAATTTACTGAATTATTTACATCTGTAATATATACTTCTGTATGCGGATTTTCTTCAATTTCTCCTTTCGCACAATAAAAAACTTTATTTATATTATCATCTTCAATTACATTACTTATTATTAAACTATCAAAGATAGGTTTTATAAATTTATTATCAATATCCCATTTTTCCACTTTATCAAAAATCTTAATATAGATAAATATTTGATTTTTAAATATGCCCTCATAATCTTTTACTTTATCTGCAATATTCAAAAGAATATTTTTATATGCGTGTGTTTTTAAATTTTTGTATGATGGCATAACCTCTGGTATGTAAATTTTAAGTATATTATCTTCATATTTTGCTTTATACTCATTACTAATAGTTTCTATTTTTTGAGTTCCATAGGTTACTGTTTTATTATACAACTTGATTTGGTTTAATATGCTGTATCTTCTTTTTTCTAAATTTCTTAAAAATGATTCTATTTGTAAATTATTTGGATTTTGTGCTAATGTAAGTGAATGTATGCTATTTTCTAAACTTAATAAATCATCTAATAAATCTTTCGTTAAAATCATAAAAAGGTCCTTTCTAAATATGATAGGGCAAATTTAAGATAATTACTATTCTTCTTTTTCTTCTAGTGCATCATAAGCTTCAAAAATTTCTTTTGTCAATAATTCTCTTGTTTCTTGATTAAGTGGATGGCACAAATCTCTATATGCTCGTTTTTCTTGTCTTAATCTTCTTGAAGGCATTGCAACAAATCTTCCATTTCGTTCATTTTCCAATATTTTAATACCTCTAATAATAAAAGAGTTATTAAAAATAACATTTGCATACCCAAGTAATGCACCCCTTTGTTTAATTTTAAAAATTTTAATGTCTGTAATTTCCATACTACAAATCCTCCTATAAATTTATTTTTGAAGGGTAATTTTAAGGAAGATTAAAAACTTATTTTATTTACCTGTTCTAGGTAACACAATTTCATGTTTTTCTTCTGGAATGTGTGTAATTGTAGTCCACTTGCTATTAGCTTCAGCAGTTACTCCAAAATATGTACCAACAGTTTTAGTGTGGTTTGTAAATGTGTCATTTTCTTTTAGTATGTCAAAAGATTTACAATTCATTGTTGGAGATGTGCTTTCTCTAAATCCTTTTTCTACTTTTCCAAAATCAAAACAAGTTTCTGTTATATATTCATCATCTGCAAGTACAATTTGTGTAAAATCTAAATCGTAATTTTCATTTGTGCTTAAATCTTCTTTAAATAGTACATAATCATTTGATTTATTTGTTTTATAATATACTTTATAAGTCAAGTCTTGATTCCAAGTACCAGTAGTCATTTTTTGCAATCTTATATAATCTGTTGGAATATAATCATACCATTTGAAATTGTCTAAATAAACATTAGAATTATTTGCTACATTAGAAAATTCATAATTTACATCTTCACCTGGTTTTATTTCAGTAGTTCCAGTTTTATCTACATCAACAGTTATATCAGTTGGCTCGTTTTTAATTGTTTTCTTAATAGTTTCTCCATTGTTTGCAATTTCAAATTCAAATGTATCTTCATTCAATAAATAATAATTTGATCCTGTTTCTAATTCTTTTAGATAGTATTTTCCTTTATACAAATCTTGACTTGTTGCAATACCATCTTTGTCTGTAACTAATGTTTCGATTAGATTATCTTTTTCATCATATAATCCAAATTTTGCACCTTCTAATTTTTTATTTTCATCTTTTGAATCAACTTTTGTAATTTCTACTTTTCCTTTTATTCTTTCGTTTTCAAATTTAATATTTGTAATTTGATTTTCTTTTAATTCTATTGTTTCTACTTTATCAGATAAAACATAAGTATCTAATGTTTTAGTTTCTCTTAATTTTAGTTTAGCAAAATCTCTTATTGCATATCTTGAAGTTAAGGCTTCACCGTTTTCATCAGTAATAATTTTTTCTAATACTTTGTCATTTTCATCTAATACTTCAAATTCAACGCCTTCAAGTTTTACTTCGTTATTATCTTTGTCAACTTTTATCACTTTTACTTGACCTTTTTTAAGTTCATTTTCAATATTTTTTGTAGTTTCTTTGTCCCATTCTACTTTTATTTCTGTATCATTAGCAAGGTTGTACCATTTGTTAGTTTTTGTTTCTATCAGTTTATAATTTCCTGTACGAAGATTTTTTATTTCCAATTCACCATTTACATCTGTATAATATGTTCCAATGATTTTCTTAAATTCTTCGGAATATAGTTTAAATTCTACATTTCCTAATACAACCTTTTTATTATCTTTATCTATTTTATATACTTTAATATTTCCTTTTTTGTGTTCATTTTTAATAGTTTGTGTATTCGTTTGGTTATATTCTACATTTACATCAAATGACTTTTCACTTAATATGTAATTTGAATTTGTAGATATTTCCTTTAAAACATAATTTTCTTGATATAAATTTGAAAAAGATGCTTCACCATTTTTATTAGTTGTACTATTAGCAATTACAGTTCCATCTTTTTTTGTTAGTTGGAATGTAACTCCTTCTATTGGTTGGTTAGTATCTACATCATTTTTTACTATTTTTATTTTTCCTGTGTTTGTTTTAACATTTAATTTTGCCATACCAGTTACATCGCCAAATGGATCAAATGTAAGTAAGTAATTTTGTGTTCCTGGTACAGTTGTCTCTCCATAAAATACTGGGTATGTTTTGCATTTTGCTTGTAAAGTTATTGTAACATCAATGTCTTTATTAAGTTCAGTTTTTGGAACTTTAATTTTAAAATGTTCACTTCCAGCAAATGAATTTTGTTCATTATTTGACATATTTGTTATTTTGCTTCCATTAGGCAATCCATTTGTTGCAGTAATTATATACTGACTTGTTTCTACTGGACTATTTATACTATATTCTTGCGAATAATAATCTCCATCTTCTGTAAATCCACCAACTTTATTTGCAGATACTTCTGTATTAGCTGGTGTTTGTGAGCCATTTCTACCAATATCTACTAATCTAACAATAGCATTTTTTATTGCTTCACCTCTGGAATCTCCACCTCTATAATATGTGGTTGGGTCCGTTCCATAAATTATACAATAGATACTTTGTTTAGTAGCAACAAAAGCATCATACTTATTTTCTAATCCTAGACTTTCAGGACTTTGATATGGATAAGAATTTATTGCAACTCTCCAAATTCTAACATCATTTATAACTTGATTTACATTAACAGAATAAGCATCTCCTGCAGCTTGACCACCAACACCGGGTAAGTCTCTATTTAAACAGTATGCAGGATATTGAACGCCACCATTTTCATAATATGCAAACGTTGTAATGATATAAGACCATACATTTTTTGCACTATTATAAAATTGTAAATGGTAACCACAATCTCCACCATTTTGGACATAAGCAGAACTGATTTCTGTAGCATAAGTAAAGTTTGAAAATGCAGATAATATTGTTAGTAGTACCATTATTAAGGCAATACTCTTTTTTGTAATTGATTTTAACATATTAAAAATTCCTCCTATATTTATTTAGAAAGGCTTTAATATAAGAGAAAACACTATATAAAAAAAGCCCCTTAAATAGAGCTTTCTTAGTTATAAAATATAACACATAGTCATTATTAAATTTCCACTTTTATAATAATCTTCAGCGTAAATTCGTATTGTTCCAAATTTGTATTTCAAATAATTTATTACTCTACTTTCTGTATAAGTAAATTGATTTGTTTGTGCTTTTATTGAACTATCCACAACTATGTTGTAACCATATTGTTTCATAAAATCTGATTCATTGTTTTGCATAACACCCCTGATTTTATTTATCATTTCATCATTTCTTACATATTTTTCAGTATTAGCTGGTGTTGTAGTTTGAGTTGGTTTTGAATCTTCTTTTTTAGGTGTTTCATTAGTAGAAGTAACCGTAGATTTATTCTCTGTATTTTTAGGAGTTTCTACCTTCTTAGTTTCCACCTGTGTTGTTGTTTTTGGCTTTGTTTCTATTTGTTTATTATTTCGTTTTTCTGATGCAACTTGTGGCTTGGTTTCAGTAGGCTTATTTGAAGTATTACTTTCTTCTTGAGTAGGAGTAGTTTGAGCTTCCATTTGTTCTTCAGCAACAGTTGCTACATTATTATCTTCTTGAACTTCTGCTGTTTGTATATCTGTTGTATTTTCTACTACATCATTTGGTATTACTTCATTTTGTGGTAAATCACTGCTTTCTAAATTTTGATTATTTCTGCTATATAAAAATAAAGCTACACAAATAATAATTATAAAAGCTAAAATACTAATAATTACTATGCTAATTTTTTTCTTATTCATAAAACATCACCCTTTCATATTTTTTATTATTTCTAGGGTAACATCATTTATATTATTTTGACAATGCTCAAAAGAAAAAATTTTTTATTTTATTTCTTTTGCTTGAACACAAAGTCTTAAATCTTTTTGTCCTTTTACACAAGTAATAAGTGTCAATACATTAGTGTCAGTATTTTTCAAAGAGTCCCAATCTGTTTCACTAATTTTTGAAACATTACTTACTTCGTATTCTTTTGTGCCTAAAAAGCAAGTGTACTGTATCTTATCTCCATTAGACAAAGTATGTAATTTAGCCCAATATGAATTAGTATTATGTGCTGCTAGGCATACATTTCCCTCAAGATATGGTGTATTTGTAAAATGACCAACACCTTTTGCAAGGGTTTGCATAGAAGTACCTTCATAAATTAATCCTTCAAAATTTATTTTATCAATTTTAATAACACCAAGTACATTTTCTCCATCAATTTGTAACATTAAATTATCAGTTGAATCAGCTTCATTATTATTATTTTCAGCATCTAATCTGTTTTGGGTATTATCGCTTGAATATTCTTCATACACATAGTCTATTTTGTTCTTATTCATAAAATACTTAACCACAAAAAACGTTGATATTACTGCAATAATCATAAAAGTAACCGTAACTGATATTATAATTACTTTTTTGTTCAAGACTAAAAATCCTCCTTCCATTAAAATTTTGAAATGTAGTTGTATCACCGCCTTTCAATTAGAATAGTTATAATACTTTAATTTAAGTATTTTTCTATATATTTTGAAATTTCAGAAAATGGTGTAGAAATAGCCACTTTTCTTTTTATATCTTCAATTTCAAAAGGATCAAAAATAAAGTCATATATGCCTAAAAAAAGAGCATCTTTTAATTCAGGGATTTGTTCATTTTCAAGAATTAAAATTACTCTTATATTTTTTTCTCTAACTTTAAACATAAAGTCTTTAAAATTGTACTTATTGGGTTGTAATGTAGCAATTAAGACATTTGCTTCTTTTTCTTCCAATATGTAATCTGGATAATATACAACTCTACTATTTTCAATGTTTTTGTTCAAATCTTTGTTTAATATTTCATTATCTGTGAAAATTAAAACCATTTTTTAGACCTCCTATTTAAAATAAGTTTCAGGATTTACAAAACTCCCATTTATTCTAACCTCAAAATGTGCATGTGCACCTGTTGAGTAACCAGTTGAGCCAACTTTTAAAACTGGCTCTCCTTGTTTTACTACTTGTCCTGTTTGTACTAAGATTTCAGAACCATGTGCATATAAAGTTACAATATTATTGCCGATGGTCTATCATTACCATATTTCCATAAGAATTGCTATATTTAGCAGATATAACCGTACCATCAGCCATTGCCACAAAATCTGCTCCGAATAGGTGCTCCAACATCTGTACCACTATGTAATTTATAAACTCCTGTAATTGGATGAGTTCTCATTCCAAAATGTGATGTAATTAATGTATAACCAGGTATTGGCCAAGTAAACATACCGTGTAGGAACAAGACTTTTACCATCAGTTATTATAGTGCTGGGTGTTGTTTCTTTATCTTTTAGCCATTCTGCATATTGTGCTTCGTAATCTTCACTTGAAAGTTTTTCTGCCATTTGCATATCATCTTCTGTTGTAAACATAGAGTCTACTACTGTGCATACTGCTAAAACAATTAAAAAAATTACTATAATAAAAGGAATAAATGGTTTAATTATTTTAAAAACGATTTTTTTGAATTTCTTTTTAATTTCATTCTTCGTTTTTTCCTTTAAACTCATTTTCAGCCCCTTTCTGCAAATTGCTTATATTGTTTAAATATTCAGTATTTTGCATAGACTTATTTTTATTGTTATAAGATGTTTGCTTTTTATATTTATATGAACTAAAATCGCCTTCAGCCATTTTTGCACCTACACTCAAATATGCTTTTGTTCCTTTTAATCCAACATTTGCAACGTTTTTTGCAATAGTTTTTGGTGTTATTTTTCCATTACTCATATTATTTTTATTATTCATTTCAGATTTTGGCATTGTTACATTTTCCTGTTTATTTTCTTTTGTAGGTGTCATTACATCTCTTATAGGATTTACATTTCCATTGTAATCTTTTTCATCAGATAAGTTTGCTACTGGATTTATAAATGATTTAGCCCTTGATATAATGCCTTTTAGTCCATTATTAGAATTACTATCTGTTCCATTATTAGATGATTTATTTTGAGTTTCAGGTGTTTTAAATTGTTCTTTAATAGCACCTAATCCAAAACCAAGCATAGCACCTGTTCCAAGAACTCTATTAGTCATTTGTTCATTATCAATACCAGCAATTCTTGAAGTTAGATTTTGTAAGCAATTTTGTAATGTATCAGCAAGTGGAAGTATCATCATAGCCCATATTAAAGAGATTGCCCAGCCACCACCAGATGGCAAAAATGCAAGATATATTAAGAATAAAAAGCAATATATAAATTGCATAAAAATATTCATAATAATTTGACCAGCCCAAATGCTAGCAGCAGTTACATTTTTGTTTATTATCCATAAGCCACAAGCAATAGGTGTAAAAATAGTAAATATTATTATTGTAAATTGTCTAACTATAAATTTAATATTTAGTTTTACAAATAAATATATAAACATTGCAATAACAAGTGCTGTTGAAATGGCATTTCCTGTTTTTATACTTGTTAGCATACTGTTTCCAAGTGTTGCATCTAGTGTTCCAGTATTTGCTGCTGTAACTAATAAATATACTAGACTATTATTCATATAAAGCAAAAATCTAATAAATAATGGAGCAAGAGCTATTGCAACACCACCAAAACATAATCGCATTAAATTTTCTTTTGCTTCATTCTTTTTAGCAGTATTCATACCTGCATTTATCATTTTAAATGCTAAAACAAATACTGCAATTAGTATTAGTGTGCCAGAAATAATACTAAAAATTTGATACCATTTCATTGTTTTAGTCCATAATTCATCTGTGAATGGAGATAAACTATCATTTGATTGCTTATTATTAAAAATAAGTTCGTCATAATCTTTAAATCCTACATTTGCTTTTTCTCCGTGTTGTAAAATCTAGTACTGTTTCAGCAATTCCACCAATACATTCAGCAATAATTTTTTCAAATAATGATCCATCTTCTTTTTTTATTTGTTTTTTTAGTTCAGGAGTTGCCCCAAAACATATAGGAGATAATAAAAAAAGCATTGTAACTACTATTACAAAACTTTTAAATAATTTATTCAATTTTTTCACCTCCAATTTTAAGTAAATACAAAGGTTTCTTCATATTTTGTTATAATAAATTTTATTGCAGTAACAGTATTATTTAAACTTATTACACATTGACCAGGAGTTGCCGCAGTTAAAAAGTTTTTTGTACCTTCAGATAAATTGAAAAAATCCACAACTTCATCGACTGATCCAGGACTTTGCTTAAATAAATATCTTGTTGAACATATATTTATAATGGTTTTTCCGTTCTTCAGAACTTAAAAATTCATCAATAAATTGGCTACCGAATGAATAATGGAACATTATACTTACGACCGTCGGCGAGCAACATTCACAAGGAAGTCTGCGGATTCTTGATATTTTAAAAACAACCAAGCTTCATCGCAAACTATGATTTTTTTCTTTTCTCTATTTTTTAGTACATATTTTTGCCATACCCAAGTTAAGATAACAAAAGAAGAATATAATTTTGTAAATTCATCTTTAATCTCACTCATATCAAAGCAAATAATATCTTCAGAAGATGTAATTTTACTTTCACAATCAAATATTCCTAATGAATTGCCCTTTAGAAATGGTATTAAAATATCTGCTAATTCTTTACATTTACCACGCTGTACTAATTTATTATGAAAATCTGTAAGTGTAGGCATTTTCTTTTCTATTTTACCTACTACATATTTACCATTATCAAGTTTTCCACCTTTTTTCTCATAAAGCGAATTTACATCACTTGTAATACCTTTTTCACTATATAATTGATTTACTATTATTTCAATTTCAGTATTTTCTGTTCCTGTAAGTGTTCGACCATAATTTCTGCATATTGTTGCAATTAAGGCTCTAATTTCTGCTACTTTATCAAGTATATTTAAAAATTTTTCTTTACCTTTGTAATCTGCTTCTAGTTCAAATGGATTTATTCCTGCAGGTTTTCCTTGTTCAATTTTTATTACCTTTCCACCAAGCATTTTAGTAAGGTTTGAATACTCACCGCTCAACATCAATAAAGAATGCTCCGCATCCAGTAGTAGCAATATTTCTAGCAGTTAATGTTTTTAAAGCTACACTTTTTCCGCCACCACTTGTACCACAAATAAATACGTGTGGATTAGGAAGCGTAGGAGGACCGCAAAAAGTATCAATATAAACAGGTGCATTTGTATAAATATTTCTTCCTACAAATATACCTTTATCATGTGATAGATTAGGAGTTGAAATAGGTATCAATGTTGCAACACCGACCAGCAACCATATTTCTTTCATAATTTGAAATTGGATATTCATTAGTTGGAAGAATTGTTTTATAGCCTTCTAACTGTCTAAAAGTTAAAGTCCTTATCATTGCTGTTTTTTTATTTAGTTCACTTTCTAATATTTTTGTTTTCTCATTTAATTCTTTTAAACTTTCAGCATTTAGAGATATAAAAATTGTTGCATAAAATAATTTATCTTGATTAGTTTGTATTAGCATTCGCAGATCTTCTAAATCTCCAATTTGTTTTTCTAATTCTGGCAAATGCAATATATTACCTTGCCTTGAATAGGTTGCATACTCACTTTGTGCTTGTACTAATTTCTTTGTTAATTGATTTATAACATTTCCATTTATAGAAGGCTCTATTTTTACAGAAATATTGATATTTCCAATAGCAAACAAATCATCCAGCCAACTAACCCAAGTTTGTTCAGGATAAATTGTCATTACAAATATTCTCGTAAATTTATTATAGCCAAGTTTTAAATAATCTACTTTTTCTTGTAGTTCATCTGGAATAAGTAAATCAGAGATTTTAGGTACATTTTCAAATATGTTTATTTCTTTTTGCTTTTTGTTTTTTACCAACATATAAGTTTTTTCCACCTCCTTGTAAATTACTAATATTGATGGTTGAATTCTTATTTAATTCTTTATAAATTAAATTATAAATTTCATCTTCAGTAAGAATTTCGCATACTATTTTTGCTCTTAATAAACTACTTGTAAAAGATAATGATTTTCTGTTTAATTCTTGTATTGCATCTTGTGAAGTTCCATCATAACTAATAATTGCATAACTTCTAACAACAGAAATAGTCCTATTTTCCATTAAATTTTGTAAGTAATCTATCAAATAATTTTTATATTCTTCAATTTTTTCATTTGTATTTTTATTCTTTTTCATAAGTTGAATAACTTTGCTTGTGTCTATGTATTCAGTTGTGCTAAAAAATTGAACTGGATAATCTATTGAAAGTGATGTTTGTATTAAAATATTTTCAATAGAATCCTGTTCAGAAACAGAAAGCATATTATAATCAATGTTGCCAAGTCTAATAATATTTGAATATCTGTTACCAATGCAAATCATATTATCTTTTATTTTAAAATTAAAAATATTTTCTAATTTCTTTTTGTCTACTTTTTTGCCTTGATTTTCTTTTTTATCAATATTTTGTGTAAATCCGTTTTGCTTTTTGCTTTTGTTTAAATAAATAGCTGTACCAATGATAAACACAATAGTTAATCCAAGAAAAATAAACATTATTATCATTTCAAGCACCTCTCATATTTGAATTTTTTTCTACGAACAATGTATTTTGTAGCATATAAAAATAACTTATCAAAATTTTGCTCATTTATTTTTAGAAAAGCACAAAGTAGAAAGAATGTAGCAATTATAGTGATAATAAATATTTTTATAATAATATTTAGTGGGGTAGCGAGGATTCCCAAACTTGCTGTAGCAAGCATTAAATATAAAACTTGTCTTAGGCTCAAATATCCACCAAATATTTTTTCTTCTCTTTTAATATCAAATGGAATTTTAAACACTCTCACTGTAAATCACCTAACTTCCAAGCAATGTGCCACTATTGTTTGTAGCCACATTAATAATAATTCCAGCGATAATAAGTGAAGCACCTAAAATTACACCACCACCACATATCCAAGCTAAAGCTCCAATAGATTCTGCTCGTTTTTGTGGATTATTTGAGTTGGCAATCATTTTTAATGCTGCAACAACTACACTTGCAAAAATTAAAACTCCGGCCTAGTGGCATTGCAATACTTGTGATAACTCTTTTAATATTATCTGTTGCAGTTTGCACTTCAGCTGTTCCAATACTTTCAGCAAAACATTGATTACATTGAATTAATAACAATGTAATTGTTGCTCCAATGCTTGATAATTTTGCAATAAGTTTCTTTTTTCCTTTTGTAACATTCATAAAACATCATCTCCTTAACTTTTTGATAAGGCAAATTAAGGAAAGCACTATTTATAATAAATTTTTAAATTGTACTAAAATGTAAGGCAAAAGAAGTAAAAAAATAAGACTTAGTAATAAGCCTGGTACAATTTTTAAAAATTTCGATTTAATTGTTTGTGATTTTATAATACATCCGACTATTAGCAATATAAGAGATAGTATTAAAAGAATCACAAGTAATAATAAAGTATATTTAAAGCCATAAAATAAAATTGTTGATATTGTAGTTTCAAAATTATTTATATAATTATTTAGCATATATCAAAACTCCTTTATGATGTGTCTATGTATTTATTTATAATAGATTGTCTGTAATAATTAAAAAAGTCATCTGTATTATGATCTTTGCAAGTTAAATATAAATTTACCAAAATTTCTCTATCAAACTTACACATAATACTTTTAAAATTGCTATTGTATATTAAAAATAAAGTATAAATGATTTCTTTTAATTTTATCAAATTAGCCTGTTCCATAGTATTTATAATTTTTTTAGGATATATAAACTCAAGCCTTTTCAAATTTGAATAAAATTCATTTGAAATTTTATTGCTATTATTTATAATTAAAATAAATAAATCATCTATATTATATTTTATATTATTATGGGTGAAATTTTTTTCATACCCTCCTATGAAATTATTTTCGTGGGGTGGGGTGAAAATTTTTTCATACCCTAGTGCATCTGTTAAATATATTTTTCTTTGATAATTATTTTCTACAATTATTTTTATATAGCCTTTTTCTTGTAACTTAGATATTGTAAATTGTATTGCTCGAGGAGTGCAATTATATAAATTAGCAAAATAATTATTTGTAGCAAAACAATATCCTTCTTTATTGCACAGACAAGTGATTTCACTATACAATAACTTAGCTTTATCTGTTAAATCTTTATCATATCTAACAACTGCTGGTAAAATGGAATAATAACTACTTTTAATATTTTCATCCAAAATTTAACTCCTCTCATAAAAATTATTCATCTGATTTTTTTCCTGCTAATATACAGGCATATAAAAAGAGGCTAAGATTAGCCCCTAAAAATAATCC
>MNRQ01000007.1 GCA_001916035.1 Clostridium sp. 27_14 | reverse complement strand
TATTTATTTTTGAATCTGTATAACCTACTTCTTTTAATTTTTCTCTTACTATTTTTTCTATATCAATTGTTGCATTTGATGTTATTTGTCCTGCAACAATTACCTTGTCTTTTGATATAAGAGTTTCAACTGCTACTCTTGAATTTTTATCTTGTTTTAAACATTCATCCAATATTGCATCTGATATTAAATCAGCTACTTTATCTGGATGCCCTTCTGTTACACTTTCACTTGTTAAAAAATATCTTTTATATTTCAATTTAAATTCCTCCATTTCTTTTACTTGTTATTTTTACTATAATTAAATTTTTATATTTTCATCTACTTATTCTCCTTTTTATTCGCACCACAATCGATTTTATAGCACTTTTTAACATTAAATGTCTAATTGTATAGTAAAATTTTTTTTATTAAATAATTATAGATATACTAATATTTTTGTTATTTCATCTAAGATTTGAAATTTTTTTCTATAATCTTGCCTATCTAAATATTTGTTATTTAGATACAAAGAAACCATTCCCTGAGTTATCATTCGAAAATATATGTTTTTTTCATATATACTTAATTTTTCATACTCATAAAAATCATTATCTGAAAAAAATGAAAGATGAGCTAATATTATTCTTTCTAATACACGCTCATCTAATTTTTTATTCAAATTCATCTCTAAAAATTTTTCTATTACTATTTCGTCATAAATTTCTTTAGATATCTTAGTCATTTTATTTATTTTTTCTTTTATTATTTTATTTTTCATACAATATCAACCTCCAAAAAAGTTCAAAAAAATAAAGCATCAAAAATGCTTTACTTTCGGAAAATATATAGTTGTTCTATTTATTTTTACCAATCAACCATTTACCAGGTTAATTTTAATTTCAATAATTTTTTTATATTTTGTATAATTTTTTTAGTTTTTAATCAATTATATTTTTCTTTATATTTTTAAATTTTATTACTCTCGCAATGGTTTTAAGTTTTATTTTATACACATCACCGCAACACACTCAACGTGACTTGTGTATGGAAACATATCTACTGGTGTAATATTTTTTATTTCATATTTTTCTTCAAAAAAAGCTAAATCTCTTACTAAAGTAGATGGATTACAACTAATGTACACTAATCTTTTAGGATTAACATCTAGTAAATTTTGTATACTTTTTTTATCAAGGCCTTTTCTAGGAGGATCAATCATAACAACATCTGGAATAATTTCTTGTTTTTTTATTAAATCGTCTAAAACTTTTTCTACATCACCTGCAATAAATTTTGTATTTTCAAGATTATTACATTTTGCATTTTCTTTTGCCATTTCAATAGCTTGCTCTACTATTTCTACACCATAAACTTGTTTAGCATATTGTGCCATAAATAATGATATTGTTCCTATTCCACAGTATAAATCAAATACAATATCAGTATTTGTAATTTTTGCTGATTGTACTCCAATCTTATACAATTTTTCTGTTTGTGTTGGGTTTACTTGGTAAAATGATAGTGGTGATATTTTAAATGTTAGATTTTCTAGCTTATCTGTTATAAATCCATTTCCATATATATTAATATTTTCTTGTCCTAATATTACATTTGTATTTTTTGTATTTATATTTTTTATAATTGTCTTTATTTTAGGAAATTGTTTTATTATTTTTTTTATTATTTCTTTTTCATTTGGTATTTCTTTTCCATTTATTACTAGAATACACATTATTTCTTGTGTTTTCACACCTATTTTTATTACTATATGTCTTAGTAAGCCCTTTCTTGTTTTTTCTTGGTATATACTTAATTTCTCTTTATTCCATAAATTAAATATATATTTTGCTATTTTTTCTGTTTCTGGATTTTGGATTTTACAGTCTTGCATTTCTATTATTTCATGTGTTCTATTTGCAAATATTCCTATAATTGGCTTTCCATTTTTGTCTATTCCTACGGGATATTGAGCTTTATTTCTATAGTAATATGGTTGTTTCATTTCTACTACTTTTTCTATTTTTATTTTTGTTTTTAATGTTTTATTTACTAAACTTTGTACTGCATTTTGTTTTATTTCTAATGTCTTTTGATATTGTATATGTCTTAAATTACATCCTCCACATCTTTTATACGTGCTACAGTCACTGTCTTTTCTATATGGAGATTTTTGTATTATTTCTATTACTTTTCCGAATGCATGTGATGTTAGAACTTTTAATATTAGTACTTTTACTTTTTCTCCTTTTATTGCATTTGGGATAAATATCGTGTATCCTTCTATTTTAGCTATTCCTTCTCCTTCAAATCCATTGTCTACTATTTTTACTATATATTCTTTGTTTTTTTGTACTGGTATATTCAATTATGCTTCTTCCTTTCATTTACTATTATAATCTATATTTTTGTTTTTTTATTTATATTTTTATTACCTTGTAATAATATTAAATTTTTATTTTTTATGATTGGTAATCTGATATAAAATTTTTCTATTTTTTTTTATTTTTCTATTGACAATAAAAGTTATGTTGTGCTATTATAAGTATTGTTAAATGAGTTTTGCGGATATGGCGGAATTGGTAGACGCGCTGGTCTTAGGAACCAGTGTCAACGACGTGGAGGTTCGAGTCCTCTTATCCGCACCATTATAATAATATCAATTAATCTTTAGATTTTTTGATATTATTTTTTTCTTAATAAATGATTTTTATATTATTTATTATATATGTTTTTTATGTTTCAGCTTTTTTATTTTTCTAAATATTTATAATAGTATTAAAATAATTCCACTTATAATTATTATTATAAATCCTAAAATTTTCAATCCACTTGCTCCTTCGTTTTGATCACCAAATCCAAAAAATTTTTTTGTGATATTTCGTGCATCGAAAATGCAAATTACTCCTATTAGTATTAATGTTATTAGCATTAGTTTAATTATTATTTTTAACATTTTTATCTACATCCTTTTCTTTATATTTGTATTTTAACATATCATTAAAATATGGTCAATATATAATAATTGAATTTTGTTCCTTATAAAAAGACACCTATAAATTGCATTGCAACTTACAGGTATCTTTTATTTAATTTTTACAAAATACTATATGTTGGAAGTATTGAATTAATTTTGGTCAGTTGGCTTTCAATACTTTGTAACACTTTGCAGAGGTTACTTGTGTCTTTTACTTTTTCTCCTTCTATTTTTTCTGTAATCTGATATAATTTTATAACTACGGCATTTATACTTTTAAATTTGTATTTATTTACGTTTTTTTGGTATATCCTTATACACCGCCTAAACGACGTTTCTTGGGGTCGGCTCATTTTTTCCATCATTGCCTGAAAAAAAAGTTCTTTTGCCTCATATGAGAGCTTTTGATTATTTGCATTTAGCAGCTCATCAATTTTCATGTATGTTTTTACTTCTTGAATAATACCTTTTAAAAAATTTTCAAAAGCTGTGTCTGTACTATCAAGCTCTATTCCAAAGTACTGCTCAATTTGAGTAATCTTCCAAGTTGGCATTACTCTTACTTCAAATATTTTTTTTGCTTTGTCTCCCTTAATTCCTTTTTCCATTATTATTTTTTTTAGGTATAATTTTGCCTTTTCCTGCTTACTAACAGGTTCAAGTTCATCAATCAAACCTTCTGCTAAAGCATCCAGTTTATTGATAACTTTTTTTGCTTCTGTTGCAAGCATCCGCTCGTCAATTACAAGTTGTGATAAACCGGCAACATACTGATAAAATCCTTGTGTTCTTGCTGCCCTTGAAGACATTTCTTCTAAGATTTCCTGGTACTGTTTTTCTGGATACTTAAGTTTTTCCATAACTGTATCTAGGAAATATTTTTTTGCTCTGCAGTCTACATTGTTTCTTTCATAAGCTTTCATTTTCTCTTCAATTTCTACTTCAAGCCGTTCTTTTATCTCCTCCTCTGTGTATTTTGTAAAAATTAATACATTCTGTCTTTCCATGTTGTTTTTTCTCCTCTCTGCTATACTAACTAAGTATAACTTTAGCTCTCTAATATTGTAACAAACTTATTATAGCATAGTTTTACATAATTTGCAAATCCGTTTTTATAAGTTATGCTCCTATAAAAAAATATATTAATTCAATATGTAATGTTTGTGATATTGCAAGTATGAAAGATATTGTAGGTAAGAATTTTCCTTTTTCAAGTTTGGATATTGCTGTTCTGTCAATATTTGCTTCTTCTGCTAATCTTTCTTGTGTATACCCCTTTTCTTTCCGGTATCTTCTTACATTTTCACCAATTACTTTTGCAACTTCTTCGTTTAGCATAAATATACCTCCTTAATTTCATTAGAGATATTAATCTCTAATAATTTTCAAGCTTTTCAGATGTTGATAAAATATCTTCTGAAGTATATCATACTTAACATAAAAATTCAATGTTTTTCTCACATATAATTTAAAGTAGTTAGATAATATAAATTTGGTCATGCACTTTTATTTTTTTTACACATATATTAATTGTATAAGGATTTTTGGAGGTGCTTTAATGTTTACTCTATTTTCAACTGCTGGCTTTATTACATTTTTAAAGTCTGCTGTTTTTATTGTTGGTTACATACAAGGTTCTAATTTATTTCCAGAGCCTCTTTCACAAGAGGAAGAGCATGAATGTTTAGTTGCTTTATCTAATGGAAATGAAGAAGCTCGTAATATTTTAATAGAAAGAAACTTGAGACTAGTTGCTCATGTTGCAAAAAAATACTCAACTTCTAATGTTGATCAAGATGATTTAATTTCAATTGGTACTATTGGTCTAATAAAAGGTATAAATAGCTTTAATCTTGATAAAGGCAGTAAACTAAGTACTTATGTATCACGTTGTATTGATAATGAAATCTTAATGCATTTAAGAAGTACAAAAAAACTTAATTCTGAAGTATACCTAAATGAGCCTATTGGAAAAGATAAAGATGATAATGTTGTTACACTTCAAGAAGTTTTAGAAAATGATGAACGAAATATTGAAGATGAAGTTGATTTAAAATTTAAAGTTAAAGTTTTATATCAAAAGTTAAAATCTGTTTTAAAGGAAAGAGAACGTACTATTTTAGAATTACGTTTTGGTTTGGGTGGTTATAAACCTAAAACTCAACATGAAATTGCTGAAATGATGGGCATTTCTCGTTCTTATGTTTCTAGAATTGAAACTAAGGCTATTAGCAAATTGAGTAAAGAATTTAAAGAATAAATGTATACATTAATATTATTTATTATAAGCAGTCTGGTGAACTTTTCTTTAATTATAGTTTGAGATGTTAGCAAATTTGCATAGCTTTTCTCTACTTATAGCTTGATATGTTAAGAAAGTTGCATAACTTTTCTAACGTATAATAAAAATGTAAAAAGACTTTAAAATGTTTGCATATTTAAACATTTTGAAGTCTTTTTCTCTTTTTTTTGCGTGAAATTGCTTGAGTATATCAAAAAGTTTTCTGTATATTCTGTACTTAAAATTTGTTTTAATTTATTATTTCAACATTCTTAATGAATTTATAATTGCTAAAATTGAAACTCCAACATCTGCAAAAACAGCTTCCCACATAGTAGCTCCTCCACAAGCACCTAAGATCAAAACTATTATTTTAATTGCAATTGCAAAAATTATATTTTCTTTTACAATTTTCATAGTCTTTTTAGCGATATCTATTGATTGGCTGACTTTTGAAGGTTCGTCTGTCATAATAACAACATCAGCTGCTTCTATTGCGGCATCTGAACCAAGTCCACCCATTGCAATTCCTATATCACTTAATGCAAGTACTGGTGCATCATTTATTCCATCACCAACAAATACAACCTTGGATTTTGGTGATTTATTTTTTATTATTTCCTCTACTTTTTCTACTTTACCATCTGGTAATAACTCAGAAAAAACTGATGTTATTCCTAATTGATTAGAAACATTTTCTGCTACTTCCTTTTTATCACCTGTAAGCATTATTGTTTTATTTACTCCATTTTTATATAAATCTGATATAGCTGTCTTTGAATCGTGTTTTATTTTGTCGGAGATTACTATATATCCTGCAAATTTTTTATTTATACTTACATATAGCACTGTTCCAACATCTTTACTTTCTATATAATTTATGCTATTTTCCTTCATTAATTTTTCATTTCCTACAAGTATCTCTTTTTCATCTATAATTGCTGATATTCCTTTTCCTGCCAATTCGTTTATGTTTTTTATTTTATTACCATCCATTTTTTGATTGTTTTGTTCAGCATAAGCTTTTTTTACAGACATTGCTATTGGGTGATTAGAATCTTTTTCACAACTTGCTACTAATTTTAATAATTCTTGTTTTTCTATTTCATAGAAATCTTTGTCATTTTCTGTTTTATTATTTTTTTCAAATTTTTTGTCTTTTTCTATTTTGTTACTTTGTTTTAAAGTTTTTACTGTTTCTATTTTTTGTACTTCAAAAATTCCTTCTGTTAATGTTCCTGTTTTATCAAATATTACTGTTTCTGTGTTGGCTAAAGCCTCTAAATAATTGCTTCCTTTTACTAAAATACCTTTCTTAGATGCTCCTCCTATTCCTCCAAAAAATCCTAGAGGAATAGATATAACTAATGCACATGGGCATGAAACTACTAAAAATGTAAGTGCTCTATATAGCCAATTTGTAAATTCTCCTAATCTAAGAATAAATGGTGGTACTATTGCTAATAGTATAGCTAATATTACTACTATTGGTGTATAATATTTTGCAAATTTTGTAATAAAGTTTTCTGATTTTGATTTTTTATTACTTGCATTTTCTACTAAGTCTAATATTTTATGTACTGTTGATTCTCCATATTCTTTTGTTACCTTTATTGATAGTGTTCCATTTTGATTTATACATCCACTTAAAATTTCATCATTTTTTTCTACATTTCTTGGTAAAGATTCTCCTGTTAAACTTGATGTATCTATCATAGATTTTCCTTCTAATACAATTCCATCTAGTGGTATTTTTTCTCCTGGTTTTACAACTATTATTTCTCCAATTTTTACTTTTTCTGGATTAACTTTAGTTATATTTTCATTTCTTTTTACATTGGCATAGTCTGTCCTTATATTCATTAATTCTGTAATTGATTTTTTTGATTTATCAACCGCATAGTCTTGAAATAATTCTCCTACTTGATAAAATAACATTACTGCTACTGCTTCTGGATATTCTCCTATAGCTATTGCACCTATTGTTGCAACAGCCATTAAAAAGTGTTCATCAAATAATTCTCTTTTAAATATGTTTTTTATTGCTTTTAATATAATTTCTCCTCCAACTATTAAATATCCTATAAGATATATTGCTCTATTAATCCATATATTTTCAAATTTTGCGCATAATGCAATTATAAATAATATAAATGCTGATACAATTTGAATAATTTGTTTTTTCATTTTTTCTCACATTCCTTTCTTTTATCCTTTATGTTCTATATGTTCTATTCCTAGCTCAAAAAGCCCTTGCACATGGTCATCATCTAATGTGTAATATACTTCTTTTCCTTGTTTTCTACATTTAACAATACTCATTCTTCTTAATGTGCCTAATTGATGTGATATTGATGATTTACTCATTCCCAAAACATTTGCAATATCACATACGCACATTTCATTTTGATCTAGTGCAAAAAGAATTTTAGCTCTTGTTGTATCACCTAATATTTTAAAAAATTCTGCTAATTTATTAAATGTATTATCATCTGGCATCCTTTTTAGTGTTGATTCCACTGCTTCTTGATGAATTATATTACAATCACATATAAATTCATTTTTTGACATTTGTATCCCTCCTTAATAACTGTTGAATATTTATTCAATTATGTTTTTACATATTCTAAGTTTACAGATAATGCTGGAAAAATATTTTTGGTTTTTATATTTATTTTATATTTATTTTATATTTTCGGAAAATCACTTTCTTTTTACTAATGTTCGATTTTGTTCTTTTTATTGCATATTTTTTCAATTTGTTGCAAATAATAACTACAAGATGTAATTTTTAGAAAGGATAATTTATCTATGAATTTAAAAGATATAATTTTTTCATTGTTTAAGTATAAATCTCCTGAAAAACATAATTTTGTTCTTTTAGAAGATGATGAATCAGATAAAAGCTCTAATAGTAGTCAAAGTATAAAAAATGATACAAATATTCCAGAAACCAAAAATATTTTTCCAGCATTATCTGTAAACTTAGAATATGTAAAAACAAAATATAATTCAATGATAAATAGTGATATTATTATAAGAGAATTTACTTTAAATGCACGTGGCAAACAATATAGTGCATTTATTCTATATATTGATGGAATGATCAATACTGATATTATGAATAAATTTATATTAGAACCACTTATGCTTAAAAATCGTAGTAATATGTTTGATGGTGAGCAAAACCGTATTATATCAGAAGCTGTTACAAATAATATTACTGTTAGGAAAGTAAAAAAATTTGATCTTTCAGAATATATTTTAGGATGTTTAATGCCTCAAAATTCGGTTGAACAATATAGTGAATTTGAAAAAATATTTAATGATATAAATTCTGGAAATTGTGCTCTGTTTATAGATACTTTAACTATTGCTTTTGATATTGATGTTAAAGGTTTTAAGCAACGTAGTGTAGAAAGGCCTCAAAATGAAATTGTTATAAATGGTGCCCATGAAGCATTTGTGGAAAATATACGTACAAATACCTCTTTACTTAGACGTAATGTTCATAATGAAAATCTTATTATTGAAAACATTTCTATTGGAAAAATAACAAAAACTCCATCTGCTCTTTGTTACGTTCAAAATATTGCAAATTCAGGTTTGGTTGATGAAGTTAGATATCGTTTAAATAATATTGAAGTAGATTCTTTGTTGTCCACAGGTCAATTAGAACAATTAATTATAGATTCTAATATAATGGATATTCCTCAAGTTTTATCAACAGAACGCCCTGATAAAGCTAGTGGCTACTTATTAGATGGTAGAATTATTGTATTAGTAAATGGTACTCCTTATGCCTTAATTGCTCCTGCTATTTTTACAGATTTTTTAGCTTCTCCTGATGATAAAAATATGAAGTCATCTTTTGCTAATTTTGTAAAATCTATTCGTATTTTAGCTGCATTTTTTACATTATTGTTGCCAGGAATTTATGTTGCCGTTAGCAATTTTCATTCTGAAGTATTACCTACAGATTTACTATTTTCAATTTTAGCATCAAGAGAAAATGTACCTTTTCCAGTTATTTTTGAAATTTTAATTTTAGAAATTTCTTTTGAATTAATAAGAGAAGCTGGTTTACGTGTCCCCTCTCCTATAGGAACTACTATTAGTATTGTTGGTGCTTTAGTTTTAGGACAAGCTGCTGTTTCTGCAGGTATTGTCAGCCCTGTTTTAGTAATTGTTGTTGCTATGACTGGTATTTCTTCTTTTGCTATACCTGATTTTTCTTTTAGCTTTCATTTACGTTTATACCGCTTCATCTTTATGTTTTTAGGTTATTGTTGTGGATTTTTAGGAATTAGTCTTGGTTTATTTGCTTATATTTCTATTTTATGTGATATGAAATCTTTTGGTGTTCCTTATATGGCAAATATATCGCCTTGGAGTAAGATTAAAGGGGATTCTTATTTTTTACCACCTATTTGGAAACGTGAATATCGTGCACAATATTTGGATACAAAAAAAGATAAAAAGCAAGAAAAAATTGCTATGAAATGGAAGTTTCCATTTTTAAGTGAAAAGGAGGAGGAAATTAAAAGATGATAGATTCTAAAATTAGTACTACTGAAGCTATTTTTATGATTGTTACAGTAATAGTTGCACATACATTATCCTCTTTGCCTCAAAATTTAATTAATAATACAAAATCAAGTACAATTATAAATTTAATATATGTTGGTGTGATTGCAATATTGATTTCTTATATTATTTATAGATTACTTAAAAATTTTGGTTCTGAAGATATTATTGATATTTCTGAATATCTTGGTGGTAAAGTTTTTAAATCTATTATAGGTATAATATTTATATTTTACTTTATACTTAGTAGTGCTAGTTTACTTAGAGAATTTTGTGAAGGACTTCATATTGTCTTTTTTCCTATGACAAGCACTATTCATATAATTATACCTTTTATTTTTGTAATGATTATTAATAATTTGCTTTCTTTTGGGAGTAATGCCAAAACTATTTCTGTTGTTTTTCCCGTAGTTCTGGCAAGTGTAGTTTTTTTATTTATTGGTAATTTAAGCCATTTCTCTTATGAAAATATTTATCCTATTTTTGGTAAAGGCTTTGTTAACACTTTTATTACAGGAATAGGTAATATTGGTGCATTTGGAGGAATATCTTGTTTATATTTTCTTCCTCCTTTTTTAAAACAACCTAATAAATTGAAAAAAATATGTATATCATCTATTATAATTGGTACTATTTATCTTATACTTGCTATTTCTACTATTTTACTTATGTTTTCAATCTTTGTTGGTGCTGGTCAAGTTTTACCTTTGTATTCTTCTGCTAGATATATTGAATTTAATACATTTTTTCAAAGACTTGAATCTTTGTTTATGGTTATTTGGATACTAGAAATTTGCTGTTATTTGATAATTGCCAATAGATTTTCTATAAATATTATAAAAAAGATTGCTAATTTAGAAGGTGAAAAATCACTTGCTTTTATTGTGCCTATTTTTATTTTTGGTGTTTCTCTTCTTTTTAAAAATTATGCCACAATCAAGTATTTTGAATCTAGTATTGATTTTTATCTTATTTATTTTATTGTTTTATTTCTTGGTATTGGTATTTTGATATTAGCAAATTTAAAAAAGAAAAAAATAAATTAAAGATTTACAAAAATTATTAATATAAGGAGGAACATATTAATGAAACACATAATAAAAATATTAATTTTTATCATTGTATTTGTTATATTAACAATGTTTTTTTCTCCATCTTTTTCAAAGGTTTCAATTGATAATATTGCTGTAGTTGTTGCTATTGGAATGGATGTTGTTTCTGATTCAAACACTCAAAACAATATAAAAGTTTCTTTTCAATTTACTGATGCCTCATCTGTTTCAGAATCTGGAAGTACTGAAAAAGCTCCATCTATTTTGAAAACGGTTTCAGCTTCTTCTATAATATCTGCTATAAATCTAATAAATACTTATATAGACAAAGAAGTAACTCTTTCACATTGCAAATTAATTGTTTTTTCTGAAGAAATAGCCAAAAAAGGAATTACTGATGACATATATACATTAATTAATAACACTCAAGTGCGCCCAACTGCTAATATTGTTGTTAGTAAGTGCACTGCTCAAGAATATATTGAAAATTCAAAACCATTATTTGAGCCTTTAATTTCTAAGTATTATGAGGTTTTTGTAAGTTCTAGCAAATATACTGGATATACTGTTAATGCTAAAATAGGAGATTTTTTTGATAAAATGGTTTGTCATGCTTGTGAACCTTATGCAATATTGGGTGCTCCATCTGAAAATATTGGAATGGCAGTTTTTAAAGATGGTACTCTTGTTGGCGAATTAGATGCCATTGAAACATTATCTTTTATGTGTATTAGCAATGATGTTAAAGGATTTCTAATTTCTGTACCAAATCCAAGTGTTGAAAATGCATATATTGATGTTTATATGACACCATCTAAGAGCCCTAAAATAAAAGTTTCTTTGGTTAATGGTTCACCTTATGTCACAATAGATTGTAAATTTTCTGGAAAAATTGTTTCTATGGAAAAAAATGCTAATTATTTAGATTTTAAAGCATTATCAGATGTTTCTGATTCATGCAATCGCTATTTAGAGTATATATTTTCAGAATATCTTTACAAAACATCTAAAGATTTTAAATCTGATATTAGTGGTATTGGTAAATATGCTAAAAAATTATTTATGACTTCTGATTCTTTTGAATCTTTTGATTGGTGTGATTCATTTTCAGATTGCTTTTTTGATGTTACTGTAAAGTCTAATGTAAAATCTGCTTCTTTGATTAGTAATTCGTAAAAGGTGTTTTCGGGGTCAAACTCGAAAAACACCTTTTATAAAAAATACAATTTATTTTTCTGTTTTTATTTTAATTTTTTTGGGTGTTTTTTGAGTCTGCCCCTGAAAACACCTCAAAATCAATTTGTCTTAACATTTTGCTAGCTGATTTAACTCTAATTTTAACTTTATCGCCTATTTGATATGTTTTGTTTGTTCTTTCACCTATTAATCTTTTTCGATTTTCATCATAAATAAAATACTCGTCACCTAAATCATCAAATCTTATTAATCCTTCTACAGTATTAGGTAATTCTACAAAAATTCCAAATTGAGTAACAGATGAAACAATACCTTCGTATTCTTCGCCTATTTTTCCCTCCATATATTCGGCTTTTTTCAAATCTTCACTTTCTCTTTCTACTTTTGTAGCTATCTTTTCTCTTTCTGATGATTCTCTTGCTCTGTCTTCTGCTTTTTGCATATAATCTTCAATCCATTTTTCTGGTACATCATAATTATTATCAAGGTATTTTGATATTATTCTATGTATAAATAAATCTGGATATCTTCTTATTGGTGATGTAAAATGGCAATAATATTTACTTGCTATTCCAAAATGTCCTTTATTTTCTGATTCATATTTTGCTACCTTTAATGTTCTTAAAATAAGATTTGATACTACTTTTTCTTCTTCTTTCCCTTTTATTTGTTCTAATATTTTTGAAAATTCTGTTGGATATACTTTTTCATTTGATATTTTTATATTCATTCCAAAATTAAATAAAAATTTATTTAATTCTTTTACCTTGTCAATATCGGGGTCTTCATGTACTCTATAAATAAAAGGTGCTTGCAACCAATAAAATTTTTCTGCTATTGTTTCATTTGCTATAAGCATAAACTGTTCTATTATTTCATTGCTAAAAGATGTTTCATATTTTCCTATGTTTATAACCTTTCCATTTATATCTAAATCTATTTTACTTTCTGGTATATCTAAATTTAAGTAACCTTGTTCCATTCTTCTATTTTTTAATATTGTTGCTAATTCTGCCATTGTTTCAAAGTCTTTTATATATGGTTTGTATCTTTCTAAAACATCTGTATCTGATTTATCTAATATTTTTTGTACATCATGGTAATTCATTCTTTCTTTAACATTTATTATTCCTTTATATACTTCAGATGATACTACTTTTCCTTCTTTGTTTATTTCCATACTACATGATAATGTAAATCTATCCTGACCTGCATTTAAACTGCATAATACATTTGATAATTCACGTGGTAACATTGGTATGACTCTTCCTAGCATATAAATGCTTGTCCCTCTTATTAGTGCTTCATTATCTAGTAATGAATTTTCTTTTACGTAATGGCTTACATCTGCTATGTGTACATCTAATCTGTAATTTCCATTTTCCATTTTTGTTACTCTTACAGCATCATCTAAATCTTTTGCATCTTCTCCATCTATTGTAAAAATTATATCTTTTCTATTGTCTATTCTTTTTTGTATCTCTTTTTCCTCTATTTTATCTCCAAATTTTTGTGCTTCTTTTACCACTGGCTCCGGAAATCTTGATGGTAATCTGTATTCTTTTATTAGTGATAACATATCTACTCCAGCTTCATTTGGCTTTCCTAATATTTCTATTATTTTTCCTTCTGCTTTTTTATCATTTTTAGGATATTTCGTTATTTCTACTAATACTTTGTGTCCATTTCTTGCTTTGCCAAAATTTGATTTTGATATAAATATATCTGTACCAAAATTTTTATCATCTGGTACAACAAATCCAAAATTACGGTTGTTTTGAAATGTACCTACTATTGTATCTTTTTCATGTTTTATAATTTTTTTTATTTTTCCCTCTGCTTTTTTTAGTTTGTTTTTTTCTTCCAATATTTCTACTAATACTATATCTCCATTTAATGCATTATTGGTGTTTTCTTTTGATATATATATTTCATCTTCTTCTCCTATATTTACAAATCCGAATCCTTTAGCATTTTTTCTAAAGTTTCCTTCTTTATATTCTTCTTTTATAACCTTATACTTATTTTTGTGATTTTTTCCTATTTTAAACTCTTTTTCTAATTCTGCTATTGCTTCTTGGAATTTTGGATATTCCTTTTTTGGTACTCCTAATATTATTGCTATTTCTTTTGCTTTCATTGGCTTATATTCTGGGTCTTTCATGAATTCTAGTATAATTTCTTCTTTTTTATTCATTTATACTTTTCTCTCCTTGCTTTACATTTTTATTTTTTTATTTAAAAAAGTACAGCGAATTTTTTCGTTGTACTTTTATTTTTAATGTCCGCTTTTGTTCTTATGCTGCTTCATAATTATATTTGTTTATTTGCTTTTTATTTTTTATGCCATATATAATATTCCTAATGCTATTGATAATATTGCAAATAATATAGCTAATATTATTGTCCATCTTTTTTGTTTTCCTTCTTTTGTTCTACCTTTGTTTTTTTCGTAGAAATTGTTTGTTGATGAACCTGTTATTGTTGATGATAATCCTCCATCTTCTTTTGTTTGGATTAATGCTAATATAATCATAGCTATTGCAATTATAAAATATACAACTGTTAATATTGTTTTTGCTATTCCCATTCTTTAATTTTCCTCCCTATATTCCTGTTTGTTTTTCTTGACATATTCTATCATATATTTATTAAAATTGCAAATATTTTAATAATGTTTTTTTAAAATGTTAATAACTCACTTGTCGAAAATGTTAATAAAGGCTAAGAAGTTGTAAGAAACCTCTTAGCTTTTTTATCAATATCTAATTGATTAATTAATTTTAGTACATTCCATCCATTCCTGCACCCATTCCACTATTATTATTTCCACAATTACATTTTTCTTCTGGAACATCTGTTACTATACTTTCTGTTGTTAATACCATAGATGCTATAGAGGCTGCATTTTGTAATGCACTTCTTGTTACTTTTGTAGGATCTACAATTCCAGATTTTTTCATATCTACATATTCTTCTTTACTTGCATCAAATCCTACTCCTACTTCTGATTGTTTAACTTTGTTAACAATTACAGCTGGTTCTAATCCTGCATTTATAGCTATTTGTTTTGCTGGTTCTTCTAATGCTCTTAAAACAATTTTTGCTCCTAATTTTTCTCCACCTTCTAATGTTTCTACAAATTTTTCTACTTCTGGTATAACATCTATTAAAGCTGTTCCTCCACCTGCTACTATACCTTCTTCTACAGCTGCTTTTGTTGCTGATAAAGCATCTTCTATTCTTAATTTTTTATCTTTCATTTCTACTTCTGTTGCAGCTCCAACTTCTATAACAGCTACACCACCTGCTATTTTAGCTAGTCTTTCTTGTAATCCTTCTTTATCATAGCTACTTGTTGTTTCTTCTATTTGTGTTTTTATTTGTTTTACTCTGTTAGCTATTTTTTCTTTTTCTCCCATTCCATCTACAATTATTGTATTTTCTTTTTGTACTTTTACTTGTTTTGCTCTTCCTAATTGTTCAATTTGTACATCTTTTAATTCTAATCCTAAATCTGATGTTATAACTTCTCCTCCTGTTAATATTGCTATGTCTTCTAACATTGCTTTTCTCTTATCTCCAAATCCTGGTGCTTTTACTGCTACTACATTTAAAACTCCTCTTAATTTATTTAGTACTAATGTTGATAATGCTTCTCCTTCTATATCATCACATATAATTACTAATTTTCCTGATTGTTGCATTAGTGCTTCTAGTAGTGGTAATATTTCTTGTATATTGCTTATTTTTTTATCTGTTATTAATATATATGGATTTTCAAGTATTGCTTCCATTTTGTCTGTGTCTGTTACCATATATGGTGATACATATCCTTTGTCAAATTGCATTCCTTCTACTACATTTAGTTCAGTATTTGATGTTTTTGATTCTTCTATTGTTATAACTCCATCTTTTGATACTTTTTCCATTGCTTCTGCTATTAAGTCTCCAACTTCTTGATTATTGGCAGATATACTAGCAACTCTTGCTATATCTTCTTTTCCGTTTACATCTGAGCTTATTCCTTTTAGTGCTTCAACTGCTACTTTTACAGTTTTATCAATTCCTCTTTTCATTGCCATTGGATCTGCTCCTGCTGCTACATTTTTTACTCCTTCTTTTATCATGCTTTGTGCTAAAACTGTTGCTGTTGTGGTTCCATCTCCTGCTACATCATTTGTTTTTTCAGATACTTCTTTTACTATTCTTGCTCCCATGTTTTCAAATTTATCTTCTAATTCTATTTCTTTTGCTATTGTTACACCGTCATTTGTAATTAATGGTGCTCCAAAACTTTTATCTAATACTACATTTCTTCCTTTTGGCCCTAATGTTACTTTTACAGTATCTGCTAATTTGTTAACTCCTTCTAATAAAGATTTTCTAGCTTCTTCACCAAATTTTATTTGTTTTGCCATTTTATATCAATCCTTTCTTTTATAATTTTTCTTATTTATTTTTTAGCTTTATATTTTTTATTTGTTTAAAATTTCTTATTTTCTTAAATATTTATAATTGATTACATATATAATTTTATTCTACTATTGCTAATATATCGTCTTGTTTTACTATTAAATATTCTTCTCCTTCGTATTTTACTTCTGTTCCTGAGTATTTACTAACTATTATACTGTCTCCTTTTTTTACGTTCATTTCTTCCATTTTTCCGTCTACTTTTTCTCCTGGTCCTACTTCTATTACTTCTGCAATTTGTGGTTTTTCTTTTGCTCCACTTGCTAATATTATTCCACTTTTTGTTGTTTCTTCTCCTTCTTTCATTTTTATTAATACTCTACTTCCTAATGGTTTAATCATTTTTAATCACATTCCTTTCTTAAATTTTTGCGTACAAACAAAGACGCGGACTTTAAAATGTTCTAAATAGTGCAAATGTTATTGATGTTTGCTTTTGTTCTGTATTGCTTTAATATTAGCACTCTTTTTGTTTGACTGCTAATAATATATACCCTATTTTTTTCATTGTCAAGTGCTTTTTTTATTTTTCACAAAACTTTCACAATTAAATTTTATTTTTGTTTTTACTAAATATTACTTTATAGCAGATTTTCTTATAATAAAACAAAAACAAACTTTAATAACATTTGTAGAAAATTCAAAGAACTTTTCTATAATATAGAAAAAGCTCAGAATTACTCTGAGCTAAATCTTGAGATCAATATGCCATTGTTGCCACATAAGGACGTTTTCCTTTAGACTTGATAAAACCTATATATGTTACTATTTCTTGCAAATATTTAACATATATTGGGTCTGCATATTCATTTTTTAAAGTTGCCTCTACAGCTATGCCATTGAGTTCTCCTATACCTACGATAACTCTTTGTTTGCTTGCAATTTCTGTAGGTGTATCACTTAGATACCAGTCTTCTGTGACTGCTTCTACAATCATAGCACTTTTATTTGCTACAGACTTTCGCAATTTTCTTATTGCTTTTGATTTGAGAGTTCCCGCTTTGTTATATTCTTTGAACACAGCTTCCAAATCTTCTGGAAGCATCGTCCGTACAATCAATGGGTTGCCTTTTAACGCAACAAAATACATTTTTTCACCAGTATTTACATCTGTTGCATAAATGTCACCTTCGTTCCATTCAATCTGTCTGAAGTTTTCCTTGTTGCTATTTTTGTTGCCATGTTTTCTTTTTGCCATTTCTCTTTTGACCTCCAATAAAATTATTTTACAATTATATTATACTACATAATTCCTTATAATTCAAATTTTATTTTTGGAAATTATAGTTTTGGTAAAACCATGACATATAATCAAATGCACTTAAGGTCTGTGGTAAATCATAATTTACACCTTGTGTGTCTACTGTAATTGATGTTACTACTGGTGGATTTACTGGTGTACTAACTTCTGATGTAGAACTTGAGCTATCTTTAACTTCATCATCTTTTGCTTTAACTTCAATCTCTTCTATTTTATGTACAACATCCATTCCTTCTGTTACTCTTCCTATTGCAGTATATAATCCATTTAATCCTGTGTTTTCTTTTGTCATTATAAAGAATTGTGAATTACCAGAATTGTATGATTCTTCTTTTAAATCTGATGAGTATTGTGTGTAATCTGCTCTTGCTACACCTACAACTCCTTCTTCAAATTTAATTTTATTGTTTACTCCGTTTGCTACAAATTCTCCTTTAATTCCATATTCTTTATCTTCTCCACCATCTTTTAAGTTACTTAGTTTTGCACCTGTTGATCCATCTCCATCTTTAGTTCCTGCTTGTATCATAAAGTCTTTTACTACTCTATGGAATTTAGTTCCATTATAAAATCCTCTGTTAGCTAAGTTTACTATATTTGCTACATTTTCTGGTGCTTGATCTGGGTATAATTCCATTTTTACTGTTCCAAACCCCTCTACTTCCATTGTTAGTATTGGATTTTTAACTTCCATAGTTGCTTTTTTAAAATATCCATATCCTATAATTCCTATTAAAACTATAATAGCTATTGCTATTACTATCCATATAATTGTTTTTATTTTTTCTTTCATTTTTTCAATTCCTTTCTTTTTTATAAAGCTTTTTATTTTTAATTTTTGTATTATTTCTTTCATATCTAATTATACAACAATATTGTCAAATACAAATTGTTCTTGCATTCTTCTTAATGATTGTTTTATTGTTCTTGCTCTTACCTCTCCGATTCCATCAACTTCATCTAAACTTTCTATATCTGCAGCTAGTATATGTTGAAATGACTTATATGATAATACTAAATTTTCTACAATATTACTTGGCATTCTTGGAATTTTGCTTAATATCCTATATCCTCTTGTATATACTCCTACTTCATCATAATTGTCAAAGTTTTCATATCCCAGTAATTTTGCAACTGTGACTTGTTTTGTTAATTCTTCATAAGGTATTTCTGATAGTTCTTCCATAACTGTTTCTGGTGTTTTTTTCTTTTTAGTTACTGCTAAATAGTCTTTTATTATTAGGTGTTCTTCTTTTTCAACTCCACCTATTAATTCTTCTAATTGCATTTTTACAAGTCTGCCGTCATTACCTAGTTCATAAATCTGACTTTGTATATCTTCTACAATTCTCATTACCATTTCTGCTCTTTGTATTGCTACTATTACATTTTCTAATGTTACAATATCATTAAATTCATATTCATTTAATATACTTAGCTTATTATCAAACACTTTTTTATATCTTTCTAATGTTTGTACTCCTTGATTTGCTTTATTTAATACTACATCTGTGTCTTCTAATATATATCTATCATTACCTTTAAATATTGTTATTATGTTTCTTCTTTGTGATATACTTATAACAAGTTCTCCTGTTTGTTTTGCTGTCCTTTCTGCAGTTCTATGTCTTGTTCCTGTTTCTCTTGTTTCTATTTCTCTTGATGGTATTAATTGTGCATTTGCAAATAGTATTCTTTTTAAATCTCCACTTAATATTATTGCTCCATCCATTTTAGCCAATTCATATAATTTTGATGAACTATATTCTTCATTTATTGCAAATCCACCATCTACAACTTCTTTTATTATTTCATTATTGTCTGTTATTAATAACAAAGCCCCTGTTTTAGCTCTTAAAATATTTTCTAATCCATCTCTTATTGGTGTTCCTGGTGCTATCATTTTTAAAATTTCTGTAATTGGATTTTCTGTCTTTTTTCTCAAGTTTTGTTTACCTCCTTCTCCAAATATACTAAAACATTTTATATTTTAAATTTTTACTTATATATGTCTACATATTTTCAAAATTTTTAATATATTACATTATAAATTTTAAATTATTTCTATTTTTCTTAATGCCTCTTTTACATCTTTCACACCTATTATATCTAATTTGAAATTATCTTTCAAGAGTTTTTTGTTACTTTCTGGAATTATACATTTTTTAAAACCTAATTTTTCTGCTTCCTTTATTCTTTTTTCTATCATATTTACTCTTCTAACTTCTCCTGTTAAGCCTACTTCCCCTATTATTACACAATCTTTTGATATTGGTTTGTTTTTATAAATTGATGCTACTACTGTTATAATTCCTAAATCTATTGATGGTTCATTTATTCTTAATCCTCCTACAACATTTACATATACATCTTGAGATCCTAAACTTAGACCTGTTTTCTTCTCTATAACTGCAATTAAGATTGCTAATCTATTAAAGTCTATACCATTTGCTGTTCTTTTGGGAAAACCATATATACTTTGTGTTGTCAAAGCCTGTAATTCTACAAGCATTGGTCTTGTTCCTTCCATACAAGCAACAATGCATGAACCTGCTGGATTATCTTCTCTTTCTGAAATTAGTACATCTGATGGATTTGTTATTTCACACATTCCTTCTTCTCTCATTTCAAACATTCCTATCTCATTAGTTGAGCCAAAACGATTTTTTACACCTCTTAAAATTCTGTATGAAAAATATCTTTCCCCTTCTAAATATAGTACAGTATCTACCATGTGTTCTAACACTCTTGGTCCTGCTATGTTTCCCTCTTTTGTTACATGGCCTATTATTATTGTTGTTATATTTCTCGACTTACATATTCTCATTACTTGTGATGTTATTTCTCTAACTTGGCTTACACTTCCAGCTGCTGCAGTTAATTCGTCTGAATACATTGTTTGGATTGAATCTATTATTACAAGTTTTGGATTTACTTCTATTATTGCTTCATTTACTATGTCTATATCTGTTTCCCCTAAAAACAAAATATCTTCATTGTTTATTCCGTAATCTATCTGCTCTTAATTTTATTTGTTCTGCTGACTCTTCACCAGATACATATAATACCTTTCCTTCTCCTTTTACTTTATTACATATTTGTAATATCAATGTTGATTTTCCTATTCCTGGTTCTCCTCCTAGTAAAATTAGTGAGCCTTTTACTAGCCCTCCTCCTAGTACTCTGTCTAATTCGTCAAATCCTGTAGATGTTCTTATGGTTTCCTTTGCTTCATACGTATTTAATTTTTGTGGTTTTGTTTTTTCTTTTTGTATTGTTCCACTTTTGTTTTTGCTTTCTACTACTTTTTGTTCAAAAAAGCTGTTCCAACTGTTACAGGCTGGACATTTTCCTAACCATTTTCCTGATTCGTATCCACATTCATTACATACAAATACTGTTTTATTTTTCATTTCTGCCACATCCTAACTTTATATTTGTTCTTTATTGATAATACGAAAAAAGTATAGCATACTTTTATAAAAATTGCTATACCCTTTTATTTTTCATATACTATTTTAGATTATAATTGTTTGATAACTTAATAGAAATGTTATCTTTCTATTTTCCGAATGTTACTTCTTGAAATAAAAAGTCATGTACTTTTTCCCATGTAATTTCTTGGTGTAAAAATTCATTAATTTCATCTTCTACTTTTTGTTGTGCTGGTGTTAATTCAACTTTGATTTCTTTGTTCCAATCAATTTCTTGTAACCAGAATGCTTTGAATTTGCTCCAGAAACCTTGTTTTACTGGTAAATCTTTTCTTCTGATTGTTCCAGCATTTTCTCCATAGTTTCCTATGTTACCAATATTTCCTGCTTGTTCTCCATTATTGCTATCGAATTGTACGCCTCCAAAAACTCCTGTTACTTTATTTTCTTTTCCAAATTCAGCCATTTTTATACCATTCCTTTCTTACTAAAGGTTTTTGTAAAGTTATTTTTAACTTTTCATCCTTTGTATTTATTTAATGTCTTTTCTTATTTATACTATATTTAGACAATTTTATCAAGTATTTTGTATGTTTTTTATATTATTTTTTTGTTACAGGCATATTACATTTTTATTACATTTTTTCTGCGTTTTTTCGTAAAAAACTATGGACTTTTTATTTTTTTTATGATAATATATGTAAGTATTCATTAATTGCCGGTGTGCTGGAATTGGTAGACGGGGCAGACTCAAAATCTGTTGTCAGCAATGGCGTGTGGGTTCGAGTCCCACCACCGGCACCAAACATCTTAAGCACTGCTATATTGGTAGCAGTGCTTATTTATAATTATTTTTCTTCATACACAATAACATCTTTTATGATAAGCTTAGAAAAATCATTATTTTCATCTTCAAATTTCGCAATATGAAATGTATTAGATTTTTTAAACTTCTTTTCAAATTTTGTTAGTTCAATCATAACTTTGTTAGAAAAATCCATTCCTACTGGAAGTGTTTTATTTTTATTATTGCAATAAATTATATTAGTAAATCCTATAACACTATCGCCTTTTTTTAAATTTATTTTATATAAATTTATCTCTTTTCCTTCTTTATTACATGCTTCAATAATTTCTTCTTGTGGATTTAGGTTAAATGTATTAAATTCATTTTCATCAATTTTTTCATCATTTATTGCTTTGTATATTATTGCATCTTCTGGTGCTTTAACACTTTCAAATCCATCTTTTATTATTTGTATAATTTTTTCTAAAGTTATTTTAAATCCTAATTGTTTTGTCATTTTATTGATTTCCAAAATTTCAAATTTATTTCTTGATGTCTCTCTATATTTTTGATTTCCTATTTTTTTGGTTTTTGAATCTTCTTCAATTATATTGTCAAATATATCAAATTCTTCTGTTAATCCGCTTTCTTCTTCTTTTAGCTCTTTTTTTAGTTCTTTTAATTCTGTTTCTATATCTTTTGGTATAACTGTATTTGTTATTAATTTATTAAGTAATGGTAAAGTTCTTGTAGTTGATATATATATACCATCCATTTCTTCAGATGTTAATACTTTACGTTGCATTCTGTCTAAATCTTTTGCAAATTGTTCAAAATCTTCTGAATAGTCAAATACTTTTTCTATTTTTTTTACTATTCCTACTTCCTCTTCTTCTCCTTCTGGTAAAACAGAAATTTCGTCTTTGTTACTATATTTCCAAAATTCAAAAATACTTCTTTTATGATTGTCTATTTCTTCTATAAATTTAGTTGCATTTTCTATCTTTTTAGCCATATTCTTATTTTTAAGTTTTATCGCATTTATGTCCATTACTACATTTTTTAATTCATTTTCTATTTTTTGTAATTCTCTATAACTTTCTATTACTTCTTCAATAGTACAATTCTTTTTTAATTTTAAATTTCTATTTTCTTTATCACTTAATTCGCTATAATTTTTTTCTAATTCTGCTTGTTTTTCTCTCATTGCAAATTTCTTTTCTTTTTGCTTTCTTCTTGCTTTTAATATTTCTGATAAACTTCCTGTTAATATGTTATCATCATTTAGGTCATCTTTATAATTAATGCTACTTTCTTCATTTTTCTTTTTATTTTTTTTGTTATATTTAAAGAAATATTTGAATTTTCCAAAAAATGTTTTTTTACATTCTAAAAATGTTGATATTTGTTTTTCTTTTTCTAAATATTCTATTTCTTGTACTGCTGCTATTTGTTTTAAATCTGCAAGACGTCTTTTATATTGATCTATTTTTTCAATTGTATCATCTTTTAAACTTTCACTTACTGCATATTGAGATTTTATAAAATTTGCCATATCATTATATCTAATTTTACGTTCATCACAATAAAATTGTAAGATTCCATTTTGATCAATATCTGTTGTAAAAGTAAAATAATTAGGTAATTCTGTTTGTAATATAAACATTGCTTTTAATAGTTTATAAAAATGGTTAGCTTCTACTTGATTTTCTAATATTACTTTATATACTGATTTTATTTTTCCATATATATATGTTTCTCCTACTATATATATACTTGGTTCTTCTTGTTTGTTATATACTTCATAAATATATGGCCATTCTTTTGCAAACAATTCTAGGTAATTGCCAATATCTTTGAATTCACTTTTTTTAAAGTAATTTCTTGAATAATCAACTCCACTAATCGGTGCATAAATAAAGCTTTTTGATTTATTTTCTAATTTCTTTTTTAATAAATAGAAAAAAGCTGTATAATTTGTATCTCCTGTTGGTACCAACATAAAATATCTATCTGTGTTTTCTGCATAATAAATTTGCCATAAATAATTATTTTCATATTTTACTCTAAATGGTACATTTTTTGATAATTTTTGTTGTTCCTTTTCTAGTTTTTCGAGATCTTCTAGTGATAATTGTTTTAACATATTCAAAAATATAGAATGCCTTATACTACTTTCTTCGCTTTGATTGTCTAAAAAAGCTATTAAAGGTGTGGCTTTTCTATACTTTTCTTCTAATTCATCTAGTCTATTTGTTGGTGTTAATAATATAGAAATTTTACTAACTGGTATGTATCTATATTGTTTATATTGGTTTTCATCATAATCTCGTGGAACACGATAATTTAATGGCTGTTCTTCCTGTAAATTTGGAGATATATTATCTAATGATAATCCTATATATTTTAATTTTTCTTCAATTTCTGGTTCTAAGTTAACTTTCTTTTTTCTTGCCACTTTTATTGCTCCTTCCTACTTTTCAAAAATGTCATAAAAAGTTTTAAATTCATAGCCTTGACTTGCAAAATAATCTATTATTTCTGGTAATTTTTCTGCTGTAACCTTTTTAGCTTGTGCATCATGCATTAATACTATCAAGCTATTTTTTCCGTGAGATGTTTCTTTTATTCTTTTCATGATATATTCTGGTGTTGGATTATTTGTTTCTGCATCTCCTGATAAGCAATTCCAATCAATATTATATATGTCATTTTGATTTAATAATTCTTTTGCTTGTTTTTTTATATCTGCATATTTTCCACCTACATATCCTCCTGGAAAACGAAATAAATGTGAATTAAATTCTGGTATACCTATTGCATTTTTTACTATTTCATTTGTTTTGTTAAATTCTTCTAAAACTGTTTCTGGTGATGTATATATTAATGAATATACGTGTGAGTATCCGTGGTTAGCAATATAGTGTCCTTGTTCATACATCTTTTTTACCATGTCTGGATTATGTTCTGCATTACTTCCTAAAACGAAAAAAGTTGCTTTTACTCCTTTTTCATTTAATGTTTGTAATATTATTGATGTAACAGTTGATGGCCCATCATCAAATGTTAAAAATACTCTTTTATTTTCTGAATGATAAATTGTTTCAAAATTTTGCTTTCCTTTTTCAGTAATCTGTACTAAGTTTTCTCTCTTTTTTTTCTCTTCTGCTTCTTTTTTTTCTTCTTCTATTCTTTTCTGTTCTTTGCTGTATTCTATAGCTTGTTTTTCATATTCTTTTGCTTGTTTTTGAATCTTTATACTACTTATTGCTTTGTTAGCTGTAAATATAAGTATGAATAACAATATAATTAATATTATCATTATTTTAGTTTTTTTTCTTCTATTTATCATTTCTTGTTGTTTAAGTGTTCTCATGCTATAAATTTGTTCATCTGCTTTCATTTTATTTCCTTTCTTTTTACTAACCATTTTGTAAAAAAACTATATTAATTACTGCTTTATTTTTTAATTTTGCCGTTTACTTTACAAAGAACTTCAATAAATCCCTACTGAAGTTCTTTTGTAAAATCAATTTTATTTTATTTTCTATTTTAAAAATTCATTTGAAACAATTGTTATTTTGTTAATTAGTTTTGTATTTTCATCAAATGCCATAGCTATTGTAAATTTAGCATTTTTATATTCTTCTAAAACCTTTTTTATTTCAGCTGTTTTTTCAGCATTACTACTCTTTCTTTTTATATCTAGCATCATTCCACGTAGCTTTTTACTTGATCCGTCTTTTTCTTCATAAAAAATTTGTGCATCTTCAAAACAATCTTGAATTGTATCTAATAATTGATTTATATTTGTTACATCTACTTCTTTACCTATAAAAAATGTTAACTGTGAATTAAATCTATTTCTTTCTGCTTCTGTTACAACTTCCTCTTGTCTTTGTTCAAATTTTATTTCACTTTCTCTTAATATTAGTAAATCCTTTAACATACTATTTATGTCTTCTAATTTTACTTTTTCTAATGTGTTCCTTGCCATGTCATCTATTCTGTTTTGGGCAACTTCAACAATTTTCTTAGCTTGTTCTTGGCTTAAATCATTTAATTTTATATTATTTGCATCTGATAGTTTTATTTGATTCTCAAATTCTTCTACACAGGTTATATATTGATTAATTTTTATCTCTGCTATATTTCCATCAACAGTATAAGATACTTTATAATTATTGTCTATTTTATCTTCTTCTTTATTTTGAACCACTTGAATTTCAAATTTCTTTTCTTCTGTTCCATCTGTATTGTTTGTATATTGAATTCCTATATTTTGTGAATTATCTGTTACTTTTCTTTCTATTTTTATGTTATTTTCTATTGTTTTATTATCTAGTTCTTGTACAAAACTTATTTGATATAATTCTTTATTTAATGTGTCTAATGTTAAACTTTCTGTAGGTGTTTTTATAACTGTTTTTATTGTTTGTCCATCTTGCTCATATACTGTTATTTCTACTTCTTCTTCACCTATATTATTATTTTTTATATCATTTAGTTTTTCATCTATTAGATTTATAAAAATTTCTCTTAAGTTTTTGTCTTGGTTGTATAAATTATATGTATCTAAATTTGATTGAAGAGTATCTAATTTTCCTAAAATTATTTCATCTTTTTCTATTCTTTCTAAAAGTGTTATAATTAGGCTATTAAATTTTTCTTTACTTTGTTTTAGTGTATATGCATTTGCTTTATATGTGTTACCATTTACAACTACATTTTGATTTGATTTTTTTTCATAGTTACCTTTTTCTGTATTTTGTTCTAATATTGATGTATATGTACTTGAAATAACTTGCATTTCATCTGGTGTAAAATCAATAAAATCAGATAGTTTTAATTGATTATACATATTTTGAATAATATTTAAGTTCTTTTTTGATATTCCAGTTAATAATTCCAAATCATCTAAGTTTTCGTTTTTAGCTGATATAAATTGTTGTATTCCATCTAATCTTATTCCATATTCTTCTCCGTCTTGTAAATATTCAAATCTAGCTAAGTCTGCATTTTCAAATACTATTCTAGCGTTTTGGTAATTATAATTTTCGCTTTTGTTTGTTTGACCTGATATATCTATTTCTGCTTTATTGACTGTATTTGACATATTATTATTGCTGTCTTTATATGACATCGTTGCTTTTAAATTTCCTGTTATTTTTTTGTTATTTGTTGCTCCGCATTATTTCTTTTGGGTTTTTTTTCGCCATTTCGTCTATTATATTAATATTTTGTGCTATATATTTTTCAAATAATTTATTTTTTGGTTTAAACATATCTGTTGTAAAATATAATGCTATTAATATTCCTATAATTATTACAATTGGCACACTAATTGATATTATCATTATTAGTTGTCTTTTTTTCTTTGTTATCATACCTTTCCTCCCCTTCACTTTTGTACATTCATATTATAACTTCTTTTTTTATTTAATTCAATAGAATTTTAAAAATTATTAGTGTTTTGATTTGGAATAAAATGTTCCTTTATTCTAATAAACTTTAATCTGTTTATACTATATTCTTTGTTTTACTGCTTCATATACTACAATACCTGTAGATACAGAAGCATTTAATGATGTAACTTTGCCTTTCATTGGTATTTTAACTAAGAAATCACAATTTTTCTTTACTTTTTCACTCATTCCTTGTCCTTCATTTCCAATAACTATTCCTAATGGTCCTTTTAAATCTTGATCATAATAATAGTTTTTAGCATCAATATCTGTTCCACAAATCCATAATCCATTGTCTTTTAATTTTTGTATACTATCTGAAATATTTGTAACTCTGGCTATTTTAATATGTTCAACAGCACCTGCTGATACTTTGCTTACTGTGCTATTTACACTTGCTGCTCTTCTTTTTGGAATTATTATTCCATGAACTCCTGCTGTTTCTGCTGTTCTTATTATTGAACCTAAATTATGAGGATCTTCTATTCCATCTAGTATTAATACAAAAGGATCTTCATTTTTTATTTTTGCATTTTCTAATATATCTTCTATTTCGCAATATTCAAATGGAGGTACTATTGCTATTACACCTTGATGGTTTGGCGTTTGTGCCATTTGTGCCATTTGCTTTTTATCTTTTTCAACTATTATTACATTTCTCTCTTTTGCCATTGCCAATATCTTATTTATTGAACCATGCCTTTCTCCTTTTGTTACAAATATTTTATTTATATCTTTTTTACTTTCTAATAACTCTATAACTGAATTTCTACCTTCTATTTGGTCATCATATATTTTTTCTTCTTTTTTATCATATTTTTTATTAAAATTCTCTTTCATAATTAACCCTTTCACTTTTTTATTAATACTCTGTGTATGTAACCTCTTTTTAAGTTAAAGTTAACACAGCTAAAATTGTAATTATTCCTTTTTTCTTTTTTGATTGAAAAAGAATTAAATTTTGGCAAGGCAACTTTTATTTAAAAGGCAAGGGCGCATACTCCATGTATGTAACCGCGTTTTAAATGAAAGTTAACGCAGCCAAAATTGTAATTATTTTTCAATCTACTATTCATCATCTAACTTAAGAACAGACAAAAACGCCTCTTGAGGAACCTCCACATTGCCAATCTCACGCATCTTCTTCTTACCACGTTTCTGCTTCTCAAGCAATTTCTTCTTTCTAGTAACATCCCCACCATAGCACTTAGCAAGAACATCTTTCCTCATAGCAGAAATAGTCTCTCTAGCAATAATCTTACCACCAACAGCTGCCTGAATAGGAATTTTAAACAATTTTCTAGGAATTTCCGTTTTCAACTTTTCAACCATTTTTTTGCCTCTCTCATAGCTTCTATCCTTATGTAAAATAAAGCTAAGAGCATCAACTTGCTCATTATTTATATAAATATCCAATTTAACTAAATCAGATTTTCTATACTCCTTAAACTCATAATCAAAAGATGCATACCCTTTAGTCTTAGATTTTAAATTATCAAAGAAATCATAAATAATTTCATTAAGTGGCATCTCGTAAATAAGAGTAACCCTATTTTCATCTAAAAACTGCATATCAATATAAATTCCTCTTCTTTTTTGACAAATGTCCATTACATTTCCAACATATTCTTTTGGTAAAAAGATATTTGCTGTCACAAAAGGTTCTTCTATATATGAAATTTCTTGAGGAGTAGGTAATTCTGTTGGATTATATATTTCTAAAATTTCACCTGTTGTTTTATGTACTTTATATATAACAGAAGGTGCTGTTGTTATAAGACCTAAATCAAATTCCCTATCTAATCTTTCTTCTATTATTTCTAAATGTAATAGTCCCAAAAATCCACATCTAAATCCAAAACCTAGTGCTGCTGATGTTTCTGGTTCATATACTAATGCTGCATCATTTAATTGTAATTTTTCTAATGCAATTTTTAGGTTTTCATAGTCACTTCCATCTACTGGATATAATCCACAATATACCATTGGTGTTACTTTTTTATATCCTGCTAATGCTTTTTCTGCTGGTTCATTTCTTAAAGTTACTGTATCACCTACATGTATATCTGATAAATTTTTTATACTTGCTGCTATATAACCTACTTCTCCTGCTTTTAAGATGTTTGTTGGCATGTATGACCCTGGAACAAAATATCCTACTTCAGCTACAGTATAAGTTTTATTTGTTGCCATTAGCAGAATTTCATCTCCAACTTTTACATTTCCATCTATTACTCTAACATAAGCAACTGCACCTTTATAATTATCATAATAAGAGTCAAATATTAAGCACTTTGTTTTTGAGTTCACATCACCATCTGGAGCTGGTAAATCTGTTACTATTTTTTCTAATACTTCTTCTACATTCAATCCCGATTTTGCAGAAATACAAGGTGCATCCATTGCTGGAATGCCTATGATATCTTCTATTTCTTTTTTTACTTCATCTGGTCTTGCATTTGGTAAATCTATTTTATTTATTACAGGTAGTACTTCTAAATTATTGTCTATTGCTAAATATACATTTGCTAATGTCTGCGCTTCTACTCCTTGACTACTATCAACTACCAAAACTGCTCCATCACATGCGGCTAAACTTCTTGAAACTTCATAATTAAAATCTACATGTCCTGGTGTATCTATTAAATTAAATGTATATTCGTTTCCATCTTTTGCTTTATGCTTCATTCTTACCGCTTGTGATTTTATTGTTATTCCTCTTTCTTTTTCTATTTCCATATTATCTAAAACTTGGCTTTCCATTTCTCTTTTTGATAGAACACCTGTAAGTTCTATTAATCTATCTGCCAATGTTGATTTTCCATGAATATGTGCTATTATGCTAAAGTTTCTTATATATTTTTGGTAGTCATTTTGCATTTAACTTTTCATTCCTTTCAATGTTTTATAAATTATTGGATAATAGTATGTTTTTTTCTTATAACTTTTTATATTATTTCTTAAGTTCTACTACTGTAACACCCATTTCTCCTTCTCCAAAAGTTCCCATTCTATATGATTTTACAGCTGGGTCTTTTTTTAGCATTTGGTGTATTCCTGCTCTTAATTTTCCTGTTCCTTTTCCATGTACAATTCTAACTGTTTGAAGATGTGCTAATATGCTATCATCTAAAAACTTTTCAACTACAAATCTGGCTTCTTCTACATTCATGCCTATTACGTTTATTTCTGTTTTTGCATTTCTGGTTTTATTTATTTTTGTGTAATTTTGTGAAATATTATTTTGCTTTTTTGGTTCTATGTCTTTTATAATTCTTAAATTTTGAATTTGTACTTTCATTTTTAAACTTCCAATTTGAACTAATACTTGTTCATCTTTAGACACATTTGATATTACTGTTCCTTGTTGTCCTAAATTTTCTACATATACTGTTATTCCTGGTTTTACTTGTTCTTTTTTTGTATCAATATTTTGCGTTTTTGTGTTTAACTCTTGATTTTGTTCTTTTATGTCTTTGTTTAATTTATTGCGTAAATTGTTTAGCTTTTTATTTGCATCTATATTTGCTTCTTTTTCTATTGTTTTCATTTTTCTTATTATTTCATTTGCTTCTTCTTTTGCCTCTAAAATAATATTGCGAGCTTCTATTTTTGCTTTTTGTATTTTTTCTTGTTCTGTTTCTAATGATTCTATAAAATTTTGTTTTAATTTTTCTTTTAAATTTTTAACTTCTTTTAAATTTGTTTCTATTTCTTGTTTTTCTACTTCAATTTTTCTTTTATCTTCATATAGTTGTTTCATTAGTTCTTCAAAATCTATTTCATCTTGATATAGTCTTTTTTTTGATTTTTCTATTATTTCTTCTCTTAATCCTAGTTTTTTACTTATTTCAAAAGCATTACTTTTTCCTGGTATTCCTACTAATAAGTGATATGTAGGTGTTAGAGTTTCTACATCAAATTCTACTGATGCATTTTGGAAGCCTTTTGTTACCATTGCATATTTTTTTAACTCTTGATAGTGTGTTGTTGCAATTGCTAATACTCCTTTTTCTTTTAAATATTCTAATATACTTATTGCTAATGCTTGTCCTTCTACTGGATCTGTTCCAGATCCTAATTCATCAACTAATACAAGTGTATTATTATCTGAGTTTTCTACTATATTTACAATGTTTTTCAGATGTGCAGAAAATGTACTAAGTGAAGCTGTTATACTTTGATCATCTCCTATATCGGCAAAAATCTTTTTAAATACTCCTATACTTGAAGTTTCTTTTGCTGGTATATGTAAACCACTACATGCCATACATGTAAGCAATCCCACTGTTTTTAATGTTACTGTTTTTCCTCCTGTATTTGGTCCTGTTATTAATAACATCTGATATTCTTTTCCTAAAGTTAATGATATTGGTACTGCTTTTTCATAATCTATTAAAGGATGTCTTGCTTGTTCTAATATTATTTGTTTATTTTCATTTATTTTTGGTTCATTTCCTTTTATCTCTTTTGAATATCTCGCTTTTGCAAATATAAAGTCTAATTTTTTTAAGTTAGCTATATCTTCTTCTATTTCTAATGTATATGGATAAAACAAACCTGAAAGTTCTGCTATTATTTTTTCTATTTCTATGCTTTCTTCTATTTTTAAATTACTTATTTGATTATTCATTTCAAATATTGCAATTGGTTCTATAAATACTGTTGAACCTGAACTTGATACATCATGTATAAATCCTTTTACTTGTGAACGATATTCTTCTTTTACTGGTATTACATATCTTTCATTTCTTATTGTTATTACATTTTCTTGAATAAATTTAGAATAATTTGATGAATGTATCATACTATTTAATTTTTGTCTTATTTCTTGTTCTATATTTTTTAGTTTTTTTCGTATATTTTGTAATTGTTTTGAAGCTTTGTCATCTAATGTATATTCATCTATTACACTATTTTCAACTTTTTCTATAATTCCTTTATTTGTATATAATTTGTTAAAAATTGGTGCTAAATTTTGATATTCTTCTAAGTTCAAAAAGTCTTGATTTATATATTTTTTTAGTATTTCACTTATTTTTAATATTTTTGTTAAATTTATTATTGATTTTAATGATAGTATTCCTTCTGTTTTTATTATTTTTATTTCTTCTTCATTTTCTTCAAATTCTATTGCTGGTGGTGTACTACTTCTATAGATTAAATTTACAGCTTCTGTTGTTTCTTCTAATCTTTTTCTTATTTCATGTATTTCTATATATGGTTTTAGCTCTAATGCCTCTTTTTTTGATGCCTCTAAATGGCAATATGAAGCTAATTTTTCTAATATTTTATTATATTCTAATTTTTCTAAATATTCCATTTTACTTTGCATCCTCCTTAAGACATAATTTTAAAATATTTTTATACTTCTAAATCTATTATTATTTCTTTGCTTTCTCCTAATTTTATTTTTTCATATTTTACTCCACATTCGTCAAATAGTCTTCTTGATGCTATATTGTTTTCTGAGTTTGCATATTTATCTGATAAATATATTATATGTTTTATTCCTGATTGAATTATTATTTTTGCACATTCATTACATGGAAATAGGTCTACATATATTTTTGCATTTTCTAAATCTTTTTTGCTTCCTCTGTAATTTAATATCGCATTCATTTCTGCATGACATACATATGGATATTTTGTTTCTAAATTTTCTCCTTCTCTTGCCCATGGAAATTTGTCGTCATCAAATCCATTTGGTGCTCCATTATATCCTATTGATAATATTCTGTTATCATTACTTACTATACATGCTCCTACTTGTGTTGATGGATCTTTACTTCTTTTTGATGATAATTTTGCTATTGACATAAAATACTCGTCCCAACTTATATAATCTGCTCTTTTTTTATTCATTTTTATTGCTCCTTTTATTCTTATATATTCTCATTTTCATGATAGACAGTATATCATATATATTATTAAAAATCAACATATTTTGTAAAAACAAATTTTCGCTTTTAAACTATATACATAATTTCATTATTTGGAAAATATTTTTTCATTTGTTCTCTAAAAAATATCTCTCCATCTTTTCTAAGACCTATTTTATACATATACTTTCCCTTCCCCCTACCAGTCATTAAATCTTTATTATACAAATTTATTGCATTAGGAAATGCTTCTTCATTGATTTTTGTATGAACAAAACTATATGTCATAAAAATAATTTCAAAAAAAGCATCTTTTTTTACTTTTTCTGTAAGATTTTCTGATAATTGTTTTATTAATTCAGAATATAATTCTTTCCAATTTTCCACCATAATTACTGGTGCTATTAAAATTCCAACTTTATATCCCGCTTCTTTTAATTTATTTATTGCTTCTATCCTTCCTTTTAATCTTGATGTTCCAAATTCAACTTTATTTATAATTTCTTCTGGGTTTACACTCATTCTTACTGTTACTTTACCTTGATGGTCAATATTTAAAATATCATCTACCATATCAAATTTCGTTGGAAAGGTTAAATAGCCTTTTGGTGAATTTTTAAAATTTTCTATTGTCCATGGTAAGTTTCCTGTTATTGTATTTTCTAATATTAAGTCACTATTACTCCCTATTTCAAATGTTAATTCTTTTTCTGCTTTATTTGCTACTTTTATTATTTTATCTAGCATTTGTTCTCTATTTACAAATAATCTTAAATATGCACATTTGTTATAGTTACATACTAAATAACAATACATACATGCTGCTGTACATCCTGATGATGTGTATGGAACTAAATAGTCTGATGTTTTATGATTTTCTACAAATTTATGTGTTTTTCTTACTCCTATTATTAAGTTTCTTTTCATATTTACAAATTCTTTGTTTTGTTTTTTTCTCATTTCTTCTATATTATTATGATTTTCTATTTCTATCTTTGGTATTTCTTTATATTTTTCTAATAATTGTTTTCCTAATTCATAGTTTTCTATTTCTTTTTCATAATAAATAGCTTTAGGTTTAAACATATCTTTTTTCCTTTCTTTTAATGTTTTTATTAGTTTAACCTAAAGCTATTTTTTTATTTATTTTTAATCGCATTACTATCATAATACAAATTTATTATTTTCTCACATAAGTTATATATTCATAGTTAAATTCTTTAACATCATCTGGTCCTTTTTCTCTTGAAACTTCTTTCCAAATATCCTCATTTATTTTTGGAAAAATAGTATCACCTTCAAAATCTTTGTCTAGTTGTGTAACATACATTTTTTTGCAATATGGCATAAGCAAATTATATATAATTGCACCACCTATAACAAAATGCTCTTCTTCATCATCCATATATTGTTGTAATTCTAGTAATGAATGTACTACTTTTACACTTTCTGAATCTATTATAAAATCTGGATTTCTACTTAATATTATGTGCATTCTATCTGGTAAAATTCCACCTAATGATTCAAATGTTTTTCTTCCCATTATTATTGTATGTCCTGTTGTTCTTTCTTTGAATCTTCTTAAATCATCTGGTATGTGCCATAATAAATGATTATCCTTTCCTATTGTATTATTTTTTGCTTTTGCTACTATTAAACTTAACATTTCTTTTGCTCCTTTTATTATTATTTTATTCATCTGCATTATAGCATAAATATTTATTTTTTTCTATAAAATTTTTATTTTTTGTATATATAAATAATTATATACGAATATTTGAAAACAGTTTGTTTTGCAATAATTCTATCTGTAAAAATGTTATTTACACAAATTATACACTTGTTTATATCCAATTTTTTGTAATCTTTTTTGTGCATTTTTACTTCTTACTCCACTATCACAATATACAATTATTAAAGAATTTATATTTGGCACTTTGTTTCTTATTTCTCTTTGTATATTATATTCTGGAATGCATATAGCTCCTGGAATATGCCCTTCTGCAAATTCCTGTGGACTACGTACATCAATTACTATTGCGCCTTGCTTTATAAGTGTCTCCATTTGCTCCATATTTATATCACTTGGATCCATACATCTTTTTAATCTATTTTTTAACTTATCCATAAACCTGTTCATTTTTTACCTCCAAAGTTCATTTGTAATATTTGTCACTTCTTTTTATATATTATGCTCATGAACGGTTTTATGTTTCTCCAAACGCTAATAGTATTATTCTAATTAAAAAACGCAACCTTAAAAAATAAGTATTAAAACTATAACATTTTATTTTACTCTTCTTAAAATCCAATCTTTTTCACATTTTATTGGAATGTGTAATAAAATTTGTTGACCTTTTACTCCAGGGCTTACATGATCTACTTCTTCATTAGTTTCTGCATCCCACAATTTTTCTATTTTAAATTTTATTGGTTCAAATTTATAAGGAATTAGTAATTCCATTTCATCTCCAACCTGCATTCTATTTCTAATTTCAACAACTGTTTTGTTTTCTTCATATTTTATTATTTTTCCACCAAATTCATATAGTTCATTATATTGTCTTCCACCATATTCTTGAATGTCTTTATTATTTCTATCATTAAAATAAAATGTTGTTAGTCCTCTTGTTTTTACTTTTTCTAATTCTTTTAAATACTTGTTTCCATTATAATTTTCTGGATCTTTTATATAATCATCTATTGCAGTTCTATATGCTGATACTACACTTGCTATATAATATTCTGTTTTTAATCTTCCTTCTATTTTCAAGCTTTCTATGCCCATATCTACAATTTCAGGTATTTCATTTATTAAGCATAGGTCTTTTGAAGAAAAAATGCTTGTTCCATATTCATTTGTTTCTATAGGCATATATTCTCCAGGAGTATTTTTTTCTTCTGCATATAAATTATATGACCATCTACAGCTTTGGCTACATGAACCCAAGTTGGCACTTCTACCTGATAAGAAATCACTTAAAAAACATCTTCCTGAATATGCAAAACATATCGCTCCATGTATAAACATTTCTACTTCCATATCTTTTGGTTTATTTTCCATTATATATTTTATTTGTTCTTTATTTAATTCTCTTGCTAAAATTACTCTTTTAGCGCCATTCTTATACCAGAAATTTGCAGAGTGTAAACTTACTATGTTTGCTTGTGTACTTATATGTATTTCTACATTTGGAGCATATTTTTTCATTATTTCTACTACTCCTCCATCTGCTACTATTACTGCATCTGGTTTTATTTTTTCTAGTGTTTTTGCCATTTCTATTATTTCTTCATATTTATCATCCCATGCAAATATATTTATTGTTACATATACTCTTTTTCCTATACTATGTGCATAATTTATTGTTTGGATTAAATCATCATTTTCCATGTCTGCTCTTGTCCTTAAAGATAGTGATGATGTTCCACAATATACAGCATCTGCTCCATATAAAAATGCTATTTTTGCTTTTTCAAATGAACCTGCTGGTGCTAATAATTCTGGTTTTTTCATTTTAATACCACATTCCTTTCTTCGAACATTATCATATTTAATATATATACTTCAATTTTATATGTGCCTAGTATAACACATATATCATAAAAAAACAATATTACATCTAATAGAAGTGATATTTTATGTTACCAAAATCATTGCTCTTTTAGGAATTTTATGGTATAATAATTAGATAGGAGTGTGATGTTTATGCCTGATAAATATGAACTATTTAGAAGCTCTTTATCTGTTCCCTTATTTGAAAATATAAATCAATCATTATTCCAATTATTGCAAACGCCAAAATATCAGGAATATACTGATATGATTTTTTCAACTTTAGGACAAGAATTAGAAAATTATTTTAAAAAAGATATGATTTTTAAATATAGATATAAATCTCAAAAAAGTTTTACAAATAATATTTCCAAAGATTCTATAGTAAGTACAAATGATAACACATCTTATTTTACTTCTCGTTTTAATCCTTATGTACATTATGATATAATTGGAATGAGATTAGTTGTAAAAAATATATCTAATGATTTTAAAGTTTCAAACAACTTTATAAATTCTTGTAAAGAAAAAGCTGATAAATACCAAAAAAAATTATTTGATTTACAAAAACAATATTTTCACAAAGATTCAGACACTATTGAAAATGAGCAAGATAAACTTTTAAAAAAAGAGATTTTGCATATTCAAAGATATTTAATATATTTAGATGATTGTTGTAATTTTAATACTCTTTTAAAGAAGCGTAATAAATTATTATGTAATTATACTCATATACAAGAAAAAATGAAAACTTTTTCAAATCAGAGTTCATTTGAATATAAGCAATTAAAACTAGAATTTGAAACTACTGATTTTGCTTTAAAAAATTTGAATAGTCTTTTAAATACTATTGCAGGTGAATATGCAATTGAAGAAATATTTGAAAAATCTGAAAAACTAAAAAAATTAGGGGTACATCTAAATTCAAAAAGGCAAAAGTTCTTTTCTGAAGATCAAGGCTATACTTCAATGCACTTTTCTATAGAAAGTTCTGTTTTGCCAAATTGGATAAGTGAATTACAGGACCGCTCTTCTTCTATTGAATATTTATCAATTCATGGACATGATGCTTTACCTGGTAAGAAAAGAAAATTGCTTAATCTTCCAAGTAATTTGAATAAAGCAATTTCTAAAAAATATGTTAAAAGTTTAAATAATATTTCGCCTAACTACACTATATACCGTTTTAATGGTTATATAGAAAGATATAATATGAAAAAAAATGTTCACCACTATTATAGTAACTTATTAGTGAAAGAACCTATTTATACTAAAAAATTAGATTCAATATTAGATAATAAAAAAACAACACCTTTTTTACCTAATTCTGATATTGATATTGACAGATAATATAAAACCAAAGGAGGTTGATTTTATGAGTGAAAATGATAAACACAGTTTTTTAAATTCACTAAAAGTCACGCAAGAAGCTGGTCTTCCCAAAACTGATCTTCAGAAGGAACAAGAAGAAATGCATAATGTTCTTCTTTCTTATTTAGATACTTATGAAGATAAAAATTCTATAAAAGCAAAAAAATATTTATGTTATCTTACTGCAGCTATTTATTTAACTTATAGAAAAATGTATCCAAACTTGGTAACTAGGATTCCTTTCCGTACAAAAGCTGATCTGAGTTATATGAAAAATATTCAAAAAGAGTTTATAAAAAGTATTGTAGAATATTTGAATAATTGTTCTGAATATGGAAAAACATTTACTTTAGAAAATTTTGAACAATATTTTCCAACTGACTCTACAACAAAGGATATCCAAGCAGCAACTATACTTTTAGACCATTTTAGAGAACCAATTTTGCTTAGCTATGAAGAAGGTCAATATGATGCAAAACAAGATTTACCCAATAAAGATGATGTTGATTTTTCAGAGTCTATAGATAGTTTAATTGCAAAAGATATGAAATACACTAATTTTATAATGGAAACAAAACCTAAAATTAATGAATTTATTTCTGAAAAAACTTTTTTAAATTTAAAAAAGCAAATATTGCAAAATATTATAGACTTAAATTATCATGGTTTTGATGAAGAAAGATTTCCTTCTTATCAAGAAGAATTAGCCTTAATAGAAGAACGTATAAATAATGGTTTATTACAACATAATTTTGCTTCATCTATAACAGACCTTCAGAGATGTGAACTAAAAACTTTACTTTCAAACTTGCAACACTTATTAGAAGATAAATTGCAATTTAATATTTTAAATAATACAATAGGAACTGTTTTAAATCAGAAAATAATAAAAGATATTTTAAAAGTAACTTATGACTATTCTAAAACTGCTAAAAAGTCTAATGGTTTTGCTGCTATTTATTATACTTTACATACACCTTATGGAGATATAGAAACTTTTCTACAATCAAAAGAAAGATTTTATCAATCTAAAAAAGGCTCTGCCTTTCATAGTGGTATGTCTGGAAAATCTTTAGATGCTAGAGAATTTTTTGAATATGTTGATCCAGAAAATGAGTCACAAGATCTAAATGAATTTTTAGATTCAATTGATTTGCCTATTTCTGTTTTAGAAGATGACTCTAATCCAAAGTTACAGCAAGATCTTAAAGAAAAACTAGCAAGAATACGTATTAAAAATTTTATTGATGTTCCTATGTCTGTACCTTCAAATGTTATAGATGACTACAACATTTCGAAATTTGATGAAGATAGCCTTAGAAAAAAGGCTATTGCAGAACAAAAAATTAAAGAAATGCCAAAAGTAAGATTAAAAACTGATGATTATTTATATTCGTTAGCAATTTCTCGTTCTGCTTGTTTAAATACTTGTAGTTCAGGTCATGGGCTTTCTCCAAATGCTGCTATTCACCATCAAGATATTGATGATGAATTTGCTGAAGTTTTAAGGCGTAGAGATTCTATTACTTGTCTTGGAGATATTTTGTTAAAAAGATTACGTATAGTTTTAAAAACTTCTAAAATTAGTGACCCTACAAATATTAATAAAAATATATCTATTGCTAATCTACCTAAGCAAATTACTTTAGAGGAAATTTATGATTATGGTAAAGAATTAGAGCAACTTTTCCCTGAATCTTCAGAAACTGATGACTTAGAACTTTAAGAAGGAGGTAATTATATGAATTATACTTATAAATCTTTTTCAAGTGATGATACTTTAAACTTTGCTAAAAACTTAGCTTCTAAATTACAAAAAAAAGATGTTATTGTTCTTACTGGTGAGCTTGGTAGTGGTAAAACTAAGTTTGTAGAAGGTATACTTTCCTATTTTAATTTAGAAGATGAAATTTCTAGCCCAACTTTTACTATTGTTAATGAATATAAAACTACTAAATTCCCTATTTTTCACTTTGATGTTTATCGTTTATCTGATGTGTCTGAGTTTTATGAAATCGGTGGAGAAGAATATTTTGAGAATGGAATTTGTTTAATTGAGTGGGGAGAACTAATCTCTGATGCTCTCCCTTCTGATTTCATACATATTACTTTTGAAAAAGACTCTAAAAATGAAGATTTACGTATTTTAAATATTCAAACTTATGGTAATAAGTTTAATTCTTATTTTGATGAACATTAGGTATAATCCTATGTTCATCTTTTATTACATCTCTATAACTATTTAATGAACAGCACAAACTATATAAGTCTATTTTATTAATTTCATATAAATATCTTTTTGCTTTAAATTTTCTTCTTACATTCCTATATCTTACATACTTTCCTTTAGGATTTCTTCCTAAAAAAGTATAATTATTTGTGTTTTTATATATTCTACTTTTTGAGTTTAATTTTAGTTTTTCTTTTTCCAAAAATTTTTCTATTTCTTTGAAACAATATTGTAAATATTTCTTAGATTTATGAAATAATAACATATCGTCTTGATAACGTACATAATACTTAATTTTTAGTTCTTCTTTTATAAATTTATCTAAATCATTCAAATAAAATATTGCTAGCACTTGATTTGCCATAGATCCTATATATAATCCTTTATCATTACTGTCTATTATGTCAAATACTATTTTTAATGCCTCTCTATCTTTTATTCTTTTTTCTAATTTTTCTTTTAGTATGTCATGATTTATGCTTGCAAAAAATTTTGATACATCACATTTTAAAATATAATATTTATTATACTTTATATTACATTTTTTTATAAATTCTTTTTCATATCTTATTCCTGCACTTGTTCCTTTATATATTCTGCTTGCTACATTTGTTTCCATTAAACATGGTAATATTGCTGGATATAAAATATATCTTGCAACCAAATGGTTTATTACTTTGTCTTGTATTCCTTGACTTACTATTTGTCTTTCTTTTGGTTCATATACTACAAATCTGTTATATGGTCCTACTTTATATTCTCTGTTTTTTAAAATTTCATATATTCTTGATATATAAATTGCTTTATATTGTTTCATATTAAAAACTTTTCTTTCATTTCTTGTGTTTTTGCATACCTCTTTATATGCCTTTTCTATATTATCCATGTCATATATATTTTCATATAAATTTCCTATTCTTTTCATAGTTGGTTCCCATTCTTTAAATTAAAAATATTAAAAAAGAGTACTGGTGTTAGCAATACTCTAAAAACAGTACTAGACACAAGCTCCCTTTCAATTTCTTTACTAACAAACTTGGTCATCTATTTTTGTTTTATAACTAGGTGTAATACATAAAATCTTTTATATGTAATAATATTATTATATTTATTCTATTTATGTAATTTAGTATATAGTGTTATGTATACCTAATTAAGGGAATTGGTTTGTTTCTCTGAAGATTCTCATAATTCACCTTAGTGAATATATCCACATTTTTTCAAAGAATCTAGCGGGCAAACACCGAGCGTGTTGCTATAGTTGTTGTTGTTCAAGTTAGCGTTGTTACCGTTCACATTGCACACATTGTTAGAGTTGTTAGCTGACGGAGAAGCGAGCCACATTCAACCAAGCCCCAATCTATATAAATGTTATTATGGTAAGCTAAATTTAAGTTTCAAAACATTCCAATAAATATAAAATTATATTGTCAAGTTTTGTTTTTTACAATAGTATTTAACCAACCTGTTGTGAATTTTGTTATATCATCTATTCTATTAGCTAATTTTAGGTATTTTTTTGAAGTTATTATTTCTCTGTCAAAAGATAGATTTAGTAAAAAATCAATTACTTTTACTTTGGCTAATATCTTTTGTAACAAATCTACCTTTTTGTCTATATTTTCTGTTGAGTTTGCTTCATATATTAATTCTAAAATATCATAACTATTTGACCTTATTCTGTTTTTCAATTCATTTTCTTTTTTTGGAAAATTAATTAATTCTTTATCTACTGCAATTATTAGTTGCCTTATAAATTCTATTACTTTAAATTTTTCTGTTCTCATTTAATATTTCTTCCATTTTACTTGATATACTTCTAAAATTTTCTTTTCCAATATAAGTTTCAAGGTCGTTTTTTATTTTTTCTACTTTTCTTTTTTGCTTTACTATTGTATATGCTTTTTTTGCTTGTTCTTCGTATTCATTCAGATTTCTATTATCACTTTTTTCATCTATTCTGTAATTATTTCTTGGGTCTATTATCATATAATTTATTTTTTTGCTTTCTAATGTAGTTATAACTTTTCCGTAATACTTTTCTTGAAAAACCGCATTTTTGTATTCCATTTACTGTATTTTGTGAATAGTCAAAATTTCCTGCAATTATAAAAGATAATCTGGATGAACTAGTTTTATTTGCTCTGCCATTTGCATAACACCCATCTGATTTCCTCCTTATTAAAAAATCGTCAGGTGCCATCAGATACGGGGCCTGATTGCACCACATATAATCTCAATGTTTTACAATATCTATTTTTGCACTTTTTTTATTGTTCTATTTCCAACTGGAAGCTAGATTTTAGAGAAACTAGCGGGCAAACACCGAGCGTGCCGCTATAGCTGCTGAGGTTCAAGTAAGCGTAGTAACCGTCCACATAGCACACAAAGTTAGAGGTGTTAGCTGACGGAGAAGCGAGCCACCAATAATAGCTTCCTTTTGAACCGTTTTTTCCACAATACATACTATTATATCCTGTATAATCTAAAGAATCTGTTCCTGTCCAATAATCACTATTTGATATAGTTGATTGCTTTCCATTTAATGTATATATATATCCTGGTACACTTGTTTCTCTATATGTTGCTCCTAATTTATAATTTCCTGTTGTATGTGATACTTGGTTATATGATGCCACATACATCTCTGCTGTTGGTGATCCTATTGCATAAT
>MNRQ01000006.1 GCA_001916035.1 Clostridium sp. 27_14 | reverse complement strand
TCTTTATGAAAAGGGATTATTTAATCCAGAGGAAGTTAACAATCCTGATAATCTTGTTCTTGATGGATGTCATTGTGGAATTACCCACATTACAACTTTGGCGGACGGAACAGTATATGCCTGTAGAAGAAGCGAAACTCCTGTTGGCAAAGTTCCGGAACAGTCTTTCTACGATATTTTTACCGGCGAAGAAATGGATAAGTACCGTCAGTATGACAAGTTCGAGTATTGTTCTAAATGCGAAATCAAAAACTTTTGCAGAGGTTGTCCTTCGGTTGCAAAATGCTTAACTGGTGATTTTTATTCAAAAGATCCTCAGTGCTGGAAAAAGTTTTGAAAGCACAACAGGAGAGTGAAAAAATAAGTTTTCACTCTCCCGTTACTTTTTATAAAATTATGTGTTATAATTGGAAAGGAATTGATATTAATGGGCGATATACAAAAATATTATGAAAATACCGAAAATGCTTTACCACATCCAATGGTTAAAAAATTTATAAATATGAACAACAATCCTAAATATGCTATTGACTTAGGTTGTGGTGCTGGTAGAGATACAATATATTTAATAAAAAACGGATGGAAAGTATTATCAATAGATAAGGAAAACACAAGGGAAATTATATCTAGTAAGTTAGATAATGAAGAATTAAAAAATTTTAACTTTGAGTGTCAAGATTTTGAAAATATAGAATTAGAGAAAAATAATTTATTGGTAGCTAACTTTAGTATTCCGTTTTGCAATAAAGATTATTTCAATGAATTTTGGGACAAAATATCTAATAGTATTTTAAAAGAACGGATACTTTGTTGGGAACTTTTTTGGATTAAAAGATTCTTGGGCGAAGATAAAAGAGCAAATGGTATTCTTATCAAAAGAACAAGTATTGGAATTATTTAAAAACGCATTTGATATAATAGAATTTAATGAAGTTGAGAAAGATGGAAAGACCGGATTAGGAAAAATGAAGCATTGGCATATATATAATGTCATAGCAAAGAAAAAATAATATAGCTTTAATTTTATAAGTATCACTATAACTTACAATAAGTATGGAAGATAATACAAGTAAAAATAAAATAGTAATTATGAGGAGGAACATAGTATGCAATATTTTAAAAAATTAATAGGAGATAGAATATACTTATCTCCAAAGGGTGTATCAGATGAAGAAATAGAAAAATTCACAGAATGGATGAATGATTTTCAGGTAACAGATTATACTGGCAGAAGTGGACAAATAACAACATTAGTAGGTGAAAAGGAGTATCTTGAAAATTCAGCCAAAAGTACTGAAAATAGAAATTTTAATATTATTGAATTAAATGAGGATAAATTAATTGGAACTTTAGGATTGGAACACATAAATTGGATTGAAAGAAGTGCTGTACTAGGAATATTTATTGGAGATAAAGATTTTAGAAGTAATGGGTATGGGACAGAAGCTATAAGGCTATTATTGGAATATGGATTCAAATATCTAAATCTACATAGTATAAGATTAGATCTTCTTGCAATAAATGAAAGAGCACACAAATGCTATTTAAAATGTGGATTCAAAGATGCAGGACGAAGCAGAGAAGAGATATTTTTAAATGGAAAATATTATGATAAATTACATATGGATATACTTGAAAATGAATTTGAAGGAGATTTTATTAGAAATAAAAATATAAAATAGTATTTGTAATTGTAGGAGTAATTTATGATTCATAAAATAAAAATGAATGAAAGTACATATGTGGTTTGTAATAATAAAATAGAATAATTTTTATAAAAAATAGATGCAATTTTTTTCCCTCGGAGAGCAAAAAAAGGTCTTAGGGATTTTCCCTAAACAGCAAAAGAGGGGTCTAGACACCAAGCTGGCGAATATTGGGCACTAAAAAATACCTCAATATTTGAGGCTTTAATGCTCCACTTTATTAGCATTGAAATAAAAGGACAAAAGGAATAAAATTATGAATAATAATTTAGATAATATATTTTTATCATATAACGAAATTTTGAAGAGATTACAAATATTAGGAAAGACAACTAAATCAGGAAAAGAAATAACACATAAAGACTTAAGAAAAGCAATTTGTGTTATGGAAGATAAACATTCAAATTGCAGGTGGAAAAGTGAAAAGATCAGAAGTAAAAGACATTATATCTTAATTGAAGGATTTTATTGGTTAATATATGTGTATTTCAACAAAGATAAAAAATTAATGGATGCTGATATAGATTTCTTTAAATCAAGAATAAAACAATATGAAGAATTATTAAAGGTTGAATCTAAAGAAATATTTACAAAAGATATGTATGTGTATGAATTAGAAAAGTATTTTAGTAGAAAGCCAGAAACGATAAAGAAAGCAATTTCAAAAATGTTAAAATATGCAGATGAAAACTATAGGTATATTGAAAACGGAAAATATAAAATTTCAAAATGTGGCATTGAATGGTTATGTAAAAATTGTTTTAAACAAAAATATTTAGAATTATTAGAAGAATATAAAATGGAATTGACAGAGAAATATATTGAAGCAGGGTACATATATGATAATTTCTTTGGGATAAATTAATACAATAGATTTTGGAAGGGGATTTAAACTCCTTCTTTTTATAATTTTAATATTTTTTCAGAAAAGGGCTGACAAATATTGAAATATACGCTATACCATGATTAATAATTAATTATTTTATAGTGTATACACTTTATTTTGTAGAAAATGAGGTGAGAAATTTGGATATTGAGGAAAGAAGTGATGTTGTTTACACCAAATGCTATTAGATGTTCTATAGGTAGAATTAGAAATGCATTAGTAAATTTGCAAGATGAAAAAATATTGGCGATAAAAGAGATATTAGAAGATTATGAAAATAATTAATAAAAATTTTTTGAAGAAAATTTGCAAATAGAGTAGAAAAAAAACGAAATTTATTATATAATTCTTGACAAGAGTAATAACACTCTGATGGTGAATAAATTGAATGATGAATATTTAATAAAAATTGATGAACCAAGAATTCAAGAAACATGTGATGCATACTTTAAATGGAAAGACTTAAATACGTATGTAAAAAGCTTAGTGTCAAGGGGAATAAATATGCCAGATGCAATCAGTGAACCTATGGGTTGCTATTGTTTAAATCTTCTTTGGAATAAAAGTTCAGGAGGAGATGCAAAATCTCTTGATGGAAGAAAAATAGAGTTTAAAGCTACAAGTAACTATGATTATGATCTAAGTAGTTTTGGACCTAGATGTGATTTTGATGATTTAGTATTTTTAAGATTTGATTTAGACTTAAATATGTTGTTTGTTTATGATACAGGTGTTAATTCAGAAGAATTAAAGAAAATTCCTGTATCAAAAACAGCAACAGTTGGAGATTATCAGAAAGCTGGTAAAAGACCACATTTAAGCGTAATACAATCAATAATCGAAGCAAGAAAACTAGAACCTACAGTAACATTCAACATTAGAAGAGGAATGATAGTTGAAAAAGTATGAAAGGCAGAGTGTTGATTACTCTGTTATTATAACCAATAAAATCGCGGCGTGCCGCAAAAGATAAGGAGAGAATAAATTATGTATAAAATTTGTAGCCTTTTTGCAGGTGTTGGAGGAATAGATTTAGGATTTTTAGAAACAGATAAATGTGAAATAGCATATGCTAATGAATTCGATAAGTATGCTGTAGAAACTTATGAAAAAAACTTTAGTACAAAAGTAGATTGTAGAGATATTCACGATGTTAAAGTAAACGAAATACCAGAATTTGATATAATGGTAGGAGGATTTCCTTGTACGTCTTTTTCGGTAGCTGGATATAGAAAAGGATTTGAAGATGATAGAACAGGAGATTTGTTCTTTGAAATGGAAAGAATTTTCAAAGAAAGAAAGCCTAGAGTAATATTCTTAGAGAATGTAAAAAACTTAGTAGGTCATGATAAAGGAAATACATTTAAAACTATAATAGAAAGACTAGAAGATGCAGGATATAAAGATAAAATAAAATGTCAAGTTTTAAATGCTTGTGAATATGGAAATATACCTCAAAATAGAGAAAGAATATACATAGTAGCATTTAGAGATAAAGAGGATTTTGATAGATTTCAAATGCCATTACCAACAACATTAAATAAGAGTATAAAGGATGTATTTAATTTTGATACGAAGGTAGATGATAAATATTATTATACAGAAGGAAAGTACAAAGGTAATATATATAAGTTATTAACAGAAGAAATGGATGATGACAACACTGTATATCAATGGAGAAGAAAATATGTAAGAAAAAATCAAAGCAATTTAGTGCCAACATTAACAGCTAATATGGGAGAAGGTGGGCACAATGTACCACTAATAAAAACAAAGTTTGGAATAAGAAAATTAACTCCAATAGAATGTTTTTATGCTCAGGGGTATCCTAAATATTATGAGTTACCTACAGATATGAGTGACGCTAGGTTATATAAACAAGCAGGAAATAGTGTTGTTGTTCCGGTTATAAATAGGATTGCTGAAAATATTATGAAGGCATTGAACTAGAATTTAGTAAAAACTAGATTCTAGTTATTTTTTTTTTGCAAAATTTTAACTTTTTATTAATTCAACGGCATGTACTTATTAGAGAGATAAATGTTTTTATATATTTAGAGTAACAAAATAGTAATAAAAATTTTTTGCTCTCAATAAAATTTACAAAAGGCTTTAAGAATTTGTAATGACTAAAGCCAAACAAATTCTAAAAAATAGAAAATTTGAAAAGGAAAATAGGCAATGAAAGAAAATGAGAAGATAGTAAAATATCTATCATCAGAGAAAAATCCGTACCAAATAAATGTAGAAAATATAGTTGTAAGAATGGAATATGCTAAAACAAATAAAACATTTAATGAGTGCATGGTAAATATTTTAAAACAAAAGTTAAAATAGGAATGCAAAATTATTGCATAATTTTGCATACTGAAACTGTAGAAAATAAATTTTAACAGTTTCAGCAAAATGGGCTGACAAATTAAAGCGAGCACGCTAAAATTAAAGCAAATAGAAAAATTTGAAATCATTTATAAGATTAAAAGAAAGGAGGGCTGAAAATTAATGGCAAGAAAGTCAAAATATTTTTCTAATGAAAACGTAGTAAATAAAAAAATATGGTCTGTTGCATTATATATAAGACTTTCACAAGAGGATAGCGACAATGGGACAGAAAAGCAAGAAAGTAATAGTGTAACAAGCCAAAAGACACTATTAAACGAATTCATAGAAGAACATGATGATTTGATAGTTTATGATACTTATATAGATGATGGATTTACAGGAACAGATTTTAATAGACCTTCATTTCAAAGATTACTAGAAGATATGAGAAATGGAAATATTAATTGTGTAATTGTAAAGGACTTATCAAGACTTGGAAGGAACTATATAGAAGTAGGAAATTATATAGAGCAAGTTTTTCCGTTATTTAATATAAGATTTATTGCCATTAATGATTTAGTAGATAGTTTTAAAAATCCATCAAGTACAAATACAATTTTAGTGCCATTTAAAAACTTAATAAATGATGAGTATGCACGAGATACATCAACTAAAATAAGAACATCATTGAATGGAAAAAAGAAAAAAGGAGAGTTTATAGGAGCTTTTCCATCTTATGGTTATATTAAAGATCCGAAAGATAAACATAAGTTAATAATAGACGAGGTAGCAGCAGATATAGTGAGAAAGATTTTCAATTGGAATGTCAATGAAGGGTTAGGAAAGATAGCGATTTGCCATAAGCTAAATGATTTAGGTATTTTAAATCCTACAGGACATAAGAAATTAGAATTAGGACAAAATTATAACAACTATGGAATAAAAGATAATACATATACTTGGACACCTTCTACAGTACGAAATATTTTAAATAATGAAGTGTACATAGGCAATACTGTTCAAGGGAAAAGAAGAACAAAAAGCTACAAAGTGCATAAAGTTGAGGTGGTTCCAAAAGAAGAATGGGTAAGAGTAGAAAATACACATGAACCAATTATTGATAAAGAAACTTTCACAAAAGCACAAGAATTATCTAGAAGAGATACAAAGGTATCTCAAAAAACAAATGAATTATCAATATGGGCAGGTTTCTTAAAATGTGCAGACTGTAGGAGAGCAATGAATAAGAAAAGTAGTACAAATAAGAGTGGAAGTAAGTATGAATATTATATTTGTAGTACATATAGAAAAAAATCTAATAAGTTATGTACAAAACATACAATAAAAGAAGAATTGTTAGAAAAGGCTGTGGTTCAAGCAATTAATTTACATATTGATTTATTAATTAATACAGAAGAAATAATAAAACAAATCAATGAAAGTAGTTTCCAAAATTTAAAAAATGAAAATATTGATAATATGATAATTGCAAAACAAAATGAGATTGCTAAAATATCAAATTTCAAAAGAACTCTTTATGAAGATTGGAAAAATGCAGATATAACAAGAGAAGAATATTTGGAATATAAGCAAAAATATGAAAATGATATTGAAAGACTAAAACTAAATATAGAAAGACTGCAAAATGAAAAACAAAAATATGAAAACCAGAAGCAAAGTAGTAATAAATGGATAGAGAAATTTAAAAAGCAAAAAGGAATTACTGAATTATCAAGAGAGATAATGATGGAATTAATAGATTGTATTTATGTGCATGATAATGGAAATATAACGATAAGATTTAAGTTTGAAGATGAGTTTAAGAGATGTCAAGATTACATAGAAAATAACAGAAATGTGCTAGAGCTAAAAGCAAAAGCAGTTTAAAAAATTGTGTTGTTATAATCACCCAAGGAGGTGGTGTGGCAGCACCTGTTGGAGGAAAAGTATTTTCAGAAATATTGCCATATTTAGAGGTAAATCAAGGAAATAAAGATGAAATTCAAGAAATGGAAAAAGTGGAAACACCAGATATAATGGGAAAGACAGTGAGAGAAGCAGAAAAAGTTTTGAAAGAAAGAAACTTAAATATGTCAATGGAAACAGAAGAAGTTGATAAGGAAGTTGCGATTATAAAAGAACAAGTACCTCAGGCAGGAATAACTGTTAATAGTGGAAGTTTGGTATATGTAAAAATAGAATAAATATTTATTTGTAAGTAATTTTGACTGTATTAAAGTGAATATATTAAAATTGATTGGTAGAAGAAATTTTGAATGAAAAATTAATAAAAAATTGATTATTTTTGTTTTTTGAGGATTAAAATTTTAATTTGGGATAAAATAAATAAAAATAATTAATATAGTGAGGTTATTTATATGGGAATTTTTGAAAATGAAAATTATAAAGTAATAAGTGATTTTATAGAAAGTAAATCTCATATATTAAGTGAGAATAGGGAATTTAATAGAGTTTATATATTATTATCAAAAAAGATCGAAGAACTAAGTAAATTGCTAAAAGAGGAAGATAAAGAAAAATTTAATGAAATATTAGAATTATTTCATAAGATGGAAGATTATTACTATGTGTTTAGCTATTCTTTGGGAGTAAAGTATGGAGAAGAACTGAAAAAACTGTGATTTTATTGATTTTATGTTAAAAATGATATATAATATTCACCAATATAGCTAAATAGCTTATTAACTAATTACCAAAAAATCAAAAGAAAGGAAGAATTTTATGAACAAACACAAAATGGATTTTGATATGAAACCAGGAGAACGGTTGGAAGTATGTGAAAGGTATGTGGCGGTTAGAGAAAAAAATGACAAAGTAAGAATTTATAACTTAGAAGGAAAATTTTTAGGACGGGTAGATTTAAGTGATAATATTGGAATTAATAGAAGTGTACTTATTGATTTACCACATAGTATATTATTTAAAGAAGGTGAGTACTGGAAGTTTATTAATTATGAAGGCGAGAGTTTATGTTATCGATTGATTGATAAAGCTGAAGTAATTTATCTTGAAGGAAAATATTATGTAGTAATTTATAACAATTCTTTAGGATTCCAAAATGCAATAGTATATACTGAAAAGGGAGCTTGTCTTATACCATTTGAAGATTACGAAGAAGTTAAGTTTTATGAATCTCATATAATATTAAAGCAGAAAGAACAATTTAAGTTGTATAGTCTTGAGCATAAGCAATTTATAGGAGAAAAATATGACGATGTGTATTACATGAATGAATTTCTTTTTTTACAAAAAGGAAATAAATACTATTTCTATTCAACTGAGTTGGCTAGAATAGAATTTGATTTTGATGCATTTTTTATTAAAATATATAAAAAAAATACATTGATACAAATTTACAAAGATGGCAAGTCAGGCTTATTGATTACTGGAAGGCGTGGAGTTAAATATGAAAGGCGTGCAAATTTTATATTTCCAATCAAATATAAAAAAATAAAAATTGTAGAAGATAAAGTATATGTATTTGATGGAAAAAATGAAAAAAATTATGAGTTGAATGAAATTATAAAGAAAGTTTTGAAAAAAGAGAAATATGGACGTGGTAAACATCAAAAAAGAGTACCTAATACAGAAATTTTTTTCAAAGGAAAAGTGAGTGTAAAATATTCTCATGTAGTATGGATGCGGGAAAATTATTTTATATGTTCAAGAAAAATCGGTTCTAATCAAAGACGTGCAAGAAAAAAAGAAAAAACAATATATGAATGTTATGATTTAGACGGAAACTATATTAATGTTATAGGAACTGTAAGAGATGAAGATGATTATTTTTGTGCTTTTATGTATAAAGAAACTCCTAATATGATAGCACTTGGGAGCAATGATTCTTATCCATTTTTTAGTAATAATGTATGGACCGTGTATGATAAAAATTGGAAACCTATTTTTATGGAAAAATTTGAACAAATAAGTGATTCTCGTAGTGATAAATTTATATATTTTACAAGAGGATATAAAGAAGATAACAAAGGTTTGATTGCTTTTTTCTCAAAGGAAGGTGAACTGCTTTTTACAATTAGAGGCTTAAAAGAAGTTATGTGTATAGAAGATTACTACATTAAAATAGAGGGATTTGATGAAAAAGTTTGGTTTTTTGATTTTTATGGAAATCTTATTTTTCAGAAGAAATTTAATTATGAGGATACTAAATATAATGAAAATTTAGTTATAGAGAAAATCGAAAATGGTTATAGAGTATGGGATTTAAAGAATAGAAAATATACCGTACTTGAGGCAGAAGAAATAATCAGTAAAGGTAGCTATAAAAAATTTTTATTAGATGTGGTAAAAGATGGCAAAGTCATGTTATATACATATACAGATGATGTGGGATTTGAAAAATTGATTCCTGGAGAATTTGTAAGTACAGAAATTGTTTATTCGGATAAGATAAGAGTTGAAACAGAGGAATATGAGAGTATTTATGATTTTAATGGTAATTTAATAGCAACAACTAAATAGTTTGTAAAAAGTCAGTAGATTTTGTGATTCAAAATTTACTGACTTTTAATATTATAGGAAGTTCTTCGAACTTTCTATAATACTAAAAATAACAATGTACAGAAAATTTATTTCATAAATTTTCGCGCACGAACAAAGACGCGGACTTAAAAATCTTCTAGTAAGTGCCAATGTTATTAATGTCCGCTTTTGTTCCCAAAAATGGAATTAAAAAACGTAAAAAAATGTAAAAAACTCTATACAAAAAACAAAAATAGATATATAATATACTAAAATTGTAGGTAAAAATTTATCAACAAAACATAATAAAATGAAGGGATGATTCTAAATGGAATTAAAGAAAATGTTAGTAGGCCTAGAAGGACTAAAAGTAAGAGGAGATTTAAGTAAAGATATAAAAGGAATAGAAAAAAATTCAAAGGAAGTAAAAGAAGGATATTTATTTGTTGCCATTAAAGGTTTTTCTGTAGATGGACATAAATTTATAGAAAATGCAATAGAAAATGGTGCAACAGCAATAATGATAGAAGAAGGATGTAACTTAAAAGGAGTGAAATTGCCAGAAGATGTAGCAATTATTATGGCGAAAAATACAAGAGAAGCTCTAGCAATAAGTGCTGCGAATTTTTATGGAAATCCATCAGCAAAATTAAAATTAATAGGTGTTACAGGTACTAAGGGTAAGACAACAACAACATATATGATAAAAGAAATATTAGAAAAAGCAGGAAAAAAAGTAGGTTTAATAGGAACAATAGCAACATATATAAATGGAAAGAAAATAAAAGATAGTGATAGAACAACACCAGAAAGTTTGGAATTACAACAATTGTTTAGCCAAATGGTAGAACAAGGAGTAGAAGTTGTAGTAATGGAGGTGTCTTCACAAAGTTTAAAATTACATAGAGTCGATGGATGTAAATTCGATATAGTATTATTTACAAATTTTTCAGAAGATCATATTAGTCCAAATGAACATCCAGATATGGAAGATTATTTTCAATCAAAATTGAAATTGTTTAAAATGTGTAAAACAGGAATAGTTAATGTAGATGATTTGCATGGAACTAAAATACCTGGTTTATTTCCAGAAAGTAATATAACAACTTATGGAATTGATAATTTTGCAAATGTATTGGCAAAAGATATAACAATAACAAATGCTTATGTGGATTTTAAAGTAAAAATAACAGATAGAAATGAAAGGGTAAAAACAGGAATACCAGGTAGATTTAGTGTATATAATTCATTAGCAGCAATATGTGTGGCACAAAAATTTGGAATTTCACCAGAAATAATAAAAGAGGCATTATTAGAAGTAAGGGTACCTGGAAGATCAGAATTAGTAAATAATAAAAAAGAATTGACAATAATGATAGATTATGCACATTCACCAGAAAGTTTACAAAATATATTGCAAGCAGCAAAAAGTTATACCAGAGGAAGAGTAATATCTGTATTTGGATGTGGTGGAGATAGAGATAGTGGAAAAAGACCAATAATGGGTGAAATATCAGGAAAAATAGCAGATTATACAATAATAACATCAGATAATCCAAGAACAGAAGAGCCACAAAAAATAGTTGAACAAATAGAAGAAGGAATAAAGAAGACAAAGGGAAAATATGAAGTAATAGTGGATAGAACAGAGGCAATTGAAAAAGCAATAAAAATGGCTAATAAAAAAGATATAATAATATTAGCTGGAAAAGGACATGAGCCATATCAAGAAATAAGTGGAGTAAAACATCCATTTGATGAGAGAATAATAGTAAATGAAATTATAGAGAAATTAGAAAAAAATGAAAAATAGTTATAATAATGGTACAAACATAAATAAATAATAAAATCATAGAATAAAATATACAAAGAAATCAAATACGAAAGGTTTTGATAAAAGTGAGTTTTGAAATAGAAGTATTGCTAGTGTCATTTGCAATATCAATCATATTAGGAATCATAACAATACCAATATTAAGAAAGTTAAAAGTAGGGCAAATAGAAAGAGATGATGGTCCAGCATCTCACCTGAAAAAACAAGGAACACCGACAATGGGTGGAATAGTAATAATAATTACAATGATAATAGGAACAGTTGCAACAGCTGTATATTTGTTTGCAACAGGAGAAGCAGAATTGGCAGCAAAGCTAATGCCAATTCTGTTGCTAACAATAGGATTTGGAGCAATAGGTTTTATAGATGATTATAAAAAATTAGTTTTAAAAAATACAGAAGGTTTAAAACCAAGTTATAAAATGTTAGGATTATTAGTAATATCAGTAGCATATGTGTTATATCTAATAGAAGGTTTAAAATTAGGAACAGACACATATATACCAATATTAAAGCAATATATAACATTGCCTTTATATATTTATGTACCGGCAGCTATATGTGTAATTTTGGCGACAACAAATGCAATAAATTTAACAGATGGAATAGATGGATTGTCTTCTAGTGTGTCAACAATAATAATAACATGTCTAACAGTAATAGGAATGTTAAGAGGGGTAACAGAAGTTTCTGTATTTGGAAGTATAGTAATAGGGTCAGTTTTAGGATTTTTAATGTTTAATTTACATCCTGCAAAAGTGTTTATGGGTGATACTGGTTCTTTGCTATTAGGGGGAGTTATATCAGGTATAGCGTTATATTTAAAAATGCCATTAATATTGTTAGTAATAGCATTAGTACCAGTATTGGAAACATTATCTGTAATAATACAGGTAGTATACTTTAAAAAAACAGGAAAAAGAATATTCAAGATGGCACCTTTGCATCATCATTTTGAATTATCAGGATGGAAAGAAAATAAGGTTGTAATAGTTTTTAGTATAACAACTTTAATTGTGTGTATGATTGGATTAAAAATAATATAAGGAAGGGGTAAGGTTGAAAAATAATTATATTTTGTTTTAATTTTTTTCCAACCTTATACTATTTTATGGAAAAAATATGAAAGGAATGAGTTAAAAATTGGCAAAGAAAAAAACAGGGAAATTTTCAAGCTTTTTGAATAATCCAATTGATTTTACATTGTTAATTACAATAATATTGCTAATAGGTATAGGGTTAGTTATGGTGTTGTCTGCAAGTTCACCGTCGGCGTTAGCAATATCAGGTGATAGTTATAAATACTTTAATAAGCAATTGCTGTTTGCCGTATTGGGTGTAATTGCAATGATGGCAATTTCAAAAATAGATTATAGATTTTATCAGAAGTTTTATAAACATGCTTGGTGGTTGTCTGCTGCTTTGTTGGTAGCAGTAAAATTAATAGGAAATAATGTAAATGGTGCTCAAAGATGGATTTATATTACAAAAACTTTATCTTTTCAACCATCAGAAATAGTGAAATTTTTAGTAATAGTATTTTATGCTGGTATATTAGTAAAAAATAGAGATGATTTACCTTATTTTTGGAAAGGTTTAGTAAAGCATATTTGTATGGTTGCACCTTTAATAGCATTATTGATATTGGAACCACATTTTAGTGCTTCAATTGTTATAGTTGGTATAGTATGTATAATGATGATTGTTGCAGGTTGCAAATTTTCACAATTTGTTGCTGTTGGTGGAGGTGTTGGTATTCCAGCAATTGTGCTATTGATAGTTAAGTCTCCATATAGATTAAAAAGAGTTGTTTCTTTTTTGGATCCTTGGAAGGATGCTACAGATACAGGTTGGCAAGTTATTCAGAGTTTGTATGCTATAGGTTCTGGTGGTCTTTTTGGTGTTGGACTTGGTGATAGTAAACAAAAATATTTGTATATACCTGAACCTCATAATGATTTCATTTTTTCTATTATTGGTGAGGAATTGGGCTTTGTTGGCTGTACCGTTATTATTGTTTTGTTTGCTATTTTTATTTGGAGAGGCATTTTGATTGCTATGAGAGCTCCTGATATGTTTGGTAGCTTGGTTGCTGCTGGTATTACTGCTTTGATTGGTATTCAGGTTATTATTAATATTGCGGTTGTTACTTCTTCTATGCCTGCTACTGGTATGCCTTTACCTTTCTTTAGTTATGGGGGAACGGCGTTGTTTATTTTGTTATGTCAGATGGGAGTTCTTCTTAATATTTCGCGTGCTAGCACTAAGAGTTGAGAAATAATTACAATTTGTTTATACGAAAGGAAGTAGAGTATGAGAGTTATAATTGCTGCTGCTGGGACAGCAGGTCATATAAATCCAGGGTTAGCTATAGCTAATAAAATAAAAAAAGAAGAAAAAGATTCAAAAATTGTTTTTATTGGTACTACAAGAGGTTTGGAAAATGATTTAGTACCAAGGGCGGGGTATGAGCTAAAGACAATAGATGCTTATGGATTGAGTAAAAAATTAACACTAGAAAATTTAAAAAAAATGTGTAAAACTTTGAAAGGTTTTAAAGAGGCTAAAAAAATCATACAAGATTTTAAACCAGATATAGTAATAGGTACTGGTGGATATATTTGTGGTGCTACAATATGGGAAGCAAATAAATTGAAAATACCTACAATGTTACATGAGAGTAATGCTTTTCCTGGAAAAGCAGTTAAAATGTTAGCTAAAAAAACTGATACAATAATGGTCTCTTTTGAGGATGCTATACCTAGAATAGATAGCAAAAATAGAATAGTTTGTACAGGTACACCAGTTAAAAATCAAAAAAGAGATTATACTGTAGAAGAAAAAAATGAGATAATAAAAAAAGCAGGTTTGAAAAGTGGAAAGCCTATAGTATTGATATTTGGAGGAAGTCAGGGTGCACAAAAAATAAATGAGGCAATTGTAGAAATAATAAAGCAAAAAGAAAATAAAGAGTATCAAATAATGTGGGCAACAGGTCCTAAACAGTATGATATTGTAAAAGAAAAGTTAGAGGAAAATAGAATTTCTATAAATAATGTTGAGAATGCAAAAATTGTGCCATATATATATAATATGGAAGAGATGATTAATATATCGGATTTAATAGTGGCAAGAAGTGGTGCAATGACAATAACAGAGATAGCCAATTTGGGAAAGCCATCTATATTAATTCCATTGCCAAATGTAAGTCATAATCATCAATTATATAATGCACAAGTATTGGAAAAAATTGGAGCAGCAAAAATAATATTAGATAATGAGCTAAAAGGTGAAAATCTGCAAAAAACAATAATGCAAATCTTACAAGGTAATACAGCAAAAACAATGGGAAAAAATGCATTAAAGGCAGAGACAAAAGATGCAGAAGATAGAATATATAGTGAAATTGTACAATTAGTTAGAAAGGAATAAGAGAAAATGTTGAAGAACACTCAATCCAAGATAATATCAATCATAACAATTACTCAAATAATATTAATAATATTGATAGGAGTGGCTAGTTATAAGGCTACTAATAAAATAAGTGTTTTAATATTTATAGGTGTGGGAATTGTTGCTACAATAATAATAGAAATGTATATTTATAAATATTTATCAAAATATGTAATGTATCCAGTAAATAAGCTAATAGAGAGTGCAGAAGAAATAAAAGGAGAAGAAAAAACAAATAAAAAAGAAAAAAAGAATAGTAAGAAAACAAATGAAAATTTAGAAGATGTAATAGATGCAATGACTATAGAATTAAAGGACAAGCTAAGTGAAGTATCAACACAAAAAAATCAGATTGAAACAATTTTATTGCACATGACAGATGGAATCATAGCTTTTAATAGAGCAGGAGAAATAATTTTAATAAATCCTGCTGCAAAAAAGTTATTGAGTATAGGTCCAGAAGATAATACTTTTGATGATATTTTTGCAAAATTTAAGTTGGATATAAATATGGAAAAGATAATATATTTAGAGAATTGGACTTCAACAGAACAAAGAATCCAAGTGGAAGAAAGATATGTGAATGTATTTTTTGCACCTTTTAAGGATGAGAAAGAAAGACCAGATGGAGTGATAGCAGTTATACAAGATATAACAGAACATGTAAAATTGGATAATATGCAAAAAGAGTTTGTAGCTGATGTATCACATGAATTAAAGACGCCTATAACTTCTATAATGGGATATGCAGATACATTATTAGAAGGTGGATATGATGAGGAAACTAAAATAAAATTCTTGAATGTTATAGCTTCAGAATCTAGGAGAATGGCAAGGTTGGTAACAGATTTATTGACTTTATCAAGATATGATAGTAATAAAAAGAAAACTAAAAAAGAATCATTTGATTTGGGTGATCTTGTAAAAAAATCTCAAGAAAAACTAGCAATTGAAATAAAGAAAAAAGAGCATAATGTAAATTGTTTTGTAACTGCAGATGTTCCACCGGTTTATGCCGATAAAGATGATATAGAAAGAGTAATATTAAATATATTAACAAATAGTATAAAATATACAAAAGATGGTGGAGAAATTAAAATATATGTAGGTTTTGTATATACAGATGCATATATAAAAATAATAGATAATGGAATGGGAATACCAGAAGAAGACTTAACTAGAATATTTGAAAGATTTTACCGTGTAGATAAAGCTCGTACAAGAGAATTAGGAGGTTCTGGACTTGGATTATCAATAGCAAAGGAAATACTTGACAAAAATGGTGGGAGTATTGATATCAAAAGTGAAGTGGGAAAAGGTACAGAAGTTGTAATAAGAATTCCTACAAAACAAAACTAAAACCTTGCTAATTGTAAAAAAATAAGTTATAATATTTATGGAAATAAGGTTGAAAAAGAATTATGTTTTAATTCTTTTCCAACCTAGGTTTATGAATGGGATAAAATAGATATAAATTATCCTTTTAGAAATAAGTAATAGTTTAAGATAGTCAAGTAATTTTGTTACTATTTGTTACTTTAAATAAAAGAGAGGAATGAATTTTAAGATGAATATAAAACCAGAAGTAAAAGAAGTATTAGAATGGGTATATTGTATAATAATAGCAATAGTTTTAGCATTGTTATTTCGTTATTATGTAGGAACACCAACAATAGTAAAACAAGAATCAATGAAACCAACATTAATACAAAATCAAAGATTATGGTTAAATAGATGGGGAAGAACGACTAAAACGTTACCAGAAAGAGGAGATATAATAACTTTTGAAGCACCAAGTAAATTATATTCAGGAAATGACTTAGATGGAAAACAACCAATAGCTACTTATGAAAATGGACCAACAAATCCAATAAAAAAGTTTTTATATTATGTAGTTGAAATGGGAAAAGATAGTTATATAAAAAGAGTTATAGCATTACCTGGTGAACATGTGCAAATAAAAGATGGAAGTGTATATGTAAAAGAACAAAAATTAGAGGAAGATTATTTGCCAGCAGGAGTTACAACATCAGCAAAAGTGGAAGGATTAGATGATTTTATAGTACCAGATAATTGTGTATTTGCAATGGGAGATAATAGAGGACATAGTACAGATTGTAGAGAATTTGGATGTATCCCATTAGAAAAAATAGAAAGTAAAGTAGCTATTAGAATTTGGCCATTAAATTTATGGGGTAAGGTAAAATAGGAGCATAAGATGTTTGATAAAATTATAGGAAATGAAGAAATACAAGAATTATTAGAGCAAACAATAAGAAATAAAAGAGCATCACATAGTTACTTATTTGTAGGGACAGAAGGAATAGGAAAAAAGCAAATAGCAAAGGAATTTGTAAAAGCATTGTTATGTCTTGAAGAAAATAAATATTGTGGAAAATGTAAATCTTGTATTGAATTTGATGATAATAATAATCCTGATTTTATATTAATAGAACCAGAAGAGAATAGTATAAAAATAGATCAAATAAGAGAAATACAAAGAAAAGTAGTAGAAAAACCAATAATATCAAAACAAAAAGTGTATATAATAGATAATAGTGACAAAATGACAACAGAGGCACAAAATGGATTATTAAAAACATTGGAAGAACCTCCAGAATATATAACAATAATATTAATAGGCTCTAATGAAAATTCATTTTTAAGTACAATAAAATCAAGATGTACAATCTTGAGATTTAAAGATATTAAACAAGAAGAAATAGAAAAATATTTAGAAGAAAATGGTATATATTTTAAAGACAAAAGAATATTAAAGGCATGTAGTGGAAGTATAGGAAAAGCATTAAAAGTAAAAGATAAACAAGATGAGTATGAAAATATACATGAATTTATAGAAAATATAGGGCAAAAAGATATAATAGAAATTTTTCAAAAAGCTGAATTTATATATAATTCAAAAGATGAAATAAAAGATATTTTACAATATATAAATATTTTATTGTTAGAATTAGCAAAAGAAAATTATAAATATGCAGAATGTGTAGAAATAGTGGAAGATACTAAAAAAAGATTGCAATCAAATGCAAATTATGATATGACAATAGATAATATGCTAATGAAAATGAAAGAAAAAATAAGATAACAAGTCAAAGTATGTTTTTAGAAAGGAGAGTGAAAAGATTTGAGAAATATAATAGGAGTAAGATTTAAGAAATTGGGAAAAATATATTTTTTCAATCCTAAATATTTGCATGTAGTAAAAGGAGATAAAGTAATAGTAGAGACAGCACAAGGTGAAGAAATAGGTGAGGTTGTAATTCCAAATAGATATGTAAATGATGAAAAAATATTAGAACCGCTAAAAAAAGTAATAAGAATAGCAACATATAAAGATTGTAAACGTTATGATGAATGTAAAAAAATAGAAAAAGAGGCTTTTGTTACATGTCAGAAAAAAATAAAAGAGCATAAATTGAAAATGTGTTTGACAGATGTAGAGTGTAAATTTGATGGTAGTAAGATGTTGTTTTATTTTACAGCAGATGGAAGAATAGATTTTAGAGAATTAGTGAAAGATTTAGCAGCAATTTATAAGACTAGAATAGAATTAAGACAAATAGGTGTAAGAGATGAAGTAAAAAGAATTGGTGGTAATGGAGTTTGTGGAAGAGAATTATGCTGCTGTTCATTTTTGAGTGATTTTGAGGCAGTATCAATAAAAATGGCAAAGGAACAAAACTTATCATTAAATCCATCAAAAATTTCAGGGAATTGTGGTAGATTAATGTGTTGTTTGAAATATGAAGATGATGTTTATCAAGATAAATTGGGAAAATTGCCTAATATCGGTGCTATTGTTAAAACAGAAGATGGTACAGGTGAAGTTGATAGTGTGGAAACTTTGAAAGAAAGAGTAAAAGTTAAATTTAAAAATGAAGATGTTTATACATATAAAAGATATGATGTAAATGATATTAGGGTTATTAAAGATGCTGTTAAAGAGAAGATTGATGAAGAAGAGAGACAACATAAAAAAGAATTGGAAGAACTTGAGAAATTAGAAGAAATAGATATTAAGGGAGGTGAATAAGATGGCTTTTAAAATTACAGAAAAATGTATTTCTTGTGGTGCTTGTGCGGCAGCATGTCCAGTACAATGCATAACTCAAGGTGAAGAAAGATTTGTTATTGATCCAGATGCTTGTATTTCTTGTGGTACTTGTGCAGAAGTTTGCCCAGTTGAAGCACCTGTTGAGGATAATGAATAATATTAGTATTTTATACAAGAAAGAAGTTATAAAAATGTAACTTCTTTTTTTTTGATGTATATTATATAGTAAATGCAATGAAATAATAACTAAAAAGTAATTACTATAAGGAAGTGATGAAGTAAAATGAAAGAGTATTATAATCAGGCAGATAATAGATGGGCAAATCATTTATATACAAGTCCTACACATCCACAAGCAAATTTAAAAACAAGTGGATGTGGACCAACATCAGCTGCAATGATAGTAACAAATATGGTAAAAAGAGTATTACCAAACGAAATGGCAGATATATTTAAAAATAATGGATATAGAGCAAATGAAGGAACAAGTTTAGAAGCATTTAATTGGTTAGGAAGAAACTATAATTTGGAAGTGAAAAAGACTAGTAATATAAATGAGGCTGTACAATGTTTAAAATATGGTGGAATGGTAGTAGCTAGTTTATCACCAGGTGGTTTATTTTCAACAAATGGTCATATTGTCGTATTGGTGGAAATGAAGGATGCAAATAGAATTGTTGTATATGATCCGTATTTGTATAGTGGAAAATTTAATCAGTTAGGGAGACAGGGAAAGGTAGAAGTAAATGGAAATGAAGTGTATTGTAGTATAGATAATTTTCAGAAATATGCTAAATGTCAAGCATATTTTTGTTATAGAAAACAAAAAGAAATAAAAATATCTGATTTACAGTATAAGGTGCATCTGCAAGATATAGGCTGGACGGATTGGAAAAATGCTGGTGAAACAATAGGGACCACAGGGGGAAGTAGAAGAGTTGAAGCTATAATTTTGAAAGGAATTAATGGCCTTGATTTATCATATAGAGTGCATATACAAGATAAAGGCTGGTCTAATTGGGTAAAAAATAGTGAAGTAGCGGGAACTACAGGAGAAAGTAGAAGAATAGAGGCTATAGAAATAAAATGTAATAAAAATTTAATTGCTCAAGAGCATATACAAGATGTTGGTTGGATGCCTATTTCTAAAGGTAAAGAGATTCATATAGGTACAGAAGGAAAATCTTTAAGACTAGAAGCTTTTAAAATAGAAATAGAATAAATAAAAATACCCTTAATCTTTATAATTAATGATTAGGGGGTTTTAATGTATATGTATTTTGATATAAAATATTGGATAAATTATTTATTTAATATTTTTTAGTAGTTGCTTTTTCTTTAAGATTTGTTGGTATTAAGAAAAAGGCTCCAGCAATAATTGGAATATAAAAAGTATATAATCTCCAGAATAGTATAGCCATATTTATAGTTCCAGGAAGAAATATTGAATTAAATAAAAGTAAAAAGCCACCTTCTGCTCCTAAACCAGCTCCTGGAGTTGGAATAACAGCCATAACTAAAACTAAAAATGCTTGAAGTGGGATAATTTGCCAAAAGCTAATTCCAAAATTTCCGAATGCACGATAGACCATATAAGTAATGGAAAAATTAGCAAGGTTTTGCAAAGTAGAAGCAATAAACATTTTTAAAATCATAGTTTTTTCGGAACGGATAATTTTAAATTGCTCTCTAAAATTATCAATACTATGTGAAAGTTTTTCTATAATATCATCAGGGTGTTTTAAAATTTTAATTTTTCCTAGAAAATGAATAATTGGATTTATAATGGTTGTAATAGCTTTTTTGTTTATTCCTGCTAATATAACTGCTGATATACCAATTAGATTCATTGAAAATCCAACGATGGCAAGCCATAAAAAGTTTTGTAATGATATAGAGAAAAAGTCAAATTCAAAAATAACAACTATAAAAGTAAATAGTAGTAAAGAGGATTGTGCTACTACAAATTTAATGGCCATTGCTGATAAAGAGTCACTAACACGTTTTCCTGTTTTATTAAGTTCATATGCTTGCATAGGTTGACCACCTGTAGAGAAAGGAGTAAGGTTATTAAATAATTGTCCAATCATATTTACTTTAAATGAATTAGAAAATTTTTGAGCTGGATACATTCTTTTTATTGGTAAATGTAGTGCATAAGATTCTGATAACCATTGCACTAATAAACAAGCAAAACCAGCGATAACCCATAGATAATTAACAGATGTTAATACATTAATAATATTATCAATTCCATCTACAGAAATCATGTATATTGTTAATCCTATAAAAATAACTGCAATAAGAATAAAATTGAAAATCATTTTTTTCTTATTTTTTTTATCTTTATATTTTTTAGGATTTTCTGCATTAATGTTATTTTCATTAATATTTGTTTGAATTTCATTTTGATTATTATTTTCTTTTTCCAAAATGATGCCCTCCTATAATAAAATCCGTGTAATGAAATTAAATAAAATATAAAACATTACACGGAACTATATATACTATATAATATTATTTATTGTTTGTCAAATTTTCTAAATCTAAAAGTTCTTGCCATCTGGTGTCAACTTCTTTTTGAAATTCCTCTATCATCCATTCATTACCAGGTTTAAACATGTGTTTAAAACGTTTTTGTGGTTTTAGAAATTCTTCTATAGGAAGTTTTTTAGCAGGTTTATAAGTAATGTGGTAAACACCGTCTATAACTTCATATAGTGGCCAATAGCAAGTATCGATAGCTAATTTATTTATAAGCATTAAATCTTCTGTGGCATATCCCCAACCTCTTGGACAAGGTGATAAAACATTTAAAAATGTTGGTCCTTCTGTGTAAATAGCTTTTTCAGATTTTTCATATAAATCTTTGAAATTCATAAATGTAGCAGTTTGAGCAACATAAGGTAAGTGATGTCCAACCATGATTTTTGCTAAATCTTTTCTTGCTTGCATTTTACCAGGTATTACAGAACCAGCAGGTGAAGTGGTAGTGTCTGCAAATTTTGGAGTTGCAGATGAACGTTGAATACCAGTATTCATATATGCTCCATTATCATAGCATATATAAGTCATGTCATGACCTCTTTCCATAGCACCTGATAATGATTGTAATCCGATATCATAAGTACCGCCGTCTCCACCAAATGCAATAAATTTTGTGTGTTTATCATCTGGTAATTTGCCTTGTCTTTTTAAAGATTTATAAGCAGCTTCTACACCAGAAAGTGTAGCACTAGCTGATTCAAAAGCTGTATGAATAAAAGAATCTGTCCAAGCTGTGTAAGGGTATATAAAAGTAGAAACTTCCATACAACCTGTAGCATTAGAAATAACAGCATGGTCTTCTTCTTTTAGAGCTCTCATAACCATTCTTGCAACAACAGGAGCTCCACAGCCAGCACACATTCTATGTCCTTCTGTAAATCTTGAAGGTTTATTTGCAACAATTTCTTTTACATTATAAGCCATTTAATTTTCCTCCTTTCTTAATCCTAAATAACGATAAGGATTTTCAACTTTTCCGCTTTTTACAATTTCAGTTAAATCTTTATAAACAGAATATATTTCTTTAGTTGTAGTATCTCTACCACCAATACCATAAACGTAGTTTACTAATGGAATATGTTTATTTGCTACATACATACTAGATGTAACATCTTCAAATAAAGCTCCTCCTATTGCATTTAAAGAATCTGCTTTGTCTAAAACAGCAATAGCTTTGCAATTAGCTAGAGCTTTGGCTACTTCTTCACCAGGGAATGGTCTGTAAACTCTGATTTTTAATAGACCGGCTTTTATGCCTTTTTCTCTTAGTTCGTCAACAACAGCTTTTGTTGTTCCAGCAGTTGAATTCATGCAAACAATAGCAATTTCACTATCTTCTAATTTGTATTCTTCGAAAAGACCATAATGTCTGCCAGTCCATTTTTCAAAATCTTTGCTAACTTCTAAAATAACGTCTTTAGCAGCTTTCATAGCATAGCCTTGTTGTGCTTTATGTTCAAATAAATATGCTTGTAAATCAAGTGGACCAATGGCTATAGGTTCTTTGTCATTTAATAAGTAATGTTCAGGATGATATTCACCTACGAATTTTTTTACTTCGTTGTCTTCTTCTAATTCAATATTTTCTATTGAATGTGAAGTAATAAATCCATCTTGACAAACCATTAAAGGTAATCTTACATTTTCATTTTCTGCAATTTTATGTGCCATTAATAAATTGTCATATGCTTCTTGATTATTTTCTGAAAATAACATTATCCAACCAGAATCTCTTACACCCATTGCGTCAGAGTGGTCACAGTGTATATTTAAAGGTCCTGAGACAGCACGGTTTACTAATGATAAAACTATAGGAAGCCTTAAACTTGAAGCTATGTAGATCATTTCCCACATTAAAGATAAACCGTTAGCAGATGTTGCTGTCATAGCTCTTGAACCTGCAGCTTCTGCACCAATACAAGCACTCATGGCACTGTGTTCACTTTCTACTGCTACAAATTCAGTGTCAACCATACCATTTGATACAAATGTAGAGAAATATTGAGGGATTTCTGTAGATGGGGTAATTGGGAATGCAGCAACAACATCTGGATTTATTTGTTTCATAGCAGTTGCGGCAGCTTCATTACCACTTAATCTTTCACGTATACTCATTTTATACACCTTCTTCCTTCATTGTAATAGCTCCAAATGGGCATACTTTTGCACATACTCCACAGCCTTTACAATAATCAAAATTAAAATCTTTTCTTTTTAAAGTTTCTTTATCTACTGGAATAGAATCTTCTGGGCAAACAGGAAAACATAAACCGCATTGTTTGCATTTTTCTTCATCGAAAACAGGGCGCATACTTCTCCAGTCACCAGTTTTAAATTCTCTGGCATTTCCAGCTGTATAAATATCTCCACCAATAGTTAGTTTTTCCATTGGTGTTTTATTATTAATTTCAGTCATTTTTTTCACAATCCTTTCTTACGGCGTAAAAGCTAGTAAAAACATAGTTACAATAAATTTTAAATAGTAGAATAATCTATGTGAATTATAATCTTTTACAGCTTGCCAAATTTTTATTTTAATAATAAATATTATTAAATTTTATGTACTTCATTAAGTGCCATTTCTATGGCTTTCATATTACCTTCTATGACTTCAGGTTTTTTTGCAAATTTATGTTTGAAAGATCCTTTCATGTCATTTATAAAGTCTTGTTCATCCATTATTTTGCTTACTTTTACAATAGCTGCAAGCATAGGTGTGTTTGGAAAATATCTTCCTAGAGTTTCCATAGATACTTTTCTTGCATCAATTGTGTAAATTTCACCTTTAAAATCTTTTAATTTGCTTTTTAGATATTCAGGTGTTTTTGTTGTATTAATAACGATTGCTCCAGTTGCTTTTAATCCAGCAGTTACATCAACTGTTTCTAAAAGTGTATCATCAACAACTACTACATAATCTGGTTCATATATATTGCTGTGTATAGTTATTGGTTTATTACTTATTCTGTTATATGCTGTTATGGGAGCTCCCATTCTTTCTGGACCATATTCTGGAAATCCTTGAATATATTTACCTGTATTGAAGGCAGCATCTGCTAATAATAAAGATGCTGTTTTGGCACCTTGACCTCCACGTCCATGCCATCTAATTTCTATCAAGTCTTGCATATTATCACATTCCTTTCTTGATTACTAAATTTGAAAATAAATTGTGTTAAGTTTTTTATATTTGTGTTTTATTTGATAAAGTTAGTATATGCCCAAAGTATTGTTAGTGTCAAGTTATTTTTGTAAAATTGACCACTAGGAAGGGAAAAAATATTAGATTATATAAAGTTCGTTGAACTTTATATAATCTAATAAAAATTAATGCTATTAATGTCCGGTTTTGTTCTGGTTTGTCAGAGTCTTCTTCTGATTTATTATCTTCTTCTGATTTTGGTACTACTATGTGTGTTGGTTTTTTATTGCATTTTGGTCTTTCATTTTTTAAATGCTCATAAACTGGTGAGATTTCTAAATCTTTTCCATCACCAGATACGATTGTTAATTTTTTGTTTTCTTTATTCATAAAGGAACCTCCTTTTTATTTGATTTTATAATACCATAAAACAATAAAAAGGGCAATAGAATTAGAATAATTTCATGCTAGCTAGATATTGATTTTAGGTTAATCTTATGCTAAAATGTATATATTAAAAAAATAGTTTGCATAGAAAAATACAGAAGGGAGATAGGCATGGAAAAAGAAGAATCAAAATCAGTAATAGAAGCAATTTTATTTGCAGCAGGAAGAGAAGTAAGTATACAAGAACTTTCTATGGCATTGGAAAAGCCAACAGAAGAAATAGAAAGTATAATAAAAGAAATGCAAGAAGACTATAAAACAAGAGGAATAGAAATAACAAAAATGGAAGATAATTATCAATTGGTAAGCAAAAAAGAATATTATGAATATATATATCCAATAATAGACAAAAGGGCGAAGCCGAATTTATCAAATGCAGCACTAGAAACTTTGGCAATAATAGCCTATAATCCGAGAATAACTAGAGCAGAAATAGAATCGATAAGAGGTGTAGATGCAAGTGCAAGTGTATATAAATTAAGGGAATATGAATTAATAGAAGAAGCAGGAAAATCTGATCTCCCCGGAAAACCAATGACATATAAAACTACACATAAATTTTTAAAAATGTTTGGTTATACGTCATTAAATGATTTGCCAGAATTGCCAAGATATAAATTAGACGAAAATAAGCAAATAGTAATAGACGAATTATTAGAAGGACAAGAGGAGTAATGAAAAATAAAGAACAACAAATAGAGAAACAAGAAGAGTTGAATGTTAAAAATAATGATAAGCTGGTAGAGGAATAGAAAAATTGAAAATTCAAAATAGTGAATAGTAAATGAAAAAAATAAATAATATGAGAAAAGAGGAATTAAAATGAAATTATCACAAACAGGTATGGGAAATACAAAATTAAATAATATAGATGAAATGTATCCAGGTCAAAGTATATTATTACAAACTGGACAATTAGTACAATATGGTGCAGGACTTTTTGGATATAATACAATACCATTATTAGTTAGAAGAAATATAGAGAAAATTATAGTAGATACATTAAATGAGCATGGTTGCATAGAAGTATTATTGCCAACATTGCAACCAGATACAATTTGGAAAAACTCAGGAAGATATGATCAATATGTAAATGAAGGAACAATGCTTATAACAGAATCAAATAAAGGAATATTTTGTTTAGCACCAACAGGGGAAGAAGCAATGGTAGAATTTGCAAAAGAAAAACTAAAATCTTATAAAAATTTACCAGCTACATATTATCAAATAGGAGAAAAATATAGAAACGAAATAAGAACAAGGGGATATTTATTAAGGGGAAAATCTTTTCCAATGCTAGATGCCTATAGTTTTGATTTAGATGTACAAGGAATGCAAGAATCATACGAAAATGTAAGAAAAGCATTTTTAGAAATTTTTGAAAAGATAGGATTGAAAGTAATACCAATAGTAGCTGATAATGGGGCAATGGGAGGAAAAAAATCAGAAGAATTTATGCTAATATCAGAACAAGGTGAAGATAAAATTTTATATGATGAAAATACACATATAGGGTTAAATACAGAAATATTAGAAAAAGAAAATTATCAAGAATACTTAAAAGAAGAATATGGAATAGAAGATATATCTAATTTTAAAGAAATACGAACAATGGAATTAGGACATATATTCCAATTGGGAACAAGATATTCTGAAATGATGGATGGAAAATATGTTGGTAAAGATGGAAAAGAATCTTTATATTATATGGGATGTTATGGAATAGGAGTAAGTAGAACTTTAGCTGCTTTATATGAACAATGTTTAATAAATGATGAAAAATGGGGACCATCTGGATTTGTTTTACCTGAATCAGTAGCACCATTTAAAGTTCAAATAGTACCTAAAATGGAAAATCCAGAAAAGTTAGAATTAGCAATAAAATTGTATGAAAAATTAAAAAAGAATAATGTAGGTGCTATTATAGATGATAGAGAAAATATTACAATAGGAGCTAAAATGAAGGATTGTAAAGTTCTAGGAACACCATATTTAGTTGTTATTGGAGATAAACAAGAAGGAGAAAATATAGAATTAGAAAATATGAAAACAGGTGAAAAAGAAGTTTTAACAATAGAACAATTATTAGAAAAATTAAAATAATGAATGGAGGAAATATATGAAATATTATGATAAATCAATGTATCAAACAGAACAACATGTAAGAATTATAGTTACTATTTTAATAGCATTTATTATTGGTTTTTTAATAGGATATTGGTGTAGAGGAACAGAATTGGTTAATACGAAAACAGAAGATAAAAATCAAGTTGTAAATGTAGTACAAGAGAATAGTACAAACAAATAAGAATGAATTAAGATGTGAAAAAATAACCTTATGGAAATTAAAAAATTTCTTATAAGGTTATTTTTATGTTAAAAATTAATATAATTAAAATTCACAGTTTTTAGGTGTTCTAGGGAATGGTATAACATCACGTATATTTTGCATACCAGTTAAATACATAATTGCTCTTTCAAATCCTAAACCAAAACCTGCATGGTTACAACTACCATATTTTCTTAAGTCTAGGTACCAGTTATATTCATCAAGTGGCATGTTTAATTCTTTCATACGAGAAACAAGTTTATCATAGTTTTCTTCTCTTTGGCTACCACCAATTATTTCACCAATACCTGGAGCTAGTAAATCGGCAGCGGCAACAGTTTTTCCATCTGGATTTTGTTTCATATAAAATGCTTTGATATCTTTTGGATAGTCGGTAACAAAAACAGGTTTTTTAAATACTTTTTCACATAAATATCTTTCATGTTCTGTTTGTAAATCAACACCCCAAGAGACTTTGTATTCAAATTCATCATTTGCTTTTTCTAATTCCTTTATAGCATCAGTGTAACTAATTCTGCCAAAATCAGAATTAATAACATTGTGTAATCTGTCTAATAGAGTTTTATCAATAAAATTATTAAAAAATTCCATTTCTTCTGGACATTTTTCTAAAACAGTAGAAAAAATAAATTTAATCATAGCTTCTGCTAGATCCATGTCATCTTTTAAATCTGCAAAGCAAATTTCAGGTTCTACCATCCAAAATTCAGCTGCATGTTTAACAGTATTTGAATCTTCAGCACGGAAAGTAGGCCCAAATGTATAAACATTACGAAATGCCATAGCATAAGTTTCAGCATTTAATTGACCACTAACTGTTAAATGAGCAGGTTTTCCAAAGAAGTCTTTAGAAAAATCTACAGAACCGTCTTCATTTTTTGGTACATTAGCTAAATCGAAAGAGTTAACATTAAACATTTCTCCAGCGCCTTCTGCATCACTTGAAGTTAAAAGTGGAGTGTTTACATATACAAATCCGCGTTCTTGGAAAAATTGATGAATAGCATAAGCAAGTACACTTCTAACACGAAATACAGCATTAAAGGTATTACTTCTTGGGCGAAGATGAGCAATTGTTCTCATATATTCAAATGAGTGTCTCTTTTTTTGTAATGGATATTGGTTATCACTTAAATTAAAGATTTCTATGTTATTTGCGTGAATTTCAAATGGTTGTTTAGCGTTTTCAGTAATTATAACGTTTCCGGTGACTTTTATTGAAGAACTAATAGTTAGTTTTGAAATTTCGTTAAAGTTTGATAAGTCATTATTAAAAACGACTTGTACATTTTTGAAAAATGAACCATCGTTAATTTCTATAAATCCAAAATTTTTAGATGCTCTTACTGTTTTTACCCATGCTTCTAATGTTATTTCTTTATTTTCATAATCTTTCAAATTTTTATATAAATCTTTTATAATAAGATTTTTCATATTAAAACATTCCTTTCTTGAGGTGAAATTTTGTGTTCCTCATTATACTTGCTAGATTATACAGCATCTGTATAAAAAAATCAATAGTAGTTTTACACAAGTCACTTTTTACGTAAACAACACATAAGATATACAAAAACGTAAAGGGGGAAATTTCATGTCAAGTTATATAATAAAAGGGGGAAGTAGATTAGAAGGTATAGTAAAAATTTCAGGTTCAAAAAATGCTTCACTTCCAATAATAGCGGCTACAATATTAAATAAAGGAATTACTACTTTATATAATGTTCCAAATATACAGGATACACAAATGATGTATGAAATAATAAAATTGCTAGGGGGAAAAGTGCAAAAAAAGAAAAATAAAGTAATAATAAATACAACAAATATTAATAAATATGAAATACCTGATGAGTTAATGCATAAAATGCGCTCATCTGTGATATTAGTAGGTGCAATTGTTGGAAGATATAAAACAGCAACATTTACATATCCTGGAGGTTGTGAAATTGGATCAAGACCGATAGATTTGCATTTAAAAGCATTTGAGAAATTAGGAATTCATATAAACCAAAATTATGGGAATATAACATGTAGTACAGAAAAAATAATAGGAAGTAAAATAGATTTTGACTTTCCAAGTGTAGGAGCAACAGAAAATGCAATATTGGCAAGTGTGCTAGCAGAAGGTAAAACAATAATAACGAATGCTGCAAGAGAGCCGGAAATCATAGATTTACAGAATTTTTTGAATAAAATGGGAGCTAAAATAAAAGGAGCTGGCACAAATGAAATAGAAATAGAAGGTGTTAAAAAATTAAAAGAGATAAGTTATAATGTAATGCCAGATAGAATAGAAGCGGGAACATTTTTGTGTTTAGCAGCAATAACAGGTGGAAAAATTAAATTAGAAAAAGTAAATTCAAATCATTTAACACCAGTAATTGCAAAATTAGAAGAAGCAGGATGTGAAATAAAAATACAGAAAGAAATAATAGAAATAATAAGTCCAAAGAAATTAAAGGCAATAGATATAAAAACAATGCCTTATCCAGGATTTCCAACAGATATGCAATCAATAATGGCGGCAACATTTACAATAGCAAAGGGGACAACAGTAGTAGTAGAAAACATATTTGAAAATAGATATAAGTATGTACAAGAATTAAATAAAATGGGTGCGAAAATTATAGTTGAGGGAAAAAGTGCAATAATTAGAGGTGTTAGGAAGATATATGGAGCGACTGTAAAAGCAACAGATTTAAGAGGTGGTGCAGCATTAGTTTTGGCTGGATTATCTGCAAAAGGAACAACAGTTGTTGAAAATATAGAGTATATATTGAGAGGCTATGAAGATTTTGATAAAAAAATAAGAGCTTTAGGTGGAAATATAGAAATTTCAGAAGTATTATAAGTATAGTATAATAATGAGGTATCTTGTATAAAGGTACCTCAAAAAATTTTAAAAAAAATCTTAAAAGGTCTAGAAAAAAGTATTATATATGTGTTAAAATAGAAAAAGTGAAAAAATAGGAAAAATTTAGTCTAAAAAGGAGGAATGAAAAATGAAAACAAAAAAATCAAAACATTCAGATAATAAAATAAATATGTATTATGAACAAGAATTCCAACTAGAACAAGATAGACTAAATAATGTAGATAAAAAAAAGATAAAAGAAAGAGAAAAAAGAATAAAACAAATGAATAAAGAAAAATCAAAGATAGAGGAAAAATTTGATTTTGATACAGAAACTGTAATTGGAATGACAAATAAGAATAACCAAGCTAAAAGAAAAGAAATACAAAAACAATTTGATAAACAAGAAAGGATAAAACAAAAGAGAAAAAGAAAAATAAAAAGATTTTTAAAATGGACAAGTATTATATGTATAATATCAGGAGGAACAGCATTTGCTTTAGTTTCACCAATATTTAATATAAAGGAAATAAATGTAACAGGAAATAATATAGTAAGTTCAGAAACAATAGTAAGTATATCTGAATTGAGTAAAGAACAGAATATATTCAAATTTTTTAATAAGAAAGTTGTAGAAAATGTAAAATCTAATCCTTATGTAGAAACGGCAAAAGTTAAAAGAAAATTACCAAATAAAGTGGAAATACAAGTAGAGGAAAGAGAAAGAACTTTTAATATAGAATTTATGAATGGATATGCTTATATAAATAATCAAGGATATATATTAGAAATATCACAAGAAAAACTAGATTTGCCAGTTATACAAGGTGCCAAAACATCAGAAGAAAAGATAGTACCAGGAAATAGATTGGATAAAGAAGATTTAGAAAAATTAGAAACAGCAATAACAATAACAAAAATTTGGAAAAATAACGAAATAGAACAAAAAATAACAAGCATAGACATAACAGATAGATTAGAGTATACAATGTATGTTGAAGAAGAAAAACAAAAAATATATTTAGGAAATGATACAAACTTAAATAATAAAATTTTATGGGTACAAGCAATAATGAAAGATAATAAAGGGATAGAAGGAGAAATATATGTAAATGGTGATTTGAATGATAAATTCAAACCACGATTTAAACAAAAAGTATAGTATATATTTTTTTTAATACAATGTAAAAATAAAATATATTTTAAATTTTATCCTTGAAAGGGAAGTGAGTTAAATGGATAAAAAAGCGAAAACGGGGATAGTTTTAGGTGTAATGTGTTTAGCTCTTACACTTGGAATATGTATTCAAATAAGAACAGTAAAACAATACAGTACGAAAGTAGGACAGAATTATGATCAAAATAATTTAAGAGCAGAGGTATTAAAATATAAAGAAAAATACGAAAATCAAATTAAAGAAATAGAAAAACTAGATAGTGAATTGGAAACAAAAATAGAGGAAGCATCAGCTAAAAATACAAATTTAGAAGATGCAAAAAATCAAATAAAAGCTGGAAACAAGATAATAGGTACATCAGAAGTAACTGGACCAGGAATAACAATAACATTAACAGATAGTAAATTAGATGCAAGTAGTGTATTAGATGCAAGCTCATTGATAGTTCATAATTTGGATATATATTATATAATAAATGAATTGAAAAATGCTGGAGCAGAGGCAATATCTGTAAATGAACAAAGAGTAGTTCCAACAACATCTATTGAATGTGGTGGAAATATTATAACAGTAAATGGTCAAAAAATAGGTTCACCATTTGTAATAAAAGCTATAGGATTGCCAGAAAATTTGGCAAACTTGAATAGGGCAGGAGGATATTTATCATATATGAAAAGTGCAAGTATAGGTGTTGATTTGAAAAAATCTAATAATATAACGATACCTAAATATTCAGGAATTATAAATTATAAATATGCGAAAAGTGTAGAAGAAAAATAGAAATATTGTAAAAAGTAAATATTTAGAAAGGAAGTAGTGGCATTTGAAACCAATAAAAAAAGGAAAAATAACAGTTACTATAACGATTGGAATTGCGTGTTTAGCATTAGCAACTGTAATGTTTATGCAATTTAAAATGGTAAATCAGACAGATATAAATGAATTAGAAGTTATGAGGGAAGATGAATTAAGAACAGAGTTAGCAAACTGGAAGGCAAAATATGATGAAGCAGAAAATCAATACCAAGAAAAAACTAAAAAATTAGAAGAATATAATAAAACTGAAGCCACAGAAGAAGAAACAGAAGGATTAGTAAAAAATGAATTAGAGCAAGTTAATTTGGTTTTAGGAAGAACAGATGTAGAAGGTCAAGGTATTACAATAACATTACAGGAAAATAAAGATGCAGAAGCTGGGATAATATCAGATAATCTAAATATGATTGTAAATGAATTAAAAGAAGCAGGAGCAGAGGCAATATCTATTAATGATGAAAGAATAATAAATATGACAGATATAGTATCTGTAAATGAAAATACAGTTATAAGAGTAAATCAACAAAGAGTAGTTTCTCCTTATGTTATTAAAGCAATAGGTAATCAAACATACTTAGAAGGTGCAATATCAGGAAATGGTGGAGAAGGAGATAAATTAGAAAAATTGGGACATACAGTTACAATTACAAAATCAAATAAAATACAAATAAAAAAATATAATAAAGATTTAACATCAAAATATATAAAAGAAGACTAATTATGGAAGGAAAGTGAAAAAAATGGTTTTTATAGCAATAATAATTGGATGTTTATTAGGGGCAATTATAGGAATAAATGCTCCTACAATATCATATACATATTCAAGTTATTTGGCAATAGCAATAATAGCTGCATTGGATTCTGTATTTGGAGGAATAGCATCAGTAATAAATAAGAAATTTGATATAAAAATTTTTATATCAGGATTTTTTGGAAATGCAATTTTAGCAATATTATTGACAATACTAGGACAAAAGTTAAATGTAGACATATATTTGGCAGCAATAGTAGTATTTGTATGGAGAATGTTTAGTAATTTAGGAATAATTAGAAGATATTATGTGGAAAAATGGACAGAGAAATTTAAGAAAAAATAATATTACAGCAATATTACAAAAAGATTACAAAAATATAACATTTGGTATTGACATTTTATAAAAAATGTAATATAAATACGTTATGAAAAATGAAACAAAAAAATGGAGGAATTAACTTGGCAATCGGTGATATTATAGTTGGTGTAGACATTGGAACAACAAAAGTAGCAACAGTTGTTGGAGAAGTTAATAATTTTGGTCAAATTGAGATAATAAGTAACACATCATATAAATGTAGTGGACTAAAAAAAGGAAAAATAATTAATGAAGATGAAATAACTTTAAGTCTTGCCAAAACAATAAAAGATGCTGAAGAAGAAACAAATTTAAAAATAAATTCTGCATATGTAACAATACCTGGAAAACAAGTAACAATAGTACAAAACAGTATAACAAAAGAAGTAAAGGACAAATATTCAGGAATATCAGTAAGAGATGTGCAAAATGCAATAATTCAAGTAAAAGATATAGAAATACCAGAAGGAAAAACCTTAATAGATATAGTACCAGATAAAATAACATTAGAAAATGGAACTGTTGTGTCAGATCCTGTAGGAAGTTTAAGTGCAAGTTTCACAATAGATGCACAAGTAATATTAGCTGAAAAGGATTTTGTAAGACAATTAACATCAATATTTAAAAAAGCAGGATTAGAAATAGATGGAATAGTACCAATAACATTAGCAGAAAGAAATTTGATATTAGATAAAAATGAAATGCATGATAATATAATGTTGTTAGATATAGGAGCAGGAAACACAGATATAGGAGTTTTTGAAGGAAATTCATTTATATATACAAATTCTATACCTGTTGGGGGAGATAATATAACTAATGATATTGCAGTAGTACTAAATATTACTGAGGAAGAAGCAGATAAATTAAAAAGACAATATGGACTAGCCTTAAAATCATTTATTGATAATGATAATGATATTATTTTAAATACATGTAAAGACAATAATAAAAATAAAATAATAAAAAGTTCAGAACTAATAGAAATAATAGAAGCAAGAATAGAAGAAATATTTTCAATAATAAATAAAGATGTAACAAATCAAGGAATTAAATCAAAAATAAATAATGTTATTTTAACAGGTCAAGGAATAATAAATATAAACAAAAGTGATGTAGCAGGTAAAATAACATTAAATATACCTGTAAAAATTTCAACAGGTAGATTAATAAGTACTATAAGACCAACATATAGAACAAGTTATGCGTTAGTAAGATATATAGCAGCAAGACCATTTGCCAAAACAGTGTCAAGTAGTATTGACACAAAATCAGATGAGAATATATTAAAAAATATTTTAGAAAGAATAAAAGAATTTTTCTATTCATAATAGTATACAAAAAACGAAAAATGTGATATAAAAGAGTACTGAACAACAGTAATTAATTTTTAAGTATAAATAAGGGAGGAAAGCCAAAATGATGGAGTATGATGATAACAACGTAGCAATGATGGATGGTACAGCTACTATAAAAGTAATTGGTGTAGGGGGAGCTGGAAATAATGCTGTAAATCGTATGATAGAATCTGGAATAAAGGGAGTAGATTTTATAGCTGTTAATACAGATAGACAAGCATTACAACAATCAAAAGCAGGAACAAAAATTCAAATAGGAGAAAAAATTACAAGAGGATTAGGAGCAGGAGCAAACCCAGATATTGGTGCACAATCAGCAGAAGAAAGCAAATCAGAAGTAGCAGAAGTATTAAGAGGAGCAGATATGGTATTTGTCACAGCCGGAATGGGTGGAGGAACAGGTACTGGAGCAGCACCAATAGTTGCAGCAACAGCAAAAGAAATGGGAATATTAACAATTGGTGTAGTAACAAAACCATTTACATTTGAAGGAAAGAAAAGATTATCACAAGCAGAAAGAGGAATTGAAAGTTTAAAAGGAAAAGTAGATACATTAGTAGTTATACCAAATGATAAATTACTACAAATAATAGATAGAAAAACATCAATCATTGAGGCTTTTAAACAAGCAGATGATGTATTAAGACAAGGTGTACAAGGTATATCAGATCTAATAGCAGTACCAGGACTAGTAAATCTTGATTTTGCAGATGTAAAAACAATTATGTTAAATCAAGGTATGGCACATATGGGAGTTGGAAGAGCATCAGGAGAAAATAGAGCAGAAGATGCAGCAAAAGAAGCAATACAAAGCCCATTATTAGAAACATCAATAGAAGGAGCAAAAGGGGTGATTATAAATATCACAGGTGGAGAAGATTTAGGATTACATGAAGTAAATACAGCGGCAGAATTAGTACAACGTAGTGTGGATCCAGAGGCAAATATTATATTTGGTACAGTAACAGATACAAGTATGGAAGATGAAATTCAAATTACAGTAATAGCAACAGGATTTGAAAAAAATGAGCCAATATCAAGTATTGGTGTAGATAATATTGTGTCAAAAACATGGGAGAAGAAAATTAATTCAATTCCATCAAATACAGATGTAAGTACATCACAAAATGACTTAGATATACCAGCATTTTTAAGAAAGAATAGAAATAAAAATTTATAATTTAGAGTTTTATATAGAAGCTTAAAAATAAAAATAATAATGAAAAAGATATGGATTATTTTGAATAATTTATGTCTTTTTTTGTTGTCTTAAAAAATCGAATATTTCTTTTTTTCTACAATAAGAAAAGACAGTATTTTTAAAGAACAAGTAGTAGAATAAAAAAGCAATGAGATAATTAAAAAATATAAGTTTGATGCAATTAATTTATGCAAAAAGGATGTGAAGTAAATGATAATATATATAGACATAGTAATTGTTGAAAATGTAATAATGAATAGCATAATATTATATGCAACAGCAGTAATTTTGAGAGTTAAAGTACATTATATACGAATAATAATTTCAAGTATTATACGGTGCAATATATTCAATATTAACATATATATATCCAATAAAAGTTTATAATAACATATTTTTTAAAATATTATTGTCAGTAATAATGGTGTATATAGCATATAAACCACAAAATATTAAAAAACTAGGGAAAAACGTGCTGATATTTTACTTAACCTCATTTGTTTTTGGAGGAGTAGCATTTGCTTTAATATATGTAATAAAACCACAAGATATATTAATGAAGAATGGTTTATTTTTAGGAACATATCCACTAAAAACAGTGTTTATATCTGCAATAATAGCTGCAATTATATTGATAATGGGATTTAAAATAGTAAAAACAAAAATATCAAAAAAAGATATATATTGTAAAGTAAAAATAATATTAAATAATAAAGAAGTTGAAACAATGGCAATGGTGGATACAGGAAATATGCTTAAAGAACCTATAACTGGAATGCCTGTAATTGTAGTTGAATCAAGTTTGCTAGAAAAGATTTTGCCATATCAGATTTTGCAAAATACAGAGAAAATTATAGGAGGTGATTTGGAAAATGTGCCAGAAGAGATAAAAAATAAATACATATCAACATTTAGATTAATACCATATTCTTCATTGGGAAAACAAAATGGAATGTTATTAGGAATAAAAGCTGATAAAGTTGTAATAGAAAAAGAAGGTGAAGAGGTAGAAAAAGATAATATTGTTATAGGAATATATAATAAATCTCTTACTAAAAGAGGGGAATATAGAGCACTGATAGGACTAGAAGAAATATAATATTATTGTAAGTATATTTAATTAAGATTTAATTTATAAGATAAGTATTAGAATGTTTATAATGTTTTGAAAGGAAAATGATAGTTATGAGAATTTTAGAGATGCTAAAGACTAGCCTAAGTACAATAGGAACAATTTGTGCTAAATATATAAGTGAAGAAAATGAAATAGAATATTTACCTATATTTTATATAGCGGGAAGCCAAACTTTACCGCCACCACTTCCACCAGAAGAGGAAGAAAAATATATAAGACAATTATCAGAGAAAGATAATTTGTTTGCTAGACAAATATTAGTAGAAAGAAATTTGAGATTAGTGGTGTATATAGCTAAAAAATTTGAAAATACAGGAATAGGCATAGAAGATTTAATATCAATTGGAACAATAGGTCTTATGAAGGGAGTAAATACATTTAATGCAGAAAAAAATATAAAACTTGCAACATATGCATCAAGATGTATAGAAAATGAAATATTAATGTTTTTAAGAAAGAGTAGTAAAATAAGGGGAGAAATTTCAATAGATGAACCTCTTAATAAAGATGGAGATGGAAATGAGTTGTTACTTTCTGATATTTTGGGTACAGATCCAGATATTACATCACGAAATTTGGAGGATGAAGTTGATAAAACTTTGTTAAGAGCTTCGATTTTGAAGTTGAATGATAGAGAGAAGAATATAATGGAAATGAGATTTGGTTTTAAAACGGGAAAAGAAAAAACTCAAAAAGAGGTTGCAGATGAATTACGGTATTTCTCAAAGCTATATTTCTAGGTTGGAAAAGAAAATTATAGGAAAAATGAAAAAGGATATTAGTAGTAAAATTGGATAGATATAATGGTTAGTATAGTTTAAGGTTGGTAAATTTGTTTGATTTTGTAATGTTATAATGTAAAAATAAGAAAAATGTAAAAATATAGGTTTAAAATAGATATGTCACAAATACATTGAAAATAAAATATTGAAAAGAGAGCACAAAAATGATATTGTTTAAATGACCAAAAATAA
>MNRQ01000029.1:11438-40557 GCA_001916035.1 Clostridium sp. 27_14 | reverse complement strand
TTACCTATAAATGAATTAACTAAGAATGAAAAAAGATTTGCAATAACTCATTTGTTAGATGATGATTTAATTAATTATTTTGAATCAGAGAAAATCAATATTTTATTTACTTGCGATGATAATCATAATATTACTAATATGGAAATAAAGGAGGCATAAAATGAATGCAAATTTGTGGACACAATTACTTATAGCAATAGTTCCTGCACTTATTACTGGTGTTGGAAGTTTAATAATTGCTATTAAGAAATGTAAGAATGAAATTAATACACTTGAAACTAATAATAAACACGAAATAGAAAAATTAATGAAACAACATAAAATAGATATTGAAGCATTAAATGAAAAACATAGACTTGATATAGAAACTAAAGAAAAAGAACATCAATTAAAAATTGAAGAGATAAAAGTTCAAAATGAACAAGAAATATTAAAAAGAGAGAAAGAATTATCTAATTCTGCAATGTATTCAATGATGGGAGATGCAACTAAGGATTTTATTTGCAGGAATATTTAACTCACCTGAATTTAAAGAAGAAATGAGTAAAAAAATTAAAGAAGGATTTAATAAGAAATAATTATTATGGAGATACAAAATGGGATTTAATGAAAAGGAAAATTCCTTAGAATATTGGGATAATATACATAGTAAATATGAACGAAATGAAATAAAATTAGACGACTGGTTGGATAAGTTTGAAACTATAATAGATAGTTGCTCAACTCCTATTTTGGATTTAGGGTGCGGAAGTGGTAATGATACTTTGTATTTAATTAACAAAAATAAACAAGTTATATCTTGTGATCAATCTAGCAATGCAATTAATAATATTAAAAAAAACTTTCCAGAAGTGTATGATACTAAGTGTTTTAATATGCTTGATGGAATGCCATTTGATAATAATTCGTTTGAACTAATAATTGCTGATTTATGTTTGCATTATTTTAAAGAAAAAGATACATTTGAATTATTAAATGAAATAAGACGCATTCTTACTGTTGGAGGACGCTTAATTTTTCAAGTTAATTCAGTAAATGATGTAAATCACGGTGCTGGTCAAGGTAATGAAATAGAACATCATTTATATGAAACATCGGATAAAAGATTAAAAAGATTTTTTGATGAAAAAGACATTAAGTTTTTCTTTAAAGATTTTGATATCGAATATCTAAATGAAGAAATAATGACAAGATATAAATTAGAAAAAAGATTATATAGAGTTTGTGTTAGAAAAAAGTAAAGGGTATGGGAATTCCCATAGTAGAATTTATGCGGGAGTATAAATTCAGTGCTGGCTAGACACGACTTTTACTCCCATACTCTAAAAAATATAAAAAGAGGATTAAATTATTTTGATAATTTTTTCCTCTTTTTTAAAGATTATTTACACAAAAACATATTCATTTAAGACAATTTCTTCAGCCATATTCTTGTAATTATTCATTAACTTTGTCCATTCTAATGGATTTAATTCTTTATTTTTTTCAGGCAATCTTTCATCATTTTTAATATAATCATCCATTAGTATTTTGTATAAACTTTCGCAAGAATCACTGACTAAAAGAAGATGATGAGTAAGTTTATTTGTCATTAAAAGTGTTTCATAAAGTGCTTGTTTATTTTGAGCAATAAAGTGTAATCTTGATATTCCATATTTGCCAATTCTTCCACATTCTTCATCCTTTTCTAAATATAAATTTGGTAATAAATAATCTCCTTTTCTTGTATATTTTATTTCCATATTTTTATCATTCCTTTCTTAATTTTTAAACATTTATTAGTTCAGTTTTTGGTATTAGAATTAAAGTATCAACTATATTATTGCCTTCAATATAGGGACAATTTATTATTCCATCTACATAGAAATGTTCTTTCATCAAGTCAAAATAATTGTTTAATTCTTCTTCGGTATATTGATTGTTTTCCGTTTTTACTAATGACATAATTGTATAATCATTTTCTAATTCTAATAATTTTTCTTTATTAATTTGTTCTTTATAGGTTATGCCAATGTTGTTATCAGCCAGTAATTCATTTAAATAATCAATATAATCTTGTGTACTTTTTGAGATAAATTCTTCTGTAAATTTGATGCTTTTTATCTCAATATTGAATTTATTATCTCTTGTTATTTCTATTGAAGATATTAATCTATTAATTAATTCTTTTTGTGCTTTTCTATTTAAACTATCAAACAAATAAGTAAAACTTAAATTGTTTTTAAAGATAAAATCTCCATTATCTTCTTCATAATCTAACTTTTTAAGAAGTTCTACTGTGTATTCTTAAAAGTCATTATCTGGATCAAGAGTAGTTTTCTTTTTAGTTAGTTTATCAATTTCTTTTTTAATAACATCATTTTTATGATTAATTGTTTCTACATCTAAAGTAGAACTTAAATATAAATCTACTAATCTTTTTTCTTGAACTTTTAACTTTTCAATGGCTTTTTCTATTTCTTTTACTTCTTTACTTTTAGTAGAACTACAAGTAATTATTTCATTAGAATTATCATACATAAATCTAGTTAATTCATTTAAAATTCTTTTTAATTTATCTTCAATTTTATCTGAATTATAATGATAACCATAGCCTTTGCAACTAGTATTTTTACATCTTAAATGGTAGTAAACTTTGGTATTACCTTTATAAGTTTTAAATGATTCACTAGCAGCAAGTATCTCATTACATATTGGACATTTTACTAATCCTGCAAATAAATGAATATGCTCTCCGTAGTTTGGATGTTTATTCTTTTCTAGATTTGCTCTTGTCGTGTTCCAAGTATTTATATCAATGATTGACTCACAATAATTTTCAACTCTTAAAACATCTTGTGGCTTTCTTTTATACTTTCCATACTCAAATACACCAATAATACACCAATATAAATAGAATTAGTTAGTATCTTATAAACTCTATCTGATGCCCATTTTCCTCGTTTTAAATAAGCGTTATTATCTTTCATAATGGTTGCAATATTTCTAGTTGATTGTCCTTTTTTATTTTACAACTTGTGCTTCAATAGGTTCTACTTCTAAATGACCAGTATCTTTATTTCTAATATAGCCATAAGGTGCCTTACTAGGGTGTATTTTTTCTAAAGCCATTTCTTCCATAGCACGTTTAGTTCTCGCTCCAATTTCTTTTCTTTCACGTTGACCAAATACTAAATTCATACCAAATATCATTTCGCCATTAGCAGTAGATACATCGTAAGGTTCAAGTATTAATTCAATCTTAACATCGTGTTCTTCACAGTAATTAAGTAGCCAAAATCCATCATAGTTGTTTCTAGTTAATCTATCTACCTTTATTGCAACTAACTTATCAATTTTCTTTGATTTAATGTCTTTAAGTAGTCTTTGCATTTCAGGTCTCATTAAATCCTTTCCAGAATGCCCTGCGTCATTATAAATATATACTATATCATAATCATTCTTTTCACAATATTCTTTAATCATTCTAAGTTGTGAATCAATAGAATAACCATTATCTCTTTGGTCATCAGTAGACACTCTTACATAAACTCCACATCTCATAATTTTCCTCCTTTCCTTAAATTTTGAGAAATATTAAATACCTCTCATATGTTTCCTCACTCAAACGCCAAAAGTAAACCCTAAATTTGAAAAAAATTTAATTTTTTTTAATATTTCTCATTAGTTTCCTCAAATAAAGTGGGTTTTACGAAGTCTAATTTTAAATATTTCTCATTTATATTTGCTAATTGAGGTCAAAAGTTGCATTTTGAATTATTCTTTCTACTTCTTTTAAGTTATATTTTTGCTTATATTCTTTAATGTAGAATGGTTTATTACTAATTTCATTTACTTTATATTCAAGTATATTAAGAGTAATGGGATATGTAATTAGATATTCAGTTGGTTCAATAAACTGTAAATTAGTATTTAGAAGAACTTTAACTTTTCCTTTTTTAGTTTTATAAGTATAGGCTTTAATTAGTTCTAAAAGTTTAGGATTAGGTTTCAGTTCTTCAATAGTTTTAAATTCAAGCATAAAAAATGTCCTCCTTCCTAGAAAGAGAACATTATCTTTATATTTGGTAGAACAAGCCTTTCCAAGCCTGACTACGGACAAAATAAAAACTTACGAACTTTAATTAGTCCGTAAGTTGTCTTCAAATGGAGCCAATAGGCAGAATCGAACTGCCGACCTACAGGTTACGAATCTGTTGCTCTACCAACTGAGCTATATTGGCAAAAATAATACAAAAATTATTTTAACACAAAAAAAAGAAAAAAACCATAGATTTTACAAAAAAATAAAAAAATAATGGAAAAAGCAAAAAATATATGATACAATGTAAAATATAAAAACTAGGAACAAACAAAAGGAGGAAATCATGGGATTTTTTGACAAGTTAAAAACAGGGTTAAACAAAACAAAAGAATCAATAAACGAAAAAATAAATGATGTATTTAGTAATTTTAGAAAAGTAGACGAAAATTTTTTAGAAGAGCTTGAAGAAATACTAATAATGTCAGATATAGGTATAGATACATCAACAAAAATAATAGACAAATTAAGAGAAAGAATGAAAAAAGAAAAAATAGAAGATGAAGAAGAAGTAAAAAAAGCATTAAGAGAAGAAATGCAAGAAATTTTAGAGGTAACAGATAAAGAAATGCACTTAAATACAAAACCATCAATAATATTAGTTATCGGCGTAAATGGAGTAGGAAAAACAACATCAATAGGAAAAATAGCAAATAGGATAAGAAAAGATGGAAAAAAAGTAGTTGTTGCAGCAGCAGATACATTTAGAGCAGCAGCAGTAGAACAATTAGAAATTTGGGCAAAAAGATCTGGAGCTGAAATAGTAAAAAGAGAAGAGGGAGTTGATCCAGCATCTGTTGTATATGATGCAATAAAAAAGGTGAAAGAAGAAGAGGCTGATGTATTAATAGTTGATACAGCAGGAAGATTGCATAATAAAAAATATTTAATGGATGAGCTTAATAAAATACAAAAAGTAATAAATAAAGAAATGCCAGATGCAGATAAAGAAGTATTACTTGTAATAGATGGAACTACAGGACAAAATGCAATATCACAAGTTAAAGCTTTTAAAAAGGAAGCAGATATAACAGGATTGGTTTTAACTAAATTAGATGGAACGGCAAAAGGTGGGGCAGTTATAGGTATAGTAGAGGAAAATAAAATTCCTGTTAAATTTATAGGTGTTGGTGAACAAATAGATGATATGGAAGTATTTAATGCAGAGGATTTTGTAAAAGCTATAATATAAAACATAACAAATGCAAGAAAAGAAATTTAGTTAAAAATGTGTTTGATTTTGTAATATATAGAATGTATTGAAATAAAGTAAAATTTTAGTAATTAAGGAGGAAATAAATTTGCAAGAAAAAGAAGATATAGAACAAATAAAAATAGCAAAAAATGAAACTCCAGAAGAAATAAAAAAAGAAAATAGAAATTCAAATGAGGAAAAAGCGAAAACTAAAGAAACAATAAAACAAATAAAAAAACAACAAAATAATAAAAGAATAAGAAGAATAGTTGTTATAATATTTATAGTGTTATTTGCAATTACTAGTTGTGTTGTAATGAGAGGAAACTATTTAGAATATAAAGAATTAGGAGAACAGTATGTACAAGAACTTTTAACAAATTATAAGGTAAAATATAGTGTTATGGCTATAATATTTGTGTTTTTATATTTTTTAATATATGTGACAAATAGAGGAATAAAAAAAGGATTAAGAGAATTTTTTGATAGAGAAAAAATAGAAATGCCTAAATTACCAAATAAATCGTTAGCTTTAATAATCTCAGCAATAACTAGTGTAATAGCATCAAATAGTCTTGTGCAAAATATAATTTTAGGAATGAGTAATGTATCATTTGGAAAAACAGAATCAATTTTTGGACTAGATATAGGATATTATTTTTTTCAAAAGCCGTTAATTGATCAAATATTAAATTATGGATTTTGGTTAATAATAGGAATGACGGTATATATGGCGTTGTATTATGTAATTGTATTTAATAGGTATTTTGATGGTATAGATGGACTAATGTTAAGAGAAAGTTTATTTATAAAAAAGATATTAAGAAATGTAATGTTAATAGCAATCATATTTGGTATTGGAACAATACTTAATACACAAAATATATTGTTTGGAAAGATTGCTACTATAGAAAATACGGCAACTACTAGATTTGATGGTGTTAGCAGTAATATAGAATTAACAGGTGCAAGCTATACAGATACAACAATAAAAAGATGGGGATATACAATATATGGTATAGTAATAATAATATGTGTAGGAATAGCTATAAAATATTTTAAACAAAAAAACACACAGAAGGTTTTAAAAAGTTTAGCTATAATACCAATATATTTAGTTTGTTTATTTGTTGTAATGATAGGTTTTAATTTGATATTTGTTACACCTAATAAATTGGATAAAGAAAAAGAAAATATATCAAATAATATAGAAAGTACAAAAAATGCTTATGGAATTGATGTAAATGAAAATAGCTTAGAATATTCAGGAACTATTACAGAGCAAGAGGTTAAAAATAATGATAAAATAATAAATAATATACCACTTGTAAGTAAAGAATCAATATTAGCAACGGTTAAGGAAAAACAAACAGGAACTGGATATTATACATATAGACAAGCAAATTTGGCAAAATATAAAATTGATGAAAGAGATCAATTGGTATATGTTTCACCAAGAGAAATTGTGAATTCAGGTAGAACATACACAAATAAAACTTATGAATATACACATGGAATAGGGCAAATAGTAACATCAGCTACAAATACAACAGAAGAAGGTGATATTCAATATTTACAAAAAGATGTATCTGGAAAAGATGATAAATTAAATACAGAAAGACAGCAAATTTATTTTGGATTGGAAACAAATGATACTATTGCAACAAATGCTAAAAATAAAAAGGAATATGATTATACAGACGAATTAGGAAATGAGTATACATCAAGCTATCAAGGACAAGCAGGTTTAACATTAAGTTTTGGAGATAAACTTATTTTAGCTTTAAGAAAAGGTGATATAAAATTAGCTTTTTCAGGAGAAATGACTGAAGATAGTAAAATTTTAATTAATAGAAATATAATAAAGAGAGCTAAAAAAGCTATGCCATATTTGTTGTATGATGATGAACCATATACAGTTGTGACAAATGATGGAAAAATAAAATGGGTATTAGATGCATATACAATATCTAGTAATTATCCATATTCACAATATACAAATATAGAATATAATAATAAAAAACAAAAAATTAATTATATAAAAAATTCTATAAAAGTAATAATTGATGCTTATGATGGAACTATAGATTATTATATTACTGACAAAACAGATCCAATAGCTATGGCATATAACAATACTTATAAGAATTTATTCAAAGAAGAGATTCCGGAAGATATAGCTAGTCATTTAACATATCCAAAATATTTGTATAAAGTACAAGCTGAATTATTAAAATCATATCATAATGCAAAAGCAGATATTTTATATAGAGCTGATGATATATGGGATTTTGCAAAATATAATAATAATAAAGTAACAAAATCAACAGGAGGAATTTTAGAACCATATTATGCAATGGTTCAAGTTGATGGTAAAGTAGAACTTGGATTGATACAAGTATATACACCAAATCAAAAACAAAATTTGATATCCTATTTAATAGGAACTACTGAAAAAGGTATGAATAAGTTACATTTGTATAAATTTTCACAAGATAGTAATGTTGTAGGACCAATTCAGTTGGAAAAACAAATAGAACAAGATGATGCAATTTCAAAAGAAATTGAAACACTAAATACTACAGGTGCTAAGGTTACTAAAAGTATGGTGGTTATACCTATAGGAAATACAATTTTATATGTAGAGCCAATATATCAAACAAAATTAAATGAATCAAAAATACCATTATTGAAAAAAGTTGTAGTTTCTTCAGGAAATAAAGTAGCTATAGGTGATACTTTAGAAAAGGCTTTAGAAAATTTACTTTCTACTTATGCAGTGGATATTAAAATAGAGAATACTGAAAATATGCAAGGCTTAATAGAAGCAATAATAAAAGCAAATAATAATTTAACAGAGTCAAATGAAAATGATGACTGGGAAATGATAGGAAAAGATTTAAAACGTTTGCAAGAGCTAATTAAATCATTAGAAATGATGAATGAAGAGCAAAATAAAAAAGAAGAAAAACAAACAAATTCTTTAAATGCAACAAATATGGTGAATGTTAATAATACAACAAATACTACTCAGAAATAAGTCAATGAAATAAATAATTTGAATTTTGAAAAAAGCTACAGATTAATGTTATTCAAAAAAATACAAAATAATTTAAAAATGTTGTTAATTTTACAAAAATATGATAAGATAAAAACAATAAATTTTAGGAGGAATACAAATGGAATTTAAGAAATGTACAAGATGTGGAAATTTTTATGTAACAGAAGGAAATGTATGTCCAAGATGTGTTGCAAAAGATAATATGGAGTTTGCTACATTTAAGACATATATAAAAGAAAATGGACTAATAGGTAGTATTGATACTATATCAGGAAAAACAGGAATATCAGAAAAAAACATAAATAGATTTCTAACATATAATGGAATAAAAGAAGATATTACACCGATAAATGGAAATGGAAAAATAAATTTGTAAAAAATGTATGGTTGGATTCTAAATGATCCAACCATTAATGTATAATATTTTATATTGAAAGGAAGAAAAAAGATGAATGCACTAAAAATATTAGAAGAAAGAGGATTTATAGAACAATTAACACATCCAAAAGAAATGTATGAATTATTTGATAGAAACGAGTCAGTACCATTTTATATAGGAATAGATCCAACAGCAGATAGTTTACATGTAGGTCATTTTGTATCTTTAATGGTAGCTAGTTATTTACAAAAATGTGGTCATAAGCCAATAATATTAGTAGGTGGGGGAACAGCTTCTATTGGTGATCCTTCAGGGAAAACAGATATGAGAAAAATGCTTTCAAGAGAGCAAATAGATGCAAATGTTGCAAGTATAAAAAAACAAGTTGAAAAATTTGTTAGTTTTGAAGGTGAAAATGCGGCAATAATTGTAAATAATGCAGATTGGCTTTTAGGTTTGAATTATATTGATTTTATGCGTGAAATAGGAAGTCTATTTTCAATAAATAGAATGTTAGCTGCAGAATGTTATAAACAACGTTTAGAAACAGGATTAACTTTTTTTGAGTTAGGTTATATGTTAATGCAATCTTATGACTTTTTACATTTATATAATACTTATGGTTGTAAACTAGAAATAGGTGGAAATGATCAATGGTCTAATATTATTGGAGGAGTGGATTTAATACGCAAAATAGGAAGAGATGATTCTTATGGTTTGACATTTAAGTTATTAACAACAAAAGAAGGTAAAAAAATGGGAAAAACAGAAAAAGGAGCATTATGGCTAGATGCTAATAAGGTTTCACCTTATGAATTTTATCAATATTGGAGAAATATTGAAGACGAAAGTGTAGAAAAAGTTTTATCATTATTAACATTTTTAGACATGGAAGAAGTTAAAAGATTGTCATCATTAAAAGATGAAAAGATTAATGAAGCTAAAAAAATAGCTGCTTATGAAATTACTAAATTAATACATGGAGAAGAGGAAGCCAAAAAGGCAGAAGAAGCATCAAATGCATTATTTAATGGTCAAGGTTCTATAGAAAATATGCCTTCTATGAAATTAGAAAGTACAAATATTTCCATAATAGATGCTTTGATAAAAACAGAAATAGCACCATCTAAAAGTCAAGCAAGAACATTAATATCTCAAAACAGTATTAGTTTAAATGATAATAAAATAACAGATTGTAATTATGTACTTTCTAAAAGTGATTTTAGTGAAGGATATGCTATATTAAAAAAAGGTAAAAAAGTTTTTTATAAACTTGAAGTTTAGTTAATGGAATGCAAAAGAACAAAAGCTAACATTAATAACAATGTACTCATTTAGAACATTTTAAAGCTTGTGGATTGTTTGTGTGCGAAAATTTATTTAATAAATTTTCTGTGCATTATTATATTTACTATAATAGATAAAGCTATAAAAGGCTTTATTTTTTTTACTTTTTATGATAAAATATCAATATCAAAAAATAAGAAAAATTCAAAGAAAAACGTAAGAAAGAAAGTGTAAAAATTGAAAAAAATAAATGGAACAATAATGCAATGTTTTGAATGGTATTTAAAAACAAATCAAGACTTTTGGTTGAAAGTATCAAGCAAGGCAGAAAAGATAGCAGAATTAGGGATAACTGCTTTATGGTTACCACCTGCATATAAGGGAATAGGCGGAAAAGATGAAGTTGGATATGGAGTATATGACATTTATGATTTAGGAGAATTTGATCAAAAAGGGACAATAAAGACAAAGTATGGCTCAAAACAGGAATATTTAGATTGCATAATGGCTTTAAAACAAGCAGGAATTGAAACTTATGCAGACATAGTGTTAAATCATAAAATGGGAGCAGACAAACTTCAAACAATACCAGCAACGAAAGTAGATTGGGGAAATCATAATATAGCTATAGCAAATCAAGAAAAAGTAAAAGTAGCAACAAAATATATATTTCCAGGAAGAAAACATAAATATTCAGATTTTGAATGGAATTGGACTCATTTTACAGGAATAGATTACAATAGTGAAACAGGAGAACATGCAATTTTTAAATTTAAGAATAAGGAATGGAGTAATACTGTAGATGAAGAGTTTGGAAATTTTGATTATTTAATGGGAACAGATATAGACTTTAAAAATCCAGAAGTTGTTGAAGAATGTATAAAATGGGGTGAGTGGTATGTAGAGACTACAAAAATAGATGGATTTAGATTAGATGCTGTAAAACATATAGATGCAGAATTTTATGATAAATGGTTAAAGATATTAAGAGAAAAATTTAAAAAAGAATTATTTTCTGTTGGAGAATATTGGTCAAATGATGTAAATAAATTACATAGGTATATAACAGAAACTCATGGACAAACATCATTATTTGATGTTCCACTACATTATAATTTTGAAAATGCATCAAAAGATGAAAATTATGATTTATCATATATTTTAGAACATACATTAGTAAAAGAAAATCCGTCAAGAGCAGTGACATTTGTGGACAATCATGATACACAACCAGGTCAAGCCTTACAAAGTTTTGTTGATGAATGGTTTAAACAAAGTGCTTATGCAATAATTTTATTAAGGGAGGAAGGATATCCTTGTGTGTTTTATGGTGACATATATGGAATTGAACATGATAACATAGAACCAGTAAATGATATACAAACACTTATAAGATTAAGAAAAGAAAAGGCGTATGGAGAGCAACATGATTATTTTGATCATCAAAATTATATAGGGTGGACACGAGAAGGAGATACAGAACATTTGCGTTCAGGATTAGCTGTTATTATGACAAATAGAGGAGAAGGAGAAAAAACAATGTATATAGGCTTAGAACATGTTGGAGAAATTTTTATAGATGTTATAGGCAATTGCGATGAAGAGGTAATAATAAGAGAAGATGGATGTGGAGTGTTTAAAGTAAAAGCAAAATCGGTATCTGTTTGGGTAAGAAAATAAGTTTACTTAGTTATAAAGGAATGAAGGTTTTATGAATTTGAAAAAAAATGTATTTAAAGAAATTTGTATATTTATAATAATATTATTAATTTTGTCAACTTCAGTAATGGCTAATAATGATCAACAGGTAAGTGATGTAAAACAATATAACTTAGAAAAAATAGGTATGAAAATATCATTACAGAATAATTTTATAGATATTATAGAAAGTATGAAAAATAATGACGAAAAGGTTTCGGATATAGAAAATAAAGATGAATATTTAAAAAACTATAAAAATTCGGGAGTTTTATTAGATGCAGTTGATAATATAGAAAGTCCTTCAAAAGAAATATTAGTTGTATGTAAAACAAGTAATAATTATATAGATATGGCAAATTTTAATGAGTTTTCTGATGAAGAGAAAAATGCATATAAAGAAAAATTATTGGAGACATTTGAAGAACAAGAAAAACAATCACAAAGTGAAAAAACAAAATTTAGCATAAAAGAGAATTCAATATTAAAAACAGATAATGGAAATAATTTTATTAATATTAAGACATCATTAGAAAAAGAAGAAAAAGTATTAGAAATGTCTATATATTATACAATTGTAAATGGTAGATTAGTAACAATAAGTTTTAGAAATTATCAAAAAGAAGATCAAGAAATGCAAGAACAAGAAAAACAAGTAATGGAAAATATAGAATTTTATGAAGTAGAAAGACCACAAGCAGTAGCTACTAATCAAACAATGCAATTAGCTTTAGGCTTTACAACAATAGTTTTTATAATATTAGCAATAATTGTAATTATGTTTAGAATAAAAGACAGAAAATATTTAGACAAAAATATAAAAGATGTTAAAATAAAACAATATAGTAAATTTGGAGGATTAGTTTTGTTTTTTTGGACATTATGTTTTTATCAATTTTTCTTAAGAATTGTAGAAATAAGCAATGTGTCTAAAATTGATGGTATGGATTTTTATGTAGGAGCAATAACTATACAAAATACAATATTGGCTATAGTGAATATGTATCAAATTTATTTAACTGTTAAAAGAAAACCAGAAACACCAAAAAGATTAGTTAAAACAAATATATTAGTTATGTTAATAGGAGTGATTATAACAATTGTTAGAATAATTTATGCTTTGATAAAACCGATGGAAATATATGATAAAGAATATTTTAAACAAGAATTAATTACTTTAGTATATAGTGTTATATATCCATTAATATGTATATTTTATTTTAAATTTTCAAAAAGAGTTCAAACATATTATTATTTGAAAATAAAGGAATGATTGTATTATGAAAAATAAGAAATTGATAAATAGTTTTAAATGTGCTATACAAGGAATTAAACAAGCAGTGAAAACTGAAAGAAATGTAAAAATTCATATAACTATAATGATATTAGTTATAATAGCAGGGATAGTTTTAAAGATAAATACACAAGAATGGATAATATGTATAATATTATTTGGCTTGGTTATTTCATTGGAATTAGTAAATTCAGCAATAGAAGCAACTGTAGATATTGCAATGCCAGAAATAAATGAAAAAGCAAAAGTTGCTAAAGATGTGGCAGCTGGGGCAGTACTAGTTTCAGCAATTGCTTCAGCAATTATAGGATTAATAATTTTTATTCCTAAAGTGATAGCTTTTTGTACAAATATGCAGATTTTAAAAAATATATATTAATATTATTAATGTTTGTTTTGTTATGAAAAAATTCGACAATACTTGCTAATATTTTTATAATATAGTAAAATAATAAAGAAAAATTGAAAAGGAGATTTTGAAAATATGAAGAAAAAATTAATTGCTTTATTTATAATATTATTAATAGTAGTAATTTGCATTATATTTGTTGTAAAATCAAAAGAAACTAAACCAGAAGAAATATTAAATCAGTATATAGACTTACTAAATGAAAAAAAATATGAAGAAATGTATGGATATATAACAAAACAATCAAAAGAAAAAATAAATCAAGAAGATTTTATAAAAAGGAACAAGAACATTTATGAAGGTATTGATGCTTATGATATAAAAATTGAAATTAAGGGAATAGAAAAAGATAAAGAAGATAAAACAACTAAAATAACTTATGATGAAACAATGTCAACATCAGCAGGAAGTTTGACTTTTGAAAATATTACAAAAATAAAAAAAGATGAAAAAGAATATAAAATAGTATGGTCATCTAGCCTAATATTTCCACAATTGAGAGATACAGATAAGGTTCGTATAAGTACAATACAAGCATCAAGGGGAGAAATTTTGGATAGAAATGGGAATAAAATAGCTGAAAATGGAAAAATATCTTCTGTTGGAATTGTACCAGGAAAGCTAGGGGAAAATAAAAAAGAGAATATTGCAAAAATTTCACAATTAACAGGTGTTTCGGAAGAATATATAAATAAACAAATATCAGCTTCTTATGTAAAAAATGATACATTTGTACCCATAAAAAAAGTTGCGATGAATAATGCTAGTTTAAAAGAACAATTATTACAAATTCCAGGTGTTATGATAAGTTCAACAGATGCAAGGGTATATCCTTATGGAAAGGAAACTTCACATATAACAGGATATGTTCAACCAATTAGTGCAGAAATATTATCTGAAAAAGAAGGCAAAGGATATAATAGTAATAGTATAATTGGAAAAGTAGGATTAGAATATGCTTATGAGGATAAAATAAGGGGAATAGATGGAGTAGAAATATATATAGAAGATTCAGAAGGAAATAGGCTAAAAGAATTAGCTAAACAAGATAAAAAAGATGGTCAAGATGTAAAATTGACAATTGATATGGATATACAATCTAAATTATATAATCAATTGAAAGATGACAAAGGATTTTTTGTTGTAATGGAACCACAAACTGGTGAAATGTTAGCATTAGTAAGTACACCATCTTATGATGCAAATGATTTTGTCTTAGGTTTGACAAATGAACAATGGGAAAGTTTGAATAATGATGAATCAAAACCATTATATACAAGATTTTTACAATCATATTGCCCAGGTTCAACTTTTAAACCAATTACAGCTGGAATAGCATTAACGACAGGGACTATTGACAAAAGTTGGGAAGCAACATATAATGGGCTAAGTTGGCAAAAAGATAGTAGCTGGGGAAATTATAATGTAACAACATTGACTAGTTATCCAGAAAGTAAAAATGTAACAAATGGTTTAATATATTCAGATAATATATTTTTTGCTCAAGCAGCATTAAAAACTGGAAAAGATAAATATGTGGAATATTTGAAAAAACTTGGATTTGGAAATAGTTTAGATTTTCCTTTGAGTTTAAAAGAATCTCAATATTCTAATAATGATAAAATTGATACAGAAATAAAATTGGCAGATACTGGCTATGGACAAGGTGATTTGTTAGTAAATCCAATTCTTATGGCTTCAATATATTCAGCTTTTGCAAATAAAGGAAAAATGGTTAAACCTTATATAGATTATCAAGATGGCAAAAAAGAATATATGGATGAAAATGTTTTTTCAGAAGAAGCGGGAGAAACTGTAAAACAAGGATTAGTACAAGTTGTAGAAAATCCTAATGGAACAGCAAATGATATGAAAGTGTCAGGACTTACAATAGCAGGAAAAACAGGAACAGCAGAATTAAAAAAATCAAGTGATGATAAGGATAGTGGAACTTTAGGTTGGTTTGATTGTTTTACAACAGATAGGGCACAAGGTAATTTATTAATTATAGGAATGGTTGAAAATGTTCAAAACAATAGCCAAGGTGGAAGCCATTATGTTATTAAAAAAATAAAAAATATACTATAATATATTGAAAGGAAAGCTAGTATTAGTTATGATAAATATTTTATTATGTGGAAATGAAAAAGTATTTGATGGAGCACTTACAGAATTAATATCAATAACAAATAAAACAAAAGAACCAATTAATTGCTATATTTTTACTATGAATTTAACACGTATAAAACCAGAATATACGGAAATGAAAGATGAACAAATATCTTTTTTACAGCAGGTAGTGAAATCTAAAAACAATGAAAATAATGTAACAAAAATAGATGTAACTGATTTGTATGAAAAGGAATTTGGAAAATGTGTAAATGAAACTGCATATTGTACGCCATATACATTATTGAGATTACTTGCAGATAAAATAGAAGGTATGCCCAATAAATTATTGTATTTAGATATAGATATGATGTGTGCAGGTGACATATCAGAATTATATAATACTGATATATCAGATTATGAATATGCTGCTGTAAGAGAAAAATATGGTTCTAAAATAATTAGGCCAGATTATATAAATGCAGGAATGTTGTTATTAAACATGAAGAAGATTAGAGAAACAGGACTACTTGAAAAAGCGAGAGCTTTAATAAAAACTAAAAAGATGTTATTTGCGGATCAAGATGCAATATTTCGTTCTACATCAAAGAAAAAAATATTGCCAAGAAAATATAATGAACAATCAAAATTTAATGGAAAAAATACAGTAATTTGTCATTTTTGCAAAAGATTGTTGTGGAGACCTTTTCCACATACAGAAAATTATAAGCAATGGAATGTTGAGGAAGTACATAAAATTCTTAAATGCTATGCGTTTGATGAAGATTTAAAAGAATATTTAGAATTAAAAGGAAAGATAGGAGCAGAAGTAAATGAAAAATAAAAATATAATACCAGTGTTTTTTGCAGTAGATGATGGATATATACCATTTTTAGGAATAGCTTTAAAATCATTAATAGATAATGCATCAGATGAAAATAAATATCAAATAAAGATTTTATATACAAATGTATCAGGTGAAAATATTAGAAGAATAAAAAAATATGAAAAAGAAAATATTAATATAGAATTTGTTGATTTAAATAAACAATTAGAAGATATTAAAGAAAAATTATATACACGAAATTATTTTTCTAATACAACTTATTATAGATTGTTTATACCAGAATTATATCCAGAATATAAAAAGGCTATTTACATAGACAGTGATACTATATGTTTAACAGATATTGCAAATTTATATAACATAGATATGGAAAATAATTTGATAGCAGGAGTACCAGATGGTGCTATTCAGGCAATTGATGTATTCAAAGATTATGTTGAAAGAGTTGTAGGAGTTTCAGATTATAATAATTACTTTAATGCAGGAATTATAGTAATGAATTTGGAAGAATTAAGAAAATATAAATTTCAAGATAAATTTATTTATATGTTAGGAAAGGTTAGATTTGAAGTTGCTCAAGATCAAGATTATATGAATAGATTATGCAAAGGAAGGGTGAAATTATTAGACTTTTCTTGGAATAGAATGCCAATTATGGGAAAACAATCAGGTGACATTAATATTATACATTATAACTTAGGTGCAAAGCCATGGTATTTTGATGATGTTTTGTATCAAGAACATTTTTGGAAATATGCAAAGAAAACAGACTTTTATAATGAGATAAAGGAAATTGGGGAAAAATATACAGAAGCAGATAAAGAAAAAGATGATGCTAATAGTGCTAAACTTATAGAATTAGCACAAATAGAAACAGATTGTGTTGGAGACGATAGAATAAATAGGAGATAGTTTAATGAAAACCAAGAAAATATTAACGTTATCAAAAATGAAAAAAGATGAAAATGATGTTAATCAACAAAAAGAAGAAAGACATCAATATAGAGTTAAAATATTACAAAAAATAGAAGAGTTAGAAAGAGAAGGAAAATTTGATGTTGATGCAGAAGAGGATCCAGCTACAATAGTATTAACACCAGAAAACATAGATTATCTAAGAAAGAAAATGTCAAGTAAATTAAAAAGAGTTTTTGCAAATGAAGTTGGAGAAAAATTTTTAGATAATTTATTAAGAAATAATAAACTTATAATAAAACAAATAAATGGAATAGAAAATTTGAGCAAAGTAGATACAGGGGCAATAGTAACATGTAATCATTTTAATCCTTTTGATTGTTTTACAATAGAAAAAGTTTTTAGATTATCTGGAAAGATAGAAGAAAAGAGATTATATAAAGTAATAAGAGAAGGAAATTACACTAACTTTCCAGGATTATATGGATTTTTCTTTAGAAATTGTGATACATTGCCATTAAGTTCAAATAAAAGAACAATGGTTGAATTTATGAAAGCAGTAGATGTATTATTACAAAAAGGTGATTTTATATTAATATATCCGGAACAAAGTATGTGGTGGAATTATAGAAAACCAAAGCCATTAAAACCTGGTGCATTTAAAATAGCATCACGTAATAATGTTCCAGTTATACCGATTTTTATAACTATGCAAGATAGTGAAAATTTGGATGATGAAGGTTTTCCAATACAAGAATATATTGTAAATATTGAAGAGCCTATATATCCAGATATGAATTTATCTCAAAAGGAAAATACAGAAATACTGCTAAATAAAAATTATGAGATATGGAAAAAAATATATGAAGATTTTTATGGTATTCCATTAGAATATACAACTGAAAGTGTAAAAGAGACAGAATTGAAAGTAGAAAAATAAATAAATTTATGATTTTATATAATTTATTATAAGGAAATGTGGTGTTAAAGTTGAAAAATGACAGAATAATATATTATAAAGATGAATTAAATGAAGAGTTTTCAACAGCAAAAATAGAACCAAGAAAAATAGATGAAAAATATAAATATATTCATAAAAATCCTATATGGAATGTATGTTCTTTTTTAGTACAACAATATTTAAGTTTACCAATAAAGATATTATATTCTAAATGCAAATTTCATATTAGATATATTGGAAAAGAAAAATTGAAAAAATATAAAAATAAAGGGTATTTTGTGTATGTGAATCATACGCAACCATTTGCAGATACTTTTATACCAAGTAATCCAATATATCCTAAAAGGAATTTTTTTATAGTTAATCCAGAGAATGTATCTATGAAATTTATAGGAAATTTTGTACAAATGCTTGGGGCAATCCCAATTCCGGGTAATAAGGAAGCAATGAAAAATTTCTTGAATGTAATAGAAGAAAATATACGAAAAAAACATAGCATAACAATATATCCTGAAGCTCATATTTGGCCATATTATACTAAGATAAGACCTTTTAAAGATGTTTCTTTTAAATATCCAATACAATTTGATACACCAGTATTTTGTATGACAAATACATATCAGAAATATGGGAAAAATCAGGATAGAATACAAATAGTAACATATATTGATGGTCCTTTTTTTGCTAATAAAGATCTTAATAAGAAAGAACAACAAAAAGAATTGAGAGATAGAGTTTATAATTGTATGGTTGAAAGAAGTAAAAATAGTAATGTGGAATTTATTAAATATATTAAAAATGACAATTTGAATAAGAAAATTTAAAAAGTACAAGATCAATATACGGAAATAGTTAAATATTATGTGGGAAATATTATTAAATAATTATATTTGGTATTTTAAAAATTTTTACACCATTTTAACTTTACATAAATTGACAAATTTGCATTTTTGTGTTATCATTTTTTTATATGTTACTAAATAACTTTTTAAATTATAGGAGGAAAAACTTCATGGAAAAAGTATTTAATGCAGAAACTTTAACAGTTAAAGGTTGGGAAGGTTTTACTACCCAACAGATAGGAGATGCTTTAGAAAAAGCTATTGCCGAAAAGGAAAAGATGGGGTTTAGAGTGAAAAAGATTGTTTGTGGAAATGCAATTATAGACCTTCCTAGTACAAGAGGCAAAGTGACAGAGGCCTATTTATGGCCTAAACTGCTTGAGCGCTTTAGCGGAAATCCAGCAGAAAAACACTTGATTACTGTGGAGGATGAATCCTTATAACAAAGTAAAAAAGACAGAAAATTTTTAATAAAAGTTTCTGTCTTTTTTACGTCGTATAGGAAATATAAAGGTGATGTTTATGTAAGAATGGAACATTACAGAGTAAAATGAATTAATATTAATGTTTGATTATATATAAAAGTCTTTTGGTGTTGATTTTATTATTATAAAATCATTTGTATTTATAGGCGTAAACTTAATGGCAGAGCAATGAAGCATTAATCTTTTAAAATCAAAATTACTATATAATGAATCTCCTATAAGTGGATGTCCAATATAAGAAAAATGTACACGAATTTGATGAGTTCTACCAGTAATTAGATTACATTTAACAAGACTACAATTAGAAACTATAGAATAGTCTAAAACTTCATATTTTGTTATAGAAGGTTTACCAGTTTCAAAGTCAATACATCTTTCTATTATACTATTGTTTTTTCTAGCTATGGGTAAATCAATAGTACCAGTATTTTCATCAAGTTTGCCGTGAACTATTGCTAAATAAGTTTTAGAAAATGTGTTATTTTGCATTTGAAGTGAAAGATATTCGTGTGAATATGCACATTTTGCAAATACGACAATGCCAGAAGTTCCTATATCTAATCTGTTTACAGGACGTATTTTTTTGTGTAATCCAATAGTGTCAAAATAAAATTTAATCCCATTTGAAAGTGAATTTTCGTAATGTTGCATTGATGGGTGTACTGGTATCCCAGAAGGCTTATTTACTATTAAAATCCATTCATCTTCGTACAAAATATCTAAATCCATGGGAGTTGGTACAATGTTTGAATTATCTTCCCAATAGTTAAAATCTATATTTATAAAGTCTCCTAATTCTAAGTTTTTTCGTGTATCACAAAGTAATTCATTACAGGTAATAAGTTTTTCATTTATAATTTGTTGACGTAATCTGCTTGATATTTTTAGTTTTGATTGTAATATTTGGTTAATTGTTAAACCAATATCTTCTTTTTTTGCAATATATTTTAATTCCATAAATAACTCCATAATTTAATTTGATAGTATTATATAATTTTTTTTTGTAAAAATCAACTTAAAAAAGCATTGATATATTTGACATTTTGTAGTAAAATATTTGATATAAAAAACGAAAGGAAGATTAAATATGAAAATTACTTATAAAGGAAAAGAGCTAGAAGTACAAGAACCAATAAAAGTAGAGGAATTATTAAAAAAAGAAATAGATAATAGTAAATACAAAGTAGTAGGCTGTATATTTAATAATGAATATCAAAATTTAGAATATGAAATAAAAAATGATGGAAAGGTAGATTTAATAGATACTTTTTCAAAAGAGGGAATGAAAATTTATGTTAGAACATTAGTATATATAATGGGAAAAGCTTATGAAAAAATATATCCAAATGAAAAGCTAACAGTAGAATATCAATTAGGAAATGCAATGTTTTGTACAATTGACAATATGAAAATAACAGAAGAATTTATTGAGAAAATGACTGAAGAAATAAAAAAAATAATAAGTGAAGATTTAAAAATAAAAAAAGTAATAATGACAAGAGAAGAAGCAAAAGAATTTTATGAAAAAACAAATGCATCTAAAGGAAGATTACAATATGATTTAACAGATAATGAAGAAATTTATATGTATTATTGTGAGGATTATTATAATTATTGTTATGGTACAATGGCAAATAGAACAGGAGTATTAGAAAATTTTGAAATAATAAAATATTATGATGGATTTTTATTAAGATATCCGACTACAAAAAATCCAACTGAAATACCAGAATTTAAACCAACTAAAAAATTGTCATGGGCATTAGAAGAATATGAGCGTATACACAAAATACTAGAAACAAATACTGTATATAAATTGAACAAAGCAATAAATAGTGGAAGAATAAAAGACGTAATTATGCTTGCAGAGGCATTACATGAAAAGAAAATAGCAAATATTGCAGATGATATAGCAAAAAGAAAAAATGTTAAAATGGTTTTAATAGCAGGTCCATCATCATCAGGAAAAACTACATTTGCACAAAGGTTGGGAATTCAATTAAGATTGAATGGAATTAAACCAGTAACTATTTCAGTTGACAATTACTTTGTAGAGAGAAGTGATACTCCAAAAGATGAAAATGGAGAATATGATTTTGAGTCAATAGAAGCTATAGATTTGAAATTATTTAATGAACATTTAGTAAAACTTTTAAATGGTGAAGAAATAGAAATGCCAAGATTTGATTTTCATGAAGGTACTAAAAAATATAAAGGTGATATGTTAAAATTAAATTCAGATGAGATACTTGTAATAGAAGGTATACATTGTTTGAATGATAAATTGACAAGTCAAATATCAAAAGATGAAAAATATAAAGTTTATATAAGTGCTTTAACAGTTTTGAATATGGATAGATACAATAGAATATCAACAACAGATACACGTTTAGTTAGAAGAATTGTAAGAGATTATCAATTTAGAGGGTATTCAGCAAAACATACTTTAGATACTTGGGCAAGTGTTAATAGAGGAGAAGAAAAGAATATTTTTCCATATCAAGAAGATGCAAATAAAATATTTAATACATCATTGATTTATGAGTTAAGTGCATTAAAAGATATAGCTAAACCATTACTTGAAGAGATTACACAAGATGAAAAAGAGTATGCAGAAGCTCAAAGATTGTTAAATATTTTGAAATATTTTGAATCTATACCTAATGAAGAAGTTCCTACTAATTCATTGTTAAAAGAGTTTTTGGGTGGCGGAAATTTCAAATATTAGATTGACAATATACATAAAAAAATGTATAATATTTATAGTTTAAAAATTAAAGAAAAGGAAAGTTGATAATATGTTAGCAAAATATTGGAAAAAAATAGGATTACTAATATTAATAATTGCTTGTGTATTTAATGTGATGGGAAAACTAGTAAATAAGGTATCATTAAATAAAGAATTGGTATCATCAGCAATGTATGTAGTGCAAAATCAAAAAAATGAAATTTTAAAGAATAAAACAACAAATACAAATAATAAATAAAAATAATATTAAAATACTTGAAAAAAAAAATAAAATATGATATTATTAAAAACAGTCATGTTTAAACTATGAAAAAAGAGGTGAATTAAGAATGAAAGAAGGAATACATCCAAATTACAATAAACAAACAACAATTACATGTGCTTGTGGTAATGTTTTAGAAGTTGGTTCAACAAAAAAAGATATAAAAGTAGATGTTTGTTCAAAATGTCATCCATTCTGGACAGGAAATCTAAGACAAGAAACAGCAGGTGGAAGAGCAGACAAATTTAAGAAAAAATATGGTCTTGCATAATTTAAAAATAGTTAAAATAAAAAGTAGTAAAAAAGTGTGGAAAAGTATCACTGTAGAGGTGAGAATATCCTCGCTTTTTTTATAGTTAATTATTGATTTTTTTAGTCAAATATAGTAGAATAATCAGAGAAAAAATAGAAGCCGAAAGGATTGAATTTGTAAAAATGAACGAAGAAAAAGAAATACAAAAACAAAAAGAATATATAGAGAAAGTAAAGAAATTAAATAAAGAAAAAAATTTAAAATATGCAATATTAACAATGGGATGCCAATTAAATGAAAATGATTCAGAAAAAATTTCAGGAATGATTGAACAAATGGGATATACAAAAACTGAAAATCCTAAAGAAGCTGATTTAAATTTATTTAATACATGTTGTGTAAGAGAAAATGCAGAAGATAAGTTGTTTGGTAAATTGGGAGAATTAAAAAAAGTAAAAGAGGAAAATGGGACAATTATAGCAATAGGTGGTTGTATGATGCAAGAAAAACATATAACTAATAAAATAAAGGAAAGTTATCCTTTTGTAGATATATTATTTGGAACACATACAATTCATAAATTCCCAGAGGATTTGTATAATGTGTTAGAAACTAAACAAAAACAAGAAGACATATTAGATATTGATGGTAAAATATATGAAGGTTTACCAATAAAAAGAGAAAATAATTTAAAAGCGTCTGTAACAATAATGAATGGGTGCAATAATTTTTGCAGTTATTGCATAGTTCCTTATGTTAGAGGAAGGGAAAGAAGCAGACATCCAAAAGATATTTTACAAGAAGTTGAACAATTGGCTAAAGAAGGTTATAAAGAGATAACTTTATTGGGGCAAAATGTTAATTCATATTTAAGAGCAGAAAAATGGAAAGAAAAGGGTTTGGAATATAATGGGATAAATTCATTTGCAACATTATTGAGAGAAATAAATAAAATAGATGGAATAGAGAGAATTCGTTTTATATCACCTCATCCAAAGGATTTTACAGATGATGTAATAGAGGCAATTGCAAATTGTGAAAAAGTGTGTAAGTTAGTGCATTTGCCATTACAGTCTGGTAGTACAGAAGTGTTGAAAGTAATGAATAGAAGATATACTAAGGAACAGTATTTGGAATTAGTTGAAAAAATGAAGGCTAAAATTCCAAATTTGACATTGTCAACAGATATAATAGTTGGCTTCCCTGGTGAGACTGAGAAAGATTTTGAAGATACATTGGATGTTGTTAGTAAAGTGAATTATGAACAGGTTTATATGTTTATTTATTCTCGAAGAGTTGGAACTCCAGGTGATAAAATGGAAAATCAAATTCCAGATGAGGTAAAACATGAAAGATTTGATAGGTTGAAAGAACTTGTTGAGTCACAGATTGCTGAGAAGAATAAGAAATATGTTGATACTGTTCAGTATGTATTGGTTGAGGGCAAAAGTAAGAATAATGCTAATATGTTGACTGGTAGAACTGATAGCAATAAGGTTGTTGTTTTTGAGGGCGATGATAGTTATGTTGGAAAGTTGTTACCGGTTAGGGTTGTTTCTGAGCATTTGTGGTACCTTAAAGGGGTAGTTGAAAAATAATTACAATTTTGGCTGTGTTAAATTTTATTTTAAATGCAGTTACATACATATTTAAAATAATATGGGAGGATGAGAAATATGGCAGAGTTTTCGCCTATGATGCAAAGGTATCTTGAAACAAAAGAACAATATAAGGATTGCATATTATTTTATCGTTTGGGTGATTTTTATGAGATGTTTTTTGATGATGCAATTATAGCTGCTAGAGAATTAGAAATAACATTGACTGGAAAAGATTGTGGACAAGAGGAAAGAGCTCCAATGGCAGGTGTACCACACCATGCTGCTGAAATGTATATTTCTAGGTTGATTGCAAAAGGATATAAAGTGGCTATATGTGAACAGTTAGAAGATCCTAAAACAGCTAAGGGAATAGTAAAAAGAGGTGTAATAAAAGTTGTAACCCCTGGAACGATTATAGATAGTAATATGCTTGAAGAGAGAAAAAATAATTATATTATGTCTATATATAAAACTGGAATATATTTTGGTATAAGTGTTTGTGATATATCTACAGGTGAATTTTATTCAGCTGAAATAAAAGATCAACAAAATTTTCCACTTTTATTAGATGAATTGGCAAGATATAATCCATCTGAATTAGTAATAAATAGTATGATGGCTGATTGCCAAGAAGAAATATCAAAAATTAAAGAACGTTTTGATTGCTATATAACACGTTTTCAAGATAAATTTTTTGATAGTAAAATAGATACTTTGAATTTGAGATTTAATATAGTTGATACAAGTAATAGAACAATAGAGAATTTAAAAGATAAAACATTGGCAATTCCACCAATAAATGCATTACTTGCATATATTGAGCAAACTCAGATGACTACATTAGATCATTTGAATAAAATAACAATTTATCAGATTTCGAAATATATGTCTTTAGATATAAATGCACGTAGAAATTTAGAAATTACTGAAAAAATGCGTGACAAGTCAAAAAAAGGAACATTATTATGGGTATTAGATAAAACTTCGACATCAATGGGAGGAAGAATGTTAAGAAGGTGGTTAAATGACCCATTAATTGATACTTTAGAAATAAATAATAGATTAAATGCAGTAAAAATTTTAAAAAATGATATGATTTTGCGTGGAGATATAACAGAAAATTTGAAAAAAGTATATGATATAGAACGTTTAGCAGGAAAGATGGCTTATGGGAATGCAAATGCACGTGATATGATAACATTAAAAAATTCTTTGGAAAAGTTACCTGATTTGAAGCAAGTATTATCAAATATAAAAGAAAGCATAATGTTAGAGGAAATATATCAAAATATTGATGAATTAAAAGATATACATGACTTGATAGAAAAAGCAATTGTAGATGATCCTCCTATGACAATAAAAGATGGGGGAATAATAAAGATTGGCTATGATGAAGAAATAGATAAATTAAAAACAGCAACAACAGAAGGAAAAAATTGGATAGTTAATTTAGAGGCCGAAGAGCGTGAAAAGACAGGTATTAAAAACTTAAAAGTTGGATTTAATAAGGTATTTGGATATTTTATAGAAGTTACAAAATCATATTTATTACAAGTTCCAGATAGATATATAACAGAAGATTTGAAAAGTTTAGAAAATCAAATTTTAGGAGCAGAAGAAAAAGTTGTAAATTTGGAATATAATGCTTTTATAGAGATAAGGGAAGAAATTGCAAAAAATATAAAAAGATTACAATCAACAGCAATGGCAGTATCTGAATTAGATGTATTAACATCATTTGCACAAGTTGCAGAGGACTTAAATTATTGTATGCCTCAAGTTGATAATTCTGGAATTATTGATATAAAAGCAGGTAGACATCCTGTTATAGAAAAAATGTTGGGAGCTGGTTCTTTTGTAGATAATGATACATATTTGGACAAAGATGAAAATAGATTATCTATAATAACTGGACCTAATATGGCGGGTAAATCTACATATATGAGGCAAGTAGCTTTGATTACACTTATGGCACAAGTAGGAAGTTTTGTTCCAGCAAGTGAAGCACATATAGGTGTTGTTGACAAGATTTTTACAAGAGTGGGTGCTTCTGATGATTTAAGTATGGGGCAAAGTACTTTTATGGTAGAAATGATGGAAGTTGCTACAATATTGAAAGAAGCTACATCTAATAGTTTGGTCATATTAGATGAAATAGGTAGAGGGACATCAACTTATGATGGATTATCTATTGCATGGGCTGTTGCAGAATATATTGCTGATAAGGAAAAATGTGGAGCAAAAACTTTATTTGCAACACATTATCATGAACTAACAGAATTAGAAAATCAATCTGATGGAATAAAAAATTATTCAATAGCAGTTAAGGAAAAAGGTGAGGACATTATATTCTTAAGAAAAATAGTTAGAGGTGGAACAGATGAAAGTTATGGTATACATGTTGCAAGACTAGCAGGTGTACCAAAAGTTGTAACACAAAAGGCTAATGAATTTTTAAGAAATATAGAAAAGAAAAATGTTTTAACTGGTAAAAAAGCAGAAAAAGAGGATAAGAAAAAAGTGGAAGGTCAGTTTGACATGTATAATTATAAATTAGCAGAAATTGCACATGAGTTAGATAAAGTTAATTTAAATGAATTAACTCCAATAGATGCGTTAAATACATTGGTGAAAATCAAGGAAAAAATGAAATAAAATTTGGAAGGATGTAATTAAATTATGTATGAAAGAAGTGCAATTGTATTAGAAAAATACTTAAACAAAGTTTTTGGACAAGATAAACAATCAGATATAAGAATCAGTTATGAAACATTTAAAAGTGTTTTAGAGGAGATGGAAAAATATCAGGTAATTACTGAAGAAGAAGAAAAAATAATAAGTGAATTCGATGAAATTGCAAATAAAATGCAAACTATTCAAAAAAATCAAGAAGACATAAGTAATGATACTATAAAAAGAGAAGATTTTAGGATAAAGTTATTTAATGATTTTGATCAGGCACCAGCTACAATTGAAAAAAAGTTATTGAGAATTGAAAAGCTAGAAGAAAGTGCTGTGGAAGAGCAAAGAAGTTTAAGAGAAGAATATATACAATTATTACATGAATTTACAGAAAAACAAGGGGAGAGAAATAAATGTAATAAATTAAAGAGAACGTCTGAAGCAAATCATATAAGAATATTAAATGATACAATAGAAATATTAGGTTCTATTGATGTTGCAAATGTGAAAAAAGTAAAAGAGTTTATTTCTGCAGATAATGAAGAATTGAATAAATCATTAAATACAATAATGTTAGAAAATGGAAAAAATGAAAGAGTAAAATTTGATAAAAATGTTATCCAAAAAGCTGTAGAAGTCAGAATTAAAATGGCAAAAAAAGAAGCTGAATGTTATGTGCTATCTTATGAAAGATTGAAGAAATTGATGTCAGAGATAGATAGTGAAGAGTTAAATTTATCTAAATACCAAAAAACATTAAAAGATATAACATCAAAATTAGATTTTATAGATGCAGAAAGAGAATATTTGGTGAGCTTTTTAGATAATGAAAGAATTACAGCTATAAGTGGTGAAAAAGCACATAAAGTTATGATGGATCAAGCTTGTAAAGATTTTGATAGTGATATGGTGCAAATTCATAATTTGTATAATTTGTTATTGAGAGAAATATCAGGAAAATCAACTAAGAAAGCATATAAGGAATTTTATAATGGAACATATTTATTAGGAATAGAAGAAACAGAAAAATCATTTAATCAAGAAGTTAATACTATAAAATCTAAATCTGGTGTAGGAGCTATTATAAATACAAATTATTGGAGAATTGAAGGTATAAAAAATATTTATGAGGTATTTAATGAAAAAGTAGAGGAACAATATGGAAGAGATTTAGCAGAATTTATGCCTCAACCAGAAATAGAGGAAGTAGTGGAAGAAGAGAATTTACACGAAAATGATGGCATATATGAAGAAGATGATGATGACGAAGAATGGTTTATAAGTAATAAAGAATTATATGGAGATTTTGAAGATGAAGAGCAAGATGATGAAATAGAAGATAATGAAGAAGATGTTGAGGATGATGATTTTGCTGAAGAAGACGAATATGGCGATTTTGAGGATGAAGAAGATGATGATTTTGAGGATGACGAAGATGATGAGGAATATGAGGAAAGTGATTATGATGATAATGATTATCAAGATGAACAATATGAAGAAGATGATTATGAAAATGAATATGATGATGAACAAGAGGATAATGGTGAATATATAGATGAAGATGAAAATAATGCTGATGATGAAGAGGATGAGGAAAAGGAAAGAGAAGAAATAAGAAAATATATAAAAGGAAAAACTAAAATCAAAAGAGGAAAAAGAAAGTATATTTGGAAAATTCTTTCAAAAGGGAAAAATTTAGGGTTTGAGTTTTCTAAGTGGAGATTTAAGGTGAAATTTTAGTATTTAGATTTGAAAAAATTTCCAGAAAATGATATTTAAAGTTTGGAAAGGAGATATAATGTCATATATTGAATTTAAAGATGTTGTAAAACAATATCAAATGGGAGAAGTAACAATTACGGCATTGGATAAGACTAATTTTTCAATAGAAAAAGGAGAGCTAGTTGTAATAGTAGGACCAAGTGGGGCTGGAAAAACAACAGCTCTTAATATTTTAGGTGGAATGGATACAGCAACATCAGGAGCTGTAAAAATAGATGGAAAAGAT
>MNRQ01000029.1:0-11391 GCA_001916035.1 Clostridium sp. 27_14 | reverse complement strand
TTGGGTTTGTATTTCAGTTTTATAATTTGGTTCAAAATTTAACAACTTTAGAAAATGTTGAATTAGCAACTCAAATATGTAAAGATTCACTTGACCCAAAAACAATATTAAAAAAAGTTGGTTTGGAAGAAAGAATGAAAAATTTCCCATCGCAACTTTCAGGTGGAGAACAGCAAAGGGTTGCAATAGCAAGAGCAATAGCAAAAAATCCTAAAATATTATTATGTGATGAACCAACAGGTGCTTTAGATTATAATACAGGAAAACAAATTTTACAGTTATTGCAGGATACAGCTAGAAAAGAAAAAATGACTGTAATAATAATAACTCATAATGCAGCGTTGGCACCTATGGCCGATAAAGTAATTAGCTTTAAGAATGGAAAAGTACAAGATATAAAATTAAATGACAGACCATTGCCAATTTCGGAAATAGAATGGTAAAAAACAATTTTTAACTTGAAATAAGGAGTGAGATTAAGTATGGTTAAAGCACTTCGCAAAGATGCATTTAAAGAAATTATAAATACTAGAAAAAGATTTTTATCTATATTATTAATAGTATTGTTAGGTGTAGGATTTTTTGCAGGAATAAGGGCAGTGAGCCCAGATATGAAAAAAACGGCAGATATGTATTTTGATGAGAATAAAATGATGGATATAGAAGTAATTTCTACAAAGGGATTGACAGATGATGACGTAAAAGAAATACAAGATTTACAGGATGTGAAAATTGTAGAGGGAACGTATAGTAAAGATGTTTTAACAAAGGTTGATGAAGAGGAAGTTGTTTTAAAAATTCATACACTTTCAGATAATATAAATTGTGTAAAATTGCAACAAGGCGAGATGCCAAAAAATGAGGAAGAGTGTGTAGTTGAGGAAAGTTTTTTAAATAGTACTAATAAAAAGATTGGTGATACAATAATTTTAGAAGCGAAAGATACTTTAGCAGGTCCGAATTTAAAAAATAAAGAAATAAAAATTGTAGGATCAATACGTTCACCATTGTATATATCAAGAGAAAGAGGCTCTACAAAATTAGCATCTGGAAAAATAAATTATTATATTTATGTACCACAGTCAGAAATTATATCTCAAATTTATACGGAGATATATGTTAGAGTAAAAGATGCAGATAAATTAGATACGTTTTCAGATGAGTATGAAGATAAGATTAAAAAAGTGAAATCAGATATAGAAAATATTGCAAAAGAGTGTACAGAATCAGAATATGAAAAGCTAAAAGTAAAACCAGAATGGTATGTGTTAGATAGAAATCAAAATACTGGATATGCAAGTTATTCACAGGATTCTGAAAGAATTGCAAATATTGGAAAAGTATTTCCAGTTGTATTTTTTGTAATAGCAGCATTAATAAGTTTAACATCAATGACAAGAATGGTGGAAGAACAAAGAGTGCAAATAGGAACTTTAAAAGCATTAGGATATACAAAAGGAAAAATTGCTTTAAAATATATATTATATGCGGTCCTAGCTACATTAATTGGTGGAATAATAGGGATGTTACTAGGTTTTAGAATATTGCCGGAAATTATATATAATATGTATGCTATGATGTATTCAATGAAAGATGTGGTTTTAGAATTTAATACAGGAATAGCAATCACAGGATTAGGTTTAGCTTTAATATGCACTGTTGGAGCAACAATAATAGCTTGCTATAAAGAATTAAACTTACAACCAGCATCATTAATGAGACCAAAATCACCTAAAGCTGGAAAACGAGTATTATTAGAAAGAATATCATGGTTGTGGTCTAAATTAAAATTTACTCAAAAGGTAACTATAAGAAATGTTTTCAGATATAAAAAAAGAGTATCTATGACAATAATAGGTATTTTAGGATGTACAGCATTAATGGTTGCAGGTTTTGGTTTAAGAGAATCGGTAAGTAATATGATACCATCACAATATGGAGAAGTTTTTTTGTATGATATGTCAATAACATTAAAAAATGAACAAACAAGTGATGAGATACAAAAGTATATAGATGAAGTTTGCAATATAAAGACAAATGATAAAAATAATGATGTGACAGATGCAATGGCATTCAATATGCAAGCAGTGGAGATTTTAAATAAGGAGACAAAACAAGATATTCAGCTTATAGTGCCGGAAAAAACGGATGTACTTTCAGATTATATAGTGTTAGAGAATAGAGTGTCAAAAGAAAAATATTCGTTAAGTGATAATGGTGTTGTCATTACAGAGAAATTGGCAAAATTGCTAGATATAAAACAAGGAGATAAAATAACAATAAAAAATTCAAATGATAAACAAGCAGAGGTAGAAGTAAAGGGAATAACAAGAAATTATTTGATGCATTATATGTATATTAGTCCAGAATATTATGAAAGTATTTTTGGAGAGAAAGTTAAATATAATACAATATTATTAAAAGAACAATCTGAGGTAAAGAAATCAGAAGAATCTGAAAATAAACTTGGTAAAAAGATACTAGAAAATTCTAATATTTCTAAAGTTACTTTTATGTCTCAAACTAAGTCAATATTTGATGAAGTTATGGATAATATGACATTTGTTGTTTGGATTTTGATAATTTCGGCAGGATTACTTGCTTTTGTAGTATTATATAATTTGGCAAATGTAAATATAAGTGAAAGAATAAGAGAATTAGCAACAATTAAAGTTCTAGGATTTTATGATAAAGAAGTTTATGATTATGTTGGAAGAGAAACAACGATTTTAACAATAATAGGTATATTGCTTGGTTTGGTTGCAGGATATTTCCTAGAAATGTTTATTTTAAAAACTTGTGAGTTAGATATATTAATGTTTGATACTCGTATAAGTATATGGTCTTATGTTTATTCTGCTAGTTTAACAATTTTGTTTACATTAATAGTAAGTGTAGTAACATATTTTGCTTTAAAGAAAATTGATATGATTGAAAGCTTAAAAAGTGTAGAATAATTTCATTAAAAATTAGCAGTCTACTATTGACAGTGCTAAAATAAAGTTGTATAATAAAAAAGTACTGAGAAAAGTATATAAAAAAGATAAAAAGGCAAACTAAATATATGATAAGAGCACAGTCTGTTTATAGAATTGTGCTTTTAATGCAATTGAAAAAATTATAAATCTTTTCAATTGGATGTTAGAAGCCTTAAGAAAAGGAGGTAGTTGAAAATGAATATTCAAAAATTTACACAAAAATCATTGGAAGCTATACAAAATGCACAAAGTATAGCATTAGAAAATCAAAATTCGCAAATAGAGCAAGAACACTTAATGCTTTCTTTATTAGAACAGGAAGATAGTTTGATAAAAGAATTGTTAAAAAAGATGGGAATCACAAATGGCTTTGAAGAAACATTAAAAAATAAAATTAATATGATGCCAAAAATGTCTGGAGGGGCTAGACCAAATGATAGTATATATGTTTCAAGAGATGTAGATGTGACTTTAAATGATGCGGAAAAAATTGCTACAAAAATGAAAGATGAATATGTATCAGTAGAACATATTATGTTGTCATTATTTGATAATGCAAATGGGCAGATAAAGGATTTATTTAGAACTTATGGTATAAATAAAAATGAGTTTTTAAAAGCTTTATCAAGTGTTAGAGGTAATGCTAGAGTTACAACAGATAATCCAGAAGAGACTTATAATGCTTTAAAGAAATATGGTCAAGATTTGGTAAAAATGGCAAGAGAGCAAAAATTGGATCCAGTTATAGGAAGAGATACAGAAATAAGAAATGTAATAAGAATATTATCAAGAAAAACTAAAAATAATCCATGCTTAATAGGTGAACCAGGTGTTGGTAAAACAGCTATAGCGGAAGGGTTAGCTCTTAGAATAGTTAGAGGTGATGTGCCAGAAGGACTAAAAGATTGTACAATATTTTCTTTGGATATGGGATCACTTGTTGCAGGGGCAAAATATAGAGGAGAGTTTGAAGAGAGATTAAAGGCAGTTTTACAGGAAGTAAAAAAGAGTGAAGGCAAGATAATATTATTTATAGATGAAATTCATACAATTGTTGGAGCTGGAAAAGCTGATGGTGCTATGGATGCAGGAAATATATTAAAACCAATGTTAGCAAGAGGAGAATTACATTGTATAGGTGCAACAACTTTAAATGAATATCGTCAATATATAGAAAAGGATCAGGCATTGGAAAGACGTTTCCAACCTGTTATGGTTGATGAACCAAGTGTAGAAGATACTATATCAATATTGAGAGGGTTAAAAGAAAGATATGAAGTGTATCATGGTGTAAAAATTTCAGATAATGCGCTTATTGCTGCAGCAACTTTATCACATAGATATATTTCAGATAGATTTTTACCAGACAAGGCTATTGATTTGATAGATGAAGCATGTAGTATGATTAAAACAGAAATGGAATCAATGCCAACAGAACTAGATGAAATATCAAGAAAAATAATGCAATTAGAGATAGAAGAAACAGCATTATCTAAAGAAACTGATGAAATGTCAAAACAAAGATTACAAGATATTCAAAAAGAGAAGGCAGAATTAAAAACAAAATTTGATTCTATGAAAGCAAAATGGGAAAATGAAAAACAGTCAATAGGAAAAGTACAAAAATTAAGAGAAGAAATAGAAAGTGTAAATAGTCAAATAGAACAAGCTGAAAGAAATTATGAATTAAATAAAGCCGCTGAACTTAAATATGGAAAATTACCAGAATTGAAGAAACAATTAGAAATTGAAGAGGAAAAAACGGAAAAAGAGAAAAATACTGAAAATAGTTTGTTACGTAATAAAGTAACAGAAGATGAAATTACAAAAATAATTTCAAGATGGACTGGTATTCCTGTGGCAAAATTGATGGAAGGAGAGAGAGAAAAGTTACTTCATTTAAGTGATATTTTGCATAAAAGGGTAATTGGTCAAGATGAAGCTGTTGAAAAGGTTTCAGAAGCAATTATACGTTCAAGAGCAGGAATAAGTGATCCACGTAGACCAATAGGTTCATTCCTATTTTTAGGTCCAACAGGAGTTGGAAAAACAGAACTAGCAAAAGCATTAGCAGAAAGTTTATTTGATGATGAGCATAATATTGTTAGAATTGATATGTCAGAATACATGGAAAAATATTCGGTTTCTAGGTTAATTGGTGCACCTCCAGGATATGTCGGATATGAAGAAGGTGGACAATTAACAGAAGCTGTTAGAAGAAAGCCATATTCAGTAGTACTTTTTGATGAAATAGAAAAAGCACATCCAGATGTATTTAATATTTTATTACAAGTATTAGATGATGGTCGTATAACAGATTCTCAAGGTAGAACAGTTGATTTTAAAAACACTATAATAATTTTAACTTCTAATTTGGGTTCAGAATATATATTAGAAGGAATTGAAGATAGTGGAGAAATATCAAAAGAAGCACAAGATAAAGTTAATACTTTGTTAAAACAGAGTTTCCGTCCAGAATTTTTGAACCGTTTAGATGAAATAGTATTTTATAAGCCATTGAAAAAAGCAGAGATTTCTAAAATTTTGGATTTATTAATTATAGATTTGGAAAAAAGATTGGAAGATAAACATATTAGGTTAGAATTAACAGATTCTGCTAAAAATTATTTGATTGATAATGGCTATGATGAAATTTATGGTGCTAGACCTTTAAAGAGATTTGTTCAGAAAAAATTAGAGACTTTGATTGCTAAAAAGATTTTGACTCAGGAGATTTTGCCTAATTCTCTTGTTACAATTGATTGTGTAGATAATGAGTTATGTTTGGTTAATAAGAAACGATAAATTTAATTATAAAAAAGGCCGCATTTTGCGACCTTTTTTATAATTAAAGAAGAAAATACACAATCTGCAAAAATGAACTTTTTTATAAAAATAACGAAAAAAATAATATAAAACATATGTGATTACTAAAATAAAAAATAATAATGCAAATTCTGAATATTAATTTAATAAATAGATATAATAATAATCATTTCGCAAAAAAACAAATATTTACTTTTTGCGAAATGAATGATATAATATATATGAGGTGAATAATCATTATGAAATTAATAAAGAGAGAATATTTAAAAGAATTAATAGAAGTCATAGGAACACCAGACATTAAGGTTATAACAGGTGTTAGACGTAGCGGAAAGTCAAAACTATTGGAAATGTTTAAAAATTACATTATAGAAAATATAAAGGATTATAATATAATTGATATTAATTTTAATTTAGTCAAATTTGATAATTTAAGAGATTATATATCTTTAAATAATTATATAGAGAAACATTATATAGTAGGAAAAAATAATTTTGTATTAATAGATGAAGTTCAAATGTGTAAAGAATTTGAAAGAACAATAAATAGTTTACATGCAGAAGAAAAATATGATATATATATAACTGGTTCAAATGCTTTTTTATTAAGTAGTGATTTAGCAACATTATTTACAGGTAGAACATATGAAATACAAGTATACCCATTTTCTTTTAAAGAATTTATGAAATACTTTAATTATGAGAATGCACAAGATGCTTTTGAAAAATATGTTCTTGAAGGAGGAATGGCTGGCTCATATATTTATAATGATGTGAATAAAAAATATAATTATATAAACGATGTGTATAATGCTTTAATTGTTAGAGATATACAACAAAAATATAATATTCAAAATATTGGACTAATGGATAGTTTAACTGAATTTATGATGGATAATGTTTCAAATTTAACTTCGTATAGAAAAATTGCAAATATTTTAAATCAAGCAAGTATAAATACTAATGATAAAACAATAGCTAACTATATAAATTATTTGTGTGATGCTTTTGCTTTTTATAAAATAAGAAGATATGATATTCAAGGAAAAAGATACTTGTCATCTGTGGATAAATATTATTTGGTAGATCAAACTTTTAAATATGCAAAACTTGGAACTAAAAATATGAATTATGGAAGAATATACGAAAATATAGTTGCAATTGAATTATTAAGGAGAGGGTATGAAATTTATGTTGGAGAACTCTACAATGCTGAAGTAGATTTTGTTGCAATGAAAATGAATGAAAAAATATATGTTCAAGTCTCTGATAACATAAGTGACGATAAAACTTTTGAGAGAGAAGTAAGACCATTACTAAAAATAAAAGATGCATATCCAAAGATATTAATTGCAAGAACTAGACATGATGATTATCAGTACGAAGGCATTCAAATATATGATTTAGCTAATTGGCTTTTAAAATAGAAAATATTAAAAATTTAATTTATACTATTAGGGGAAAACAAGTAATAATAGTAATTGACAAAAAAGAACTATATAATGATTTATTTAAGAAATTAGGTGATGTAGCAATACATGTAGATAATATAAGTTAGGAGAATGAAAATGAATAATAAAGAATTTATGCAAAAATTTAATTATCATACACATACAAGAAGATGTGGACATGCTGACAATAATATGACAGATGAAGAGTTTGTGAAATTATTTATAAAGAAGGGTTTTACCAAGATAGCTTTTACAGACCATTGCCCTCAAAAGGAAAGAATAGATTTTAGAGAAAATATGAGAATGGAGTATAATGAGAAAGATGATTACTTACATAGCATAAAGTCCCTAAAAGAAAAGTATAAAAACAAAATAGAAATAGAAACAGGATTTGAGGTTGAGTATTTACCAGGACAAGAAGAAAACTTGTTTGAACTTAAAAATGAAACAGATAAGATAATTCTAGGACAACACTTTATATATGATGAGAACAATGAACTGAAATTTTTGAGAAAACAAAAATTTACTGATGAAGATGTCTTAAAATATGCAGAGTATATAAAAACAGCAATTGAAAAGAATATACCAGATATAATAGCGCATCCAGATGTATATTTGTTAAGTAGAGACAACTACACAGAAGTAGATAAAAAAGTTGCACATATAATTTGTAGTACAGCAGAAAAATATGAAATACCAATAGAAATTAATTTATCTCATCCCAATGAATGTATAATAGGGAGAAGAGAAAATATTGTATATCCATGTAAAGAATTTTGGAAAATAGCTTCAGAATATAAAAAATTGAAGGTATTATATGGTGTAGATGCACACTTTGAATATCAAATAATGAATTATGAAAAAGCTGTGAAAACTGCAAATAAACATATAGGACAAGATGTTATAAATAAACTGCATTTTTGTAATGAAAATTTAGAAATGACATAGAAAAAATTAATGGAATACATAGAAAAGATAAGTTGTGTAAAAGAAGTCAAAACACAATAAAATTTGCATAAATTTTCTAATATAAAATAGAGATTCTTCACAGAACCTCTATTTTTACTTAAATTTCAATTTTAGGCTGATACATTTCAAGCCACATATTAACCTGGCATAGATAAGCCATCAATTGAGGCCCAGTCATTAATTGACCAAACCATGGGCGAGAAAAGGAATTGCCATCAGTTGCAAGGATATCTAAAATGTAATCTTTGTTTAAAATATAATTAATAGGAGCATTTGGCTTTTTCATAATTTCAGAAAGCATATATTTCACAGTGTTTAAGTATGTTGGATTATGAGTTTTTGGATAAGGAGATTTTTTTCTATCAACAATTTCTTTAGGAAGAAAATCACGACAAATATATCTAAGTAATCCTTTTTCACGACCGTTTAAAGCCTTCATTTCCCAAGGAATATTCCATACATATTGGGCTAATCTATAATCACAGAAAGGTACACGAAGTTCAAAACCGTTATACATAGCCATTCTATCAGAACGGTCAAGTAAAGTTTGCATGAACCAATTTAATGTTAAATATGAAATTTTTCTTTTTTCAGCAGTTTCTTTAGAATCTGCATCGAGAATATCAACTTCAGATAAACTTTCATTGTATCTGAAATCAATATAATCTTTTAAATTGATTTTTGATGCAATTTTTGTATTTAATAATTTTTGTCTTTCTTCTATAGCAATGGACCATGGAAATGTACCACTATTTAGACTATCTGTACGGAAAAACCATGGATAACCTCCAAAAATTTCATCGGCACATTCTCCAGTTAGTGAAACTGTCATTTCTTTTTTTACATTTTTACAAAATAAAAGTAGAGAAGAGTCAATATCTGCCATACCAGGCATATCTCTTGCAATCATAGCATCTTCTAAATATTTTGCTAATTCAGGAGTATCAATAACAATAGAGTGATGTTTAGTATGAAGATTTTTGTTCATAAGTTCTATATAATAATTATCAGAATTTGGCTGAAAATCACTTTTAACAAAGTTTTTATCATTATCTACATAATCAATAGAGTATGTATCTAAAGGGGGCAAATTTTGCTTTTTACAGTAATCAGCAGCAAATTTTGTAATAATACTAGAGTCTAAGCCTCCAGAAAGAAATGTGCATAGAGGAACATCAGATACTAATTGACGAGTTATAGCATCATTTAATAAAAATTTTACTTTTTCACAAGTTGTTTCTAAACTATCAGTATGAGGCTTGGAAATAAGTTTCCAATATCTTTGAATATGAAATCCAGAGTCATTGTATATAGCGAAATGTGCTGGTTTTAGTTCATAAATGTTTTTAAAAATAGTTGTTCCAGAAGTATGAGCAGGTCCTATTCCAAATAATTCACCCAGACCTTTAGCATCAATAATTTTTTCGATACTTGGATATTTAAAAATTGCCTTTAGTTCTGAGGCAAAAATTAAAGAGTTATTAAAAAATGTATAGAATAAAGGTTTAACTCCAAAATGGTCTCTTGCTATAAAAAGTTCCTGCTCTTTTTGATTCCAAATGGCAAATGCAAAAATACCATTTAGATGACGTATAACATCATTTCCGTAATGAATATAGCTTTTCAGCAGAATTTCTGTGTCACAATGTCCTTCAAATGTAAATCCATTTTTTATTAATGTTTCTTTTAATTCTTTTGTATTATATATTTGACCGTTATATACAATTACAAAATCTCCATAATTGTATTTTTCAATCATTGGTTGCTTTCCGACCTTTAGGGTCTATAACAATTAATCTTTTGTGTGCCATACAGATAGAATCATTAATGTAATATCCTTCTTCGTCAGGTCCTCTTTTAGAAAGAGTATTATTCATTTTTTTTAATAAATCAATTTCTTTAGTATATTCAAATTTTTGTTTTAAATTTACAAATCCTACAAATCCACACATAGTTACCTCCATTTATTTATATTATATATATTATGATAAAAAAATATATATGTTATAAAAGAATTGACATAATTTTATACAAATGATAAAATAATAAAAAACTTTGAAAGGAAAAAATTATGAAGAAAAAGAATCGGATTAAAAAAATTTTAGTAACACAAAATGAAATGGCAATGATTGTAGGTGATTATGCATATCTTAGTAATGAAAAATCAGAGAGGATTGAGTTAGAAAAGCATATGGCTTCATATGCAGAGAAAATTTATAAGAATTTTAATAAAAAGACTAAAGTAAAAATGTTAGAAAAGGAAGTATTAAGCAAAGAAGAATGTTTTAAATTGAGAGTGCTACGGGATACATTTTGGATAGTTGAACTATTATTGATTTTTTGTTCAGCAGCTCAAACTGGAATGTTAAGAGAGGTATTTAGAGCACTTTTAATTTGTACATTTGTATTAAATAGAGTTTTTGAAAATAGGATGAAAATAAAATATTTAAAAACAGAAAGAACTATGGCAAGGCGGAAAGGAGCTTTATGTAAGACAATTAATGCATATAATAAATTAAAAAAAGTACCTACTGTAGAAGAGATAAAAAAAGCATCTTTTAAAGTACCATTTTTTATTTATATAGATGATATTATACATATATCATTTTTTGTTCTGTGGATATTGACAAAAAATATACTTTGTACAATACTTAATAATTCAATTGCAATAATTTTGGTTTGCATAATATTGATATTATTATATTATAATATAGTTGGAAGAAGCCAGTTAGCTGAACCAACATGGTATGAAATTAAAGTTGCTCAACAACTGATTAAATTTTATGATGAAGATTAGAACTTTTTTATAATTTTTTTATACAAAATATTTAGCTATTGCATGATATTTTGTAAGTGAGTGTTTTTATATAAAAAGAGAGCTCTATAGTGAAGTGAACCCAAATTATTAGACAAAAAATTTAATAAAGAGGGTTCACTTCAATACTATAGAGATTCTTTTTAGATGTACAATAATTTTATGTATTAAAATGCATTTGGAAAATTGTATACATATATGAACAGTTTTTTTGTTCTGAATTATGAGATCATGTTAATGAATTTTTTTGTACTTATAGGTTTAAAATAGATATGTCACAAATACATTGAAAATAAAATATTGAAAAGAGAGCACAAAAATGATATTGTTTAAATGACCAAAAATAAACATA
>MNRQ01000028.1 GCA_001916035.1 Clostridium sp. 27_14 | reverse complement strand
AAACCTATAAACTTTTCTTATTTATTGGTTCATGTTTTGATTATTAAAAATATGAATTTTAAATAGGAGGAGTTTTTTATTATGGAAAAAATTGAATATTTATTATAGTGTTAAAAACATTTTAGTTACTTGTATTTTAGAAAAAAGTATGCTAATATAGTGGCAACCTTTTCAAAGTCAGAAAGGTAAGTCTTTTACTAAAGGACGGAAAGGGGGAAGAAACAAATGACAAATTCCGAATTGATTTTGCGATTAGTAGAAATGCTTTTACAAGAAAAAGAAGAAACTATGAAAGCAAAAGAACAACAAGACAAGGCAAAAGACGAATGTAGAAATACATAGTGTCAAAGCAAACAGGGTGGTTTTTACGGAGCTACCTTGTTTTTTGAACAAAAAAATAGTATGTGCATTTTTTACGGCTACACATACTCAAAACAAATAACATCTTCCGAATTAAGAACAATTTGTTTATTGTAAATATATAATAGCATCTTTCTTTTTATTTGTCAAACATAATTTAAAAAAAGTATGTGCAGTTACGATACACATACTATCAAATAATAGACACAACCCGAACTAAATATATATTATAACAATCATAATGATATGTCAATCAATATTCGAAAATTTGACAATTTGAAATAAAAAATATATAATAAAGTTATGTAAAGAACCTAAAGGCTCTTACCAAAAAGCAAAAGAGAGGAAAAAGCACTATGGAAAACAACAATGTTCATAAGATGATGATAAAGAAAGAGAGGTACATTCAGTTCCGCTCTGACGTAGAAGCAGCTAAGAGAAAACTGCAAGGTGCCTCAACAAGTGAAGATATTGACGAAGCCATCATAGAATTAGCTAGTCTTATGAAACAGTCTTTTGAAGACAGTTTGTTAGACGAGATGATTGTATGGATAGCAGATGCGAGATTGAAAGCATGTAACTTACGTATGCATGATTACACCCGTAAAGAAATGGTAAAGTTACTTGAGGATATGCTTAAAAGTTTAGATTCAATTATTGAAGCTGCTAACAAAAATACAAGAAATTTCCAAGATTGAAGACATCATCAAGAAGAATTTTAGCTAATATAGCCGAAATCTAGTAATCCTCGAAGGGAGTGAAAATAATTTCACTCCCTTTTTCCATAATATAGTAAAGTTCTTTGAAAATTGCTATATATAAAAAAATACACAGAAATTTGCAAAGCAAAATTCACACACAAATAAAGACGAGGATTTTAAAATGTCTAAATAAGTACAATGTTATTAATATCCGCTTTTGTTCTATAAAAAATAAAACACAAAAAATACAAAAAACAAAAAAATGAACAAATTCAAATAAATTTATTTATCATAATATGTTAAAAAAATAAATAATATTACAACAATAGAAAATTTAACTTGTATAAACCTGAAAAAAATGGAAATAATAAAAATATATTAATCAAAGGGAGGAAAAAAATATGGAAACAAGCAACCTAAAAAACACAGTTATATTAAAAAGTATACCATCAAACATAATAGAAGAAGCAATAATTGTATTAAAGAAAAACATAAAAATAAAAGAATTTGAATTGCAAAACAAAAGAAAAACAGAAAGCACGACAGAAAAAAAAGAACAAAACCAAGATTATATAATAAAAGAAGCAGAAATGATAATAAATAACTACTGCAATAAAATAGAAAACAACCAAAAAAAAGAAAAAATACTAAAATCAATACAAAAGAAAAATAAAAGAATGAAAAAATATTTACTAATATTAATGATAATATCAATAATAGAAATGATAATAATAGTTTTAAAATAAAACAAGCTATCATAAAAACAAAAAACACCGAATACATTTTAAAAAAGAAACTAGTTTAAAAGAAAAAAATTCACATAACTAGTTATACATTTAAGCAAAGCGAAAAAAGGAACAAATTTTAAAATGAAACAAGGAGGTGTTTTTTTAATGGAAAAAACAATGTCAGTAGAAGAAAAAATAAAAAGAGCAGAAGAAATATATAATAGAAGAAAAGGAATAAACATAGAAGAAAACAGAACAGAAAAATTACACGTAAATGAACCAACAAAAGATGTAAAACTATTAAAAAAACTTATTATACAAATAATAATTTGTGGAATAATATATGGAACATTCTATATTATACAAAACAATAAATTCATATTTTCAGAAGATTTTTTAAACAAATCAAAAGAAATATTATCAGAAGACACAAACTTTGTAGAAATATACCAAAACATAAAAAACACAATACAATCATTTAATCAAGGAATAATAAACCAAACACAAAACAATAATAACCAACAAGAAAATCAAGAACAAAACAACAAAGAAACAGAAAATTCAGAAGGAAACACAGAAACAAAACAAGAAGAAAGAAGCAAAGAACAAGAAGGAATAGGAGGAGCAACAGAAGAACAAACGCCAAACCAATCACAAGAACAAACATCAAGCCAAACAGAAGAGCAAAAGCAAGAACAAATATCAAGTCAAACAAAAGAAGTAACACAAGAAGAACAAGATATAAATAATATAAAAAACACAACACAATTTATAAAACCAATAGAAGGAAAAATAAGTTCAACTTATGGATACAGAGGAGCAGCAACAGGAACAGTCCCGAAAAACCACACAGGAACAGATATTGCATCAAACACAGGAACAAAAATAAAATCAGCAACAGAAGGAGAAGTAGTATTAGCATCAGAAGAAGGAGACTACGGAAAACACTTAAAAATCATAATAGGAGAAGTAGCAATAATATATGCACATTGCAACCAATTATATGTAAAACAAGGAGACCACGTAACACAAGGACAAGAAATAGCAGAAGTAGGATCTACAGGAAATTCAACAGGACCACACTTACATTTTGAAATAAGATATCAAGAAAGAACAGTAGATCCACAAAAGATATTAGAAATTTAATTACGAAAAGAGAAATGAATATGAAATTTAAAATAGATTTAAAAATTTTTTTAATAACATTCTTATTTTTTATGACAAGTCAAATAAAAATATACATAACAATGATGATATGTGCAATTTTACACGAATTAGGACATCTAATAATGGGAATTATACTAGGAATGAAACCAGAAAAACTAGAAATAATACCAATAGGAATCAGAATAACATTTAAACTAAACATCAAAGACATAAACAAAAAAGTAAAAAAAGCAAACAAACTAGAAATAAAAAAGATTCTAATAGCAATAGCAGGACCAGCAATAAATATATTACTAATAATTATATCAGCAACAACAAAAATAAACATAATAGCAAAAATAAATTTTATATATGCAAATTTACTATTAGCAATAATAAATTTAGTACCAATATATCCACTAGACGGAGGAAGAATTTTAAAAGGAATAATAACAATTTTCAAAGGAAAACAAAAAGGAGAACAAACCATAAACATAATATCAATAATATCAACAATAATAACAACAATAATAGGAACAATAGCAGTAATCAACAACAAAAACATAGCAATAATATTTTTTATAATATATATATGGGCAATAGTAATAAAAGAAAATAAAAAATACAAAAATAGAAAAATAATATACGAATTATTAGAAAAAAACTATTGAAAAAACAGGAAAAAAATAGTAAACTATAATATATCAAAAAAGAGTACAAAAGTTACAAAAGAATAATTTTTAACTTAACCTGTGCCTTTGGAAAGGAAAGTGATAAAATGAAAAAAAACATAAGAAGTGAAAGAGGTATAACATTAACAGTACTAGTAATAACAGTAGTAGTATTATCAATACTAAGTTTTACAATAATAATAAACATGAAAACAAGATCAAACATTTCAAAATTATCACAATTAAAATCAGACATAAGTACATTAGAAGAAAAAGTATCAAATTTTTATAACAAATATGGAGAAATCCCAGCAGACATAGAATACACTAACACAAGTAGTTTAGAACCAATAATGAACAACAAAGAAAAAACAAGTGAAAGTAAATTTTATGTAATAGATTTACAAGCAATGAAAGGAATAAGTCTAAACTATGGAAGAGACTATGAAAATGTAAAAAACACAAATACACAAAAAGCAAATGAATATACAGACATATATGTAATAAACAACATTACACACAATATATTTTACATAAAAGGAATATCAACAGAAGAAAATGAAATATATTACACAAATTACAAAGAACCAAAAGATATACCAATAATATAGAAAAAATAACAATTAAGTAAGAACAAAAAGAAGCATATCAAAAAGGATATACCAAAAAGAGAAAATAAGTAAAAATTATGTAAAACATTGACTTTTTAGCAAAATCGTTATATTATATATAAGATAAAAAAAGCATGATAAATCCTAAGGAGGAAAGTTATGGGAGAAGTAATCGTAATAACATCAGGTAAAGGTGGAGTAGGAAAAACAACAACAACCGCAAATTTAGGAGCAAGTCTAGCAGTAGAAGGAAAAAAAGTAGCACTAATAGACACAGACATAGGACTAAGAAACTTAGATGTTGTAATGGGGTTAGAAAACAGAATAGTATATGACATAGTAGATGTAGTAGAAGAAAAATGTAAACTAAGACAAGCCCTAATAAAAGATAAAAGATTTAAAGAATTATACCTATTACCAGCTGCCCAAACAAGAGACAAGAGCGCTGTAAACGAAGAACAAATGAAAGAATTAACAAACAAACTAAAAGAAGAATTTGACTATATCTTAATAGACTGCCCAGCAGGAATAGAACAAGGATTTAAAAATGCAATTGCAGGAGCAGACAGGGCAATAGTAGTAACAACAGCAGAAATATCAGCAATAAGAGACGCAGACAGAATAATAGGATTATTAGAATCATCAGAAATCAAAAATCCAGAACTAGTAATAAACAAAATAAGACCAAGTATGGTAAAAAGAGGAGAAATGATGGATGTTGACGACATAGTGGACTTGCTATCTATAGACTTAATAGGAGTTGTACCAGATGACGAATACATAATAACACAAACAAACAAAGGAGAACCAGTAATACAAAACAGAAAAGCACCATCAGGAAAAGCATATATGGAAATAGCCAAAAGAGTATTAGGAGAAAAAATAGAAGTAACAATACCTAAAGAAGAAAAAGGTCTATTCGCCATGCTAAAAAAACTATTTAGAAAATAACAGATACATAAGTGGAGGGAGTAAAAAAGAATGTTTGAAAACATAATAAAATTCTTTAAAAATATAGGAAAAAAAGAAGAAAAAAATAACGAAACAGAAAACTCAAAAGATGCAGCAAAAGAAAGATTACATTTAGTACTAATGCAAGACAGAGCAAATGTATCTGCTGACTTCCTAGAATTAATGAAACAAGAAATAATAGAAGTAATAAAAAAATACATAGATGTAGACGAAGGTGCAATAGATGTAAGGCTAACAAATAAAGAAAACGAAGACGGAACAAACGGAGCACCAGCACTATATGCAAACATTCCAATAAAAAACATAAAAAACGAAGCAAGAAAAGTAGACAAAAAAGAGCTAGAAAAAAATAAAAACGAGCAAAAAGCCGAAATAGAAGAACAACAAGAAAATGCACAAAATAACCCAGAGCAAGAACAAAAAGAACAAAAGGAACCAAAAGAGCAACAAGAAGAAACAAAACTAGAAGAAGAAAAAAAAGAAAACAAAGAAAGTGAAGAAAAAATAAAAGAAAAAGAAGAAACAAAAAATAATCATAAGAAAAAATAGAAAAGCATAAGTCAATAAAAAAGAGGTAACCATGAGAAAAAGAGAATTAAAAAATGTAGAATGGGGAATTCTAATAATAGCTGTAATACTAACAATAATAGGACTAGTAGCATTATTCTCTGCAACACAAAACACAGAATACGACGAATTTAAAAAACAAATAGTATGGTTTATAGTCAGTCTAATAATAATGCTAATATTCATGTTGGTAGACTATGACACACTTGTTAGAATATCGCCATTTTTTTATGGAGGATTTATCATTCTATTAATAGCAGTTCTATTTACAAAGCCAATAAATGGAGCAACAAGCTGGTTTAACATAGGAAGTTTTTCATTTCAACCAGCAGAATTTGCAAAAATATTTGTAGTATTATTTTTATCTATGATAATAACAAGAATACAAATAAATGGAAAACAAGAAATAAACAAACCACTAAAACTATTAATAATATTCGCAGCACTAGGAGTACCATTATTATTAATAATAAAACAACCAGACTATGGAACAGCAATGGCATTTATAGTAGCAACAGTATTAATGCTATTTGCAGCAGGAATAGACAAAAAATATATAATAGCAGTAATATTACTCGCAGCAGTAGCAATACCACTACTATACAACTTTGTATTACCAGAACATGCAAAAAAAAGAATAGATATATTTTTAAACCCAGAATCTGATCCAAGAGGAGCAGGATATAACATAATACAATCAAAACTAGCAATAGGAGCAGGCGGATTAACAGGAATGGGGCTACTAAAAGGAAATCAAACACAACTAGGATTCTTATATCCAAAAACAACAGACTTCATATTCTCTGTAATAGGAGAAGAAATGGGATTCATAGTAGCAGGAACAATAATAATATTATATGTAATATTCATAACAAAAATAATATATATAGCCAAAACAGCCAAAGACAGCGCAGGAACACTAATAGCATCAGGAATAGCAGGAATTTTCATATTCCACATGATAGAAAACATAGGAATGGTAATGGGGCTATTACCAATAACAGGAGTACCACTACCATTTATAAGTTACGGTGGAAGTTCAATGATAACAAATTATATAATGATAGGAATATTATTAAACATCAGCGGAAAAAGACAAAAAACAATATTTGTACAATGATGTTTTTGGGGACGGGGCAAAAAAACACCCCGTCCCCAAAACACTCTGTCCCGAAAACATATCAAAAGGAGAAAAAAGATGTACTATAAAAAAATAAAAATAGGAAACTATGAAATAGAAAACAACATATTTTTAGCACCAATGGCAGGAATAACAGACAAACCATATAGAATGATATGCAAAGAAATGGGAGCAGGATTAGTATACACAGAAATGATAAGCAGTAGAGCAATATATCATGACGACACAAAAACAAAACTACTAATGGACACAGAAGGAGAAAAAAGGCCAATTGCATACCAAATATTTGGAAGTGAAGAAGAATCAATGGCATTTGCCGCAAAATATTTAGCAAACAAAGCAGATATAATAGACATAAATATGGGATGCCCAGCACCAAAAGTAGTAAAAAATGGAGACGGAAGCAAACTAATGCTAGACATAAAAAAAGCAGAAAAAATAATAGAAGCAGTAGTAAAAAACACAAGCAAACCAGTAACAATAAAAATAAGAAAAGGATGGGATCACAATAACATAGTAGCAGTAGAATTTGCACAAATGGCAGAAAACAAAGGAATATCAGCAATAACAATACACGGAAGAACAAGAACAGACTTCTATACAGGAAAAGCAGACCTAGAAATAATAAAAAAAGTAAAAGAAGCGGTAAAAATACCAGTAATAGGAAATGGAGACATAGTAGACGAAGAAACAGCACATGAAATGTTTGAAAAAACAGGTGTAGACGGAATAATGATAGGAAGAGGAACATTTGGAAACCCATGGATATTTAAAAAAGTATCACATTATTTACAAACAGGTGAAAAACTACCAGAAACAACATTAGAAGAAAAACTAAAAATATTAAACAAACATATAGAACTAGAAGTAAAAAGTAAACCAGAAATAGTAGCAATCAGAGAACTACGAAAACCAATATCTTGGTATACAAAAGGATTAAAAGACTCAAGTGAATTTAGAGACAAAATAAACAAAATAGACGAATTACCACAACTAAAAGAAGAAATAGAAAAATATTTCAAATACTTAGAAAAAGAAGAGAAAAAATCAGGAACAAATTATTAAGTATAAGAAGTTATTAATTAGAATAATACAAAATCAAAAAAGCATTTGCACTTATAAGCTAAATAAGTGCAAATGCTTTTTTAAGTAATAATAATTACGTTCATATTTGTTCGTGCATAAAAAGAAAACAAAAGAATAAAATTAAGAAAAGGAAAACACAAAAAAACTCAAAATAAAACGAAAGGAATGATAAAAAATTGAACAAAAAAGAATATAAAAAACTAACCAAAGAACCACAAAATAACAAGAAAAAAATAATAATAATTGCAATAATAATTATAATTTTAACAATAATAATTGTACAAATATTTATAAAAAAACCGATTAAAAATAACAAAATAGGAAATAATAGTAGTAGTCAAGAAATAATAGAAAACCTTATAAACATTAGCTCATATGAAGCAGAAATAGAAATGACAGTATACAGCAACAAAAACGAAAACAAATACAAAATAAAGCAAAAATACGAAAAAGAAGGAGACAAAGAAAAAAGTAGTCAAGAAATAATAGAACCAAATAATATAGCAGGAATAAAAATAGTACAAGAAGAAAATAAACTAACACTAGAAAACAGTAAACTAAGCATAACAAACATAATAGAAAACTACAAATATATAACAGACAGTTGCATAGACTTAAGCAGTTTTATAAAAGAATATAAAAAAAGTGAAACAAAAAATGAAGAAGAAAAAGACGACAACATAATAATAAATATAACAGTACCAAATGCAAACCCATACATAAAAAATAGAACATTAGTAATAGACAAAAAAACAGGAAATCCAATAAAAATGGAATGCAAATCTGAGAACAAAAAAGAAACAGTTTACATATTATATAATGAGGTAAAGCTAAAAAATTAAGAAGAAACACATACAAAAAAGTAACTACTGTTACTAAATATTAATAAAAAAACTAATAAATAATATCAATAAATATAGTATTAACAAAACTTTACTTCGAGCTAATAATACAAACATATATAGAAATAAACTTGACAATATAAGAACTTAGGAGTGAATAAAATGACAATAAAAAGAGGAGATATGTTTTATGCAGACTTAAGTCCAGTAGTAGGCTCAGAACAAGGAGGAATAAGACCAGTAGTAATAATACAAAATGATTTAGGAAACAAGTATAGTCCAACAGTTATTGCAGCAGCAATAACATCACAAACCAGTAAGACAAAACTCCCGACACATATAGATGTAGATTGCAAAACATGTGGATTAAAAAGCGATTCAGTAATCTTAGCAGAGCAAATCAGAACAATAGACAAAAGTAGACTAAAAGAAAAAATAGGCCATATCGAAGACGAAAAAGTAATAAACCAAATAAACAATGCACTAGGAGTAAGTTTCGGGCTAGAATAACCCACAACAATAAATAAAAAATTAATATATAGTACGAAAAAATAAGTGGACTAAAAACATTTTTATAATAAATGTTTTTAAGATCCACTTTTATATTATTAAACACGTAATTTCTTAATCTTCTTAATTTCATCTTGCAAATGAGCAATATGAGCCTTTTTATTATCATAAGCAATCACATATTCAGAAAGCACATTCTCAAAATTCTCAGGATTTTCCTCAGGAGCCAAATAAGATTTAACACCCTCAAAATAATATTGTCTTTTTTTATCATTAGAAGCCTTTAACATCTTATCATTATAATCCTTAGCAATTTTCAATCTTTTAATAGTACTTTCCAAATTAGACAAATAATCCAAAGAACAGCTAATCTCATAATTAATATCTTCAATAACAACAGAAATTAAAGCCTTAACAATAATAGGATTATCCTTTCCAAGTTTAGCATTTTCACTCAAATGCCTAACAGCAACAGAAGAATCAACATTAGAAAAAGGTTTAGTATTATCAATCAAAATTTTAATAGTATCAGTAATACCAATATGACTTTTATACTGCCTTTTACTAACAATAGCATCATATTCATCAGCAACCCTAATAATTTGCCCCTCATAAGGAATATCCTTTTTAGTCAAGCCTTGAGGATAACCAGTACCGTTTAAAGCCTCATGATGATAAAGAGGACCAGCAGCATAAGGACGCAACTTCAAATCATTCATGCAAATCTTATAACCAATAGTAGTATGAGTCTTCATAACCTCAAACTCCTCATCAGTAAGTTTAGAAGGCTTTTGCAAAATAGATTGAGGAATAAACTGTTTACCAATATCATGCAAATAAGCACAAATAGTACAATACTCCGTAAAACCTTTAGTACAATGCAATCTCTCACACAAACGGCAAGCCAAATTTGCAACATGCTCACAATGTTTTCTAGTAAAAACATCCAAACTACCTAATATATTTAATTGATATTGCATTGTTTTATCCAAATTATATGATTTCAATGCTGTTGGAGAATAAAAATCAAAAACATTTTCCTTAATATTCATACAAAAACAATCCTTTCTACATTTATAAAAGAATAAATTAATAAAACTATAATAACATTAAAATATTAAAAGTGCAACAAAATTTATTGAAAAACACAGCAAAATATGATAAAATTAAACACAATTAACAGCTGAACAATAAAATTGAAAAGAGGGATTAAAATGTATAGAACAAAAACATGTGGAGAACTAAACATCAACAATGCAGGAGAAAAAGTAGAACTAGCAGGTTGGATACAAAAAAAGAGAAACCTAGGAGGAATGGAATTTATTGATTTAAGAGACGAATTTGGAATAACACAAATAATAATAAACGACGAAAAATTACAAGAGCAAGCAAAAGAATTCACAACAGAAAGCTGTATACATGTAGAAGGAAAAGTAGTAGAAAGAAGTAACAAAAACAAAAACATAAAAACAGGAGAAATAGAAGTAATAGCAGAAAAAATAGAAGTACTAGGAAAATGCAAAAACATATTACCATTTGAAGTAAACACAAATCAAGAAGTAAGAGAAGACCTAAGACTAGAATATAGATTTTTAGACTTAAGAAACGAAAAATTACACAACAACATATTATTACGTTCAAAAATACTAAAAACACTAAGAGACAAAATGGACGAACTAAAATTCACAGAAATACAAACACCAATACTAGCAAACTCATCACCAGAAGGAGCAAGAGACTACTTAGTACCAAGTAGACTAAATCCAGGAGAATTTTATGCATTACCACAAGCACCACAACAATTCAAACAACTACTAATGGTAAGCGGATTCAATAAATATTATCAAATAGCACCATGTTTTAGAGACGAAGACCCAAGAGCAGACAGAGCACCAGGAGAATTTTACCAATTAGACTTTGAAATGAGTTTTGCAACACAAGAAGATGTCTTCAAAGTAATAGAAGAAGTAGTACCATACACATTCAAAAAATTCACAAACTGGAAAGTAGACGAAGGACCATTTATAAGAATACCATACAAAGAAGCAATGGAAAAATACGGAATAGACAAGCCAGACTTAAGAAACCCACTAATAATACAAGATGGAACAAAATTATTTAAAAACTCAGACTTTAAAGCATTTAAAGAAAAAACAATAAAAATAATAGTAGTACCAGAAGGAGCAAAACAAGGAAGAAAATTCTTTGACAAAATGGAAGAATACGCAAAAACAAACGAAGTAGGAGCACAAGGACTAGCATGGACAAAACTTGAAGAAAATGGAGAAGTAGCAGGAGGAATAGCAAAATTCATAACAGAAGACATCAAAAAACAATTAGAAAATGAATACAAAGCAGAAAAAGGTTCAGCAATATTCTTTATAGCAGACGAATATACAAAAGCACAAAAAATAGCAGGACTAGTAAGAATAGAATTAGGAAAAAGATTAGAGCTAATAGAACAAAACGTATACAAATTCTGTTTTATAGTAGACTTTCCAATGTATGAGCTATCAGACGAAGGAACAATTGACTTCTGCCATAACCCATTCTCTATGCCACAAGGAGGACTAGAAGCACTAAAAACACAAGATCCATTAGACATATTAGCATACCAATATGACTTAGTATGCAACGGATATGAAATGGCATCAGGAGCAGTCAGAAATCACGACCCAGAAATAATGGTAAAAGCATTTGAAATAGCAGGATACACAGAAGAAGATGTAAAAAACAGATTTGGAGCATTATACAACGCATTCCAATACGGAACACCACCACACGCAGGAGCAGCACCAGGAGTAGACAGAATGGTAATGCTAATAGCAGACTCACAAAACATAAGAGAAATAATAGCATTCCCAAAAAACAAAAGAGCAAGAGATCTATTAATGAGAGCACCATCAGTAGTAACAGAAGAACAACTAAAAGATGTACATATAAAACTAGTAGATTAAAAAATAACAAAGGCAAAACATAAAACCACCAACCAAGAAATAAAATTTATAAAAAACAGAAAATCAACAGAAAAAATTGACATAATAACATTACAATGATATAATAATAAAGTAAAAATTTATAATCATTTAATGTTATGGAGGATTAAAAAATGGAAAGACGGAATAATGAAAATGTAGAAACAACAGCAAACGAGACAATTGGAATATTAGAAACACTTACAGAAGTGCCAACAAAGCCAGAAGATGTAGTACCATTAAACATTGACAAAGCATTAGCTTCATATACAGAAGCAGAGCGCAAAGAAATCATGGACCTTGCAAATCAAATCGACGCAAAAAAAGTTGATAACTTGATGAATTATGCATCAAACGTATTATTAGGAACATTTGAGGCATCTGGAGAATTCCTTAAAAATGAAAAAGGTTCAGCAGCTGACCAGGAAGTCATCAAAAAGGTAATTGAGCTATCACAAAAAGCAGGCGATAGCAATGAAGACTTTAATTTAGCACTTAAAGAGCCATCACTTTTTCAAAAGTTCCTGTTAAAATTAAGCAAAGGAGCAAGAAAAGAAAGAATGGAAAAAATTCAGGAAAGTGCTGTAACAAATTATCAGTTACTCACAGAATTGAAGAAATCCTGTGAATCCTGGATTGAAATGCTTGTAGAAGCAATGGGAGAAATTAGTGTTTCTGGCAAAAATGATGTAGAGCAGGCAATACTGTTAGAAAAATATATCATTGCAGGAAAAATTGCTGAAAAAAGAATCAGAGAAGAAATCTCTGAAATTCAGAAGAACGCACAGGAAACAGGACTTCAGAAATATGAGCAGGAATATGCTATTGTAAAAGAGGGATACGACATTTTTGAAATTACAATGGCAAATCTGGAAAAATCCAGAGTAATGTACAGACTTAGCATTGGACAGCTTGCATTAATCAAAAAAAGCAACAGAAATGTCCAGATAGCAATCCGTACACAGGTCAATAACAGTATGGCATTAATGGCACAGCAGTTAAGAAATGCTGTACTAAACGCCAAAACCAAAGAAGTTTTGGAAGGACAGAAAGCCATGACACGTCTCAATGACGAATTAATCAAAGATATTTCTACAAGCATCGGAATGACAGCAGAAGATACAGAAAAAATTTTGTATACAACGTTTTATAATACTGATGCAGCAAAAAAAGCTGTAGAAACAGTAATAAATAGCTGTAATGAAATCCAGAAAGTAGCAGAAGAAATGCTGCCAAAAATGAAAGCCGAAACCGAAGAAATCAACAAACTAATCGAACAATTAGAGCCAGCTGTAACGAAAATTGCAACCAACAAAGAAACAACAGCAACATTAAATGAAAAGCCTGCCTCAAGTGAAGCAGGTAGTAATACAGGACTTAAGTTCTAAAAAACCCAAAAAGCCAAACTCGAAAGAGTGAGGCTTTTTTTGGTTTATATTAGAAAGGCTTGCAATTTTTCTAATATATAAAACTACAATAAACAAAAAAATTTAAAGGCAAAAAACAAAGATTACAAAAATAGCTATTTACTACATAAAATAAAGGAAAAAAACTTGAATTTTACATAAAAATATGATATTATGTACACATAGCACAAAATGCAAATACATTAAAGAAAGGAGACTGATTATGATTATAAGCAGTCAAGGTTTTGGACATTTTGTAAAAGGGATTAACAATCAAGATTTTGGGATTGAAAGCAGCCGGGCAATATTAATTTTAGACGGATGCAGCGGAGCCCCTTATGCAGAAGTTGGAACAAAAATGTTCGCACAAATATTAAAAACAAAGGAGGGATGGGATAACGTCGAAAAATTTGAGGACAAAGTCAAAGAAACATTTGACGAAATTGTCCAAATGTTTAAACCATATTATAAAGAAGAAAAAGATATGAAAAAATTCATGATGGACAACATGTTATTTACAATAATAGCATTGTTCAAAGAAACCGAACAATTTATCGTAAAATTGTTCGGAGACGGCTATATGATAACTGAAAACGCAAATGGCAGAATCAGTTATTTAAAATGCTATTATGGAAAAGAACCGCCATATTACGCATATAACTATATCCATAAAGGATATCAAAAAAACATCAAAACATTTACTTTTAATAAAAAAATTTTTCCTCAAGTCATAATAGCAACAGACGGAATAGCACCATTTGAAAAAGGAATGTTAAAAAATCAAGACAAAAATATAATAGAATGTAAGGAAAATCTGTTAAAAATGGCTATACAAAGTGAAAAAAAATCTTTTTTTGATGATATAACAATAGGAGGATTCACAAAGGAATCAAAATCATCAGAAAACAAGACAGAAGAATCAGTAATTTTAACAGAAAAAAATCAAACTTCAGCAGAAAAACTTGAAATTTTAACAGGAGAACCTAAATATTTAGAAGAAGCGCCAGAGATCTTAATAGAAGAATCTGAAGATTTAGCAGAAAAAATTAGCAAAATGGTAAAAGAAAATGACGAAAGGAAAACAAAATTATGAAAATAAAATTCAAAAAAAGAGTAAAAGTAAATTTAGGTGGAATATTTAATTTAAAAACCCAAAATATCCCACAAGTTGAAAAGAAAGAAGAAACAACGAAACAAGATTCAACAACAGTTACAACAACCATATCTAAAAACAAAGATAAAGGAATTACAATCAAAGATGCAGAAAACGCTAAAGAAGATAAAGCAATTCCAAAAGGTACAGTAATACCAACGTTACAAATACCAAGATTAGAAAGCAAAAAGGTCACGATTATGTTATTAGAAAACACACCTTTTATGAAACAGCTCAAAATAGAGCGGATTGCAACAAACATATCAAGTGACCCAGATCAACTTGTAACCATTGTAAGATATGGAGAAAACATAGAAACAACAACATATAATGAAAAAGATAATATTATCTTCGATGATAAAGAGCCAGAAAAAATATTATTCTATGATTCTTTAGTAGAAGTAAGTGAACTTGTCAAAAGATTATACACTGAACAAAAAATGTTCAGAATAATCAGTGTAGAATTAATATGTATAGGTAACTGTGAAGATAAAGAATCAAAAAAATCCAAAGAAACTGCAATAAAAGAACTTAATGAAATTATTCAAAAATATGATATAAAAAACAAATATTATTGCTTATCAGAAAACGAATATCTTGAAGCAGCAGAAATAGGATTTCATTTGATTGGCTCAATCACTACACCATACTAACTTTGAAAGGATATCATATATGCGGAAAAGTTTTTTGGAAAAAATTCTCGAATGGTTTAAAACAACATTTAATCCAAGATTCGAAATAGAAGAAAAAGAAGAGCAAAAAGAAGAACAAAAAAAAGAACAAGTAACAGAAAACCAGTCAGCAGAAAGCAAAGAAGAGGAGATTACAGAAAAAATAAATATAGCAAAAAGAACAATAACCAAAAGGTTATATGTATTAGAACAAGAAATAGCAGTTTTCAAAGAGATGTATCCAAAAGAAGCCCAGACATTTTTGAACAAAATTCAAAAGTTAAAAACAGAATATATAGAAACATTAGAAAAATCAAAAGAAAAACTAACTTTTGAAATTGACCCAGAAATAAATGGAGCAAAAAAGGAAGAAATAATTAAAATTGAAAGAGAAGTAGAAAGCTTTATAAACAAAGAAGTCAGGTTTAAAAAGATATCCCAAAAACTGCAAAAACTAATCGTAATGTTAAACACATTATATAATGTATCAATAGTACATTCAAAACCAAATGAAAAACAAAAAGCGTTACAACAATTAGAAAATGCCAAAAACAAAACAATTGAAATCGCAAAAGAATTTAAAACAAGTGAGGAAATCTTAAAAGATCCAAGACTCAAAGAAAGAGTAATAGATTTAATGTCTTATGCAGAATATTTAACTTTAAAAATAAGCATAAGAAATTCAAATCAAACACCAAAAGAAGCAATAAAAAGCCTCACAATAATAAGAGATTTCAAAAACTTCGATTACATAAATGCATTTTTAGCATTTGTAATAGAAGAAATTTCTTGTGGTATAAGAAATAAGATTTCTATACTAAGCAATGAACTGCTAGACAAAATAAAAGAAAAAGAAAGGAAGCTATTAGAAGAAACCTTTTACGAAGAAAATTTTCTTTATAGTACAAACTTCTGGAATGAATTTATGCAATATGAAACAGATGTTATCAGCATTTTAGGAGTAAGTGGAGAAAATGCAAAAATACCATTATTACCAAGTATGAAAATAACGGTAAAAATAGGAGAAGTATTAGATATTCCAATAACAGAATGCAAATACACATTAACCAAAATTTTTGCAACCACAAACAATAATAAAATACTGCTAGCACTAAAATTCTTAGCAGAACTCTCAAAAGAAGTAACATATAAAGAAATCTACTTCATATTATTAACATTCGATGTTTTACACTATATTGATGAAACACCAAATGAATTAAAAAACAAAATAAAAAAATATGAAGAGAAATACAACTACAGTAGAGAGAAAATAGCAGAAAAAAGAAAAGCAGTCAAAAGCATAAAAAATGCTACTACAGAATATTTGGTAGTATTTGAATTAAAAGAAAGTGAAGAAGACATAAATGATATTTTAAGAGAAACACTAACAGAATTAAACTTTGATTTTGTAGAAAAAGAAAATAAAATATTGTTGAACAGTTTTTATTTCACTAACTTAAAAAATATAATGGAAATAAAAACAAATAACCAGTAAAAAGAATTAGCAGGAGGACATACATTATGGCAAATTATATGGGATTCACAACAGACAACATCAATATATTTATTTTTGTAATCGACGCATCAGGTTCAATGGAAGATAATGAAGATGAAGTCGAAAGAGGACTGAAAAAATTTAGTAAGAGCTTCGAAAAATTTCCAGAAGCAAACTCAATAGCTGTATCTATTTGTCAATTTAACGAAGGAGTAAGCCTTGGAGATTTCAAAAACGTAAAAGAAGTCAATTTAAAATATTATACCAATGGAGGAACATGGCTTAATTATGCAATTGTGAAAACAGCAGGATACTTAAAAGACTATATAAGTCAAGTTGTAGAAAAAACCGAGGTAACACCAACAGTAACCTACTTAGTTTTTTCAGATGGAAAACCTGAAGGTGATCCATTAAGAGAAAAAGACGGCAGAGAAGCAATAGAAAGCTTAAATTACATGGGAGTAACAACAGCATTTGTAGCATTTGGAAACGCAATGGAAGCACAGTATGGCAAAAATATGGGCTTTGTAGCAACAGTAGATGTTGATGACATTGAAAACTTTTTAGGAGTAGAGCTTTCTAGTTCCTGCAAAGAACAATCAAAAAGAAACGAAGCATTGGGTTCAGACTTCTTTAGCCAGATAAACAGCAAAAGTGAATCAGCAAACTATTCAACTGAAACTGCACAGGCATTCAGTGACGACTGGTTTAATAACTTATAATCAAATAAAATTAAAAGGGGAAATAGCAATATTTCCCCATAACAAAAAGGGAGAAAAAAGTATGTCAATAAGAGAAAAAATATATACATACTATTTTTATAATTATGCAAGAATGGATTACAACCTCATTGCAGAAACAGAAAATGAGGAAAAAATTTACTATAACCCAGAATATGGTAAAATAGTAGTATTTGTTGAAGACAAAGAACTTGGAAAAAAATGTTATGACACTGTAAAAGATTTATGCCGGAATAAAGTAAAAATTCAAAATTTACAAGACGATGAATGGGATTTTGTAATAACAAATTTCTACGAAAAAGAAAAAAGCATAACAGTAATCTTTGCAGAAATAAGAAATTACACCAAAAACTTTAAATTTAGACTCTTTACTCAATATTACACAACAGGGGATAAAGCTCAAAAACTACTCCAAACAATGCAATTTATAATGGCAATAAATAACAAAGGGTATAGTATAAATGCAGAAGAATTTGATGAAAAACAATGCAACACCATGTCAAGATTTTTATCATATTTTAAGAAAGAAGAACTTGACAAAGACACTGTAAATACATTAAAAATGATTACAACTTCTGAAAATGAAACAATTGAAACAGCAGAAGATATAAAATATGCAAGAAAGCATAATGAATGTATCATAAAATTAATACATTATGAATTAGAACAAATAAGAGAAATAAAAGGATTTTATGATATTATATTATCAAAAAATGCAGTAATAGAAGAAAAAAATCTGCCATACACAATAAACATAGCAAGATTTACATACTTTTATTATAAAATCTGCGAAGAAGGGAAAGAATATTCAGACAAAGATTTATACGAATATTTAAACAACAGTAAAGAAAAATGTAAAATTGAAGAAGCATATTCTTTACTTATAGAAACTGAACTGTATCAAAGCATAAAACAAGAAGCATACAAATCATACATTAACGTATATCTTACAGACAAAATAACAAGTATTGAAGATCTATTAAAAACATATAATATCACCGAAGAAACTGAAGAATACTATGTATTCGAAAACATATACAAAATATATAAAGAAGAATTACCAAAAGAAATCGCATACTGTATTCCAGAAAATTCAGATATTATGTTAGAAAAAATAGAAAAAAAATTAAAAAACTTCAATGGCAAAGTTATTGGCTATGAGTTCAAAAAAATAGAAAACAAAAAGATAACAGAAATAAGCAAAACCAACTTTGACAATGCATCAAAAATATTCATGTTCACAATAAACATGAATAGAGCCTTAGAAGAAATCAAAGAAGACGAAGAATGTGAAGGAAACTTTGACGTCGACCAAATAATAAAAGTAGATGAAACATACAAACCTGTAGTAACAGGAATAAAAGAATATTATGCTATTTATAAAACAAAATTAGAAACAAGAAAATACATAATGGCAACAATATTTTATAAAAAATATAAAGAACTTTTAACAAGAAAGTATGGAATAATCAAAGACGGCAAAGAACTTCTAAAGAAAGAAGAACTAAAATATTTAAGTCCAAATTTAGCAACACAAATAATATTATACTATGGCTCAGGGACTGAAGAAATAATGCTATCACAAGAAGACGCATTAGAATACTTTTTAGAAAATAGTAAAAGCACACAAAAAGGAACAAACAGCATTTACTATAATAAAAGTATGGGAAGTTTGATAGAATATCCATTTGTATTCGACTACGAGCTAGAAAGCAAAATAGGAAAACTGGTAAAAGGAACAAAGATAAAGTTAGATAATTACAAAGACGCAATAATTTTCAAAAGAGCAATAACAGTAGAAGAAATGAACAAAAAAATCTTAAATATGAAAACATTGCAAAACTTTGGAGACGAAAAAATAACAGTAACAAAATTACTAGAAATTATCTATTCAGCAAAAACAAAAAGAGAAGACAGTTGTTATCTAATAGCAGGAATAATAGTAACAAAAATATCTGGTCAGAAATTATCAGACCAGATATTAAAGCTCAACAATAAAGAGCTATTTGAAGTTACGTCCAATATCCTTTGTAAATTCGAAGGATATAAAATACCATTAGATGCAATTTATATGAAAACACCAAATGAATTTTATATAAATGCATTAGAATGCAAATTAGAAACAACAAGAAAAAGTATAGCTGAATACATAAAAAAACTATTTCAAAAAATGGAGTCATTAGGATACAATCCAAATGCATTTTATGAATTAGAAATAGAAAATGATTTAGAACCAGAAGAAATCAAAGAATATTTTGCAAAACTCGCCAAAAATATGAACTCATATTGTAAAGAACATCAAATTTATTATGACAGTTCAAAAAAATGTTGTCCAATATGCCAAAAAACCAAATATGTATTTCCAGAAAACGAAATAGAAAATTATGAAATCATATTTGAAGATGAATATGCAACTCATTACAAAGTTCCACAAAAGGATTATGCAGTAAAGGTATACAAAAAAGAACTTACCGAACAAGAAAAAGAAGCATTAAAAGAAAATATAGAAGACATAATAAAAAAAGATCTTGCAGAAAAAGGTATATTTTACCAGACTTACTGTATACCACTAAAAACAGCATATTCAGGAAGTACATTTGTAGGATACATTTACAATAGTGAAGGATTATCTAAACAAAATATAATTGACTTAAAAAATCCACAAATTGTAAATGTAGTAAGGATAAAAGCATTAACACAGTTAATACAACAAATAATAAACATTAGGAGTTGGAACAACTGTTACTTAGAAAAAAATGCATTTACAAAAGTTTTTCTAGTAAAAGGTCACACAGACCAGGTTCAAGTAGTAAATCCAGAATTTTGGAATTTCAGAATAAGAATAAATACACAACAAACTGATGAATATGTTTTTCAGTATATAAAAGAAGTAATAAACAGTGATCCTAAAATCAATTTACCAATAGAACGTGAAAAAGGAAGAAAAATCAATTTAAACACTGTTCAAAACTTACTAGAATATTACATACAAACCAACAAAAATTACTGCAAGACACATAAAATGTATTATAAAACTGATTCATTATTCTGTCCAGAATGCTTAAAAAAAGTAAAAGGAATACGAAAATCCAAAGAAAGCCTAGAAGATACATTAAAAATGTACAAAAAAGAAATAGGCCATGGAGGAGAAGCAGATGTCTATGAATACGAAGGAGAAAAAGTACTCAAAGTATTCAAGCCACAAATTGATATTAATTCCAAAATAGTTGTGATTTCCAGAATTTTAAGTAAAGAAAGCATCTTAAAAGAAGAAAACCAAAAAAACACAAAATACCATTATGTATTACCAGAAGAAATAATTCTAGGAGAAAAATCATTTGGTTACACAATGGAAAAAGTAGACGGAATGGATATCTTATACTTAAGAGACAAAAGTGTCATAAAAGACTTAAACTTTACAAGAAAAGACATACTGGAAATACTAATATCAATGGGTGAAGGAATAGAAGCCTTACACAAAAAGGCTGATATATTCATAGGAGACTTAAACGGGGGAAATGTATTATTTGACAAAAACAAAAAAGTCTATTTCTTAGACTTTGACGGAATGGGAATTGACGAAATAGTACCAGAGTATTTAACGACATCATTTGTTGATCCGAGATTTCAAAAAAACAATAAATTTGGAAAGGAAAACGACTGGTATTCATTTGCAATTCAAGCATTTTATTACTTAACACATGTACATCCATTTAAAGGAAGATACATTGTAAAAGTAAACGGCGAAGAAAAAGACATGGACATGAAAACTAGAAAAGAACAAAAAATTTCCCTATTAGGAAACCATGGAATCAAAATACCAGACATTGCAGAACCATGGAACTGGATGCAAAAAGAATTACAAGAAAAATTTTTGGCAATATTTGAAGGAGATGACAGAGAAAGCATTGTACCATTATTAAAAGAACAATATAAAATTTTATATGGTTCAAGTAATGATATAATCCAAAAAATAATAGGTTTAAACAAGAAATCAAATTCAGGAGAAATTATCCAAATAAATCCTAAATTTGTTGCAGAAAAAATTGAAAAAAACGAAGAGAGGAAATTTGAAAATTTAACACATTCCATAGACGAAAAAGGAAATGAAACATTTTCAAATAATTCAAGAACACTAACAGTACAAAAATTATTTGATGAATTTTTGATAAAGTTAGATGGAAACCTTTATTGCAGTATAAAAAACGAAAATGCTTTAAATAATACAAGCATTAAAGTATTTTATAGTGAAAAAACAAAAAATTGGTGTGTACTCACATCAGAAGGAAATGGTGCATTAATAATACCATCAAAAGGATCCATAAAAATCTCTTTAGAAAAACAAATAAACTTAGAATCTGTAGCATTTTACAATGACCGTTTGTATATACCAGAAGACAAAAAGTTGGTAATTCTAGAAATAATAACAAAAATAACAAAACAAATGGAATGCAATTTAATAACAGCAGATTCAAAAATATTTGATGTGAACAAACAAGGATTCTTTGTAAATACAGAAGCCAATATTTATAATGTTCACCAAATCTAAAACCCAAAAATTCTACAAAAATATAATATATATTTGTAGAAAAAAACAAAACCAAAAACAAAAACGATGCAAATTAATATTTGCATCGTTTTTGTATAACTTTTTAACCTTAACATCTAAAATAACCTCATGCTGACAAGATAAAATTTTTATTAGCCATAAGTAAATTTTTTATCAATTCAATTTGCTTCTTAGACAAATGACTATTTCCATCAAGACCAAATAAATTTTTAGCCAATAAAGCAATATCTACATCAGTATTAGTATTAGCATTTTCACCATTTCTATTATCTGAAAGACCAAGTAAATAGTCAACAGACACATTAAAAGCAGAGGAAATTTTTGTTATTACATCTAAACGAGGAATTCTATCACCACTTAAATATCTAGAAATTGTAACATTAGAAATACCAATTTTCTTAGACAAATCAACTTGGCTCATGTTAAAGTCTTCCATCAAAACAATTAAGCGATAACTAAATTTCTCCATATCAAAATCCATGTCAACCTCCTATAACTAATATTATAGAACTATAACCGTACAGGTTAAAAATAAATTTCCAAAGTTATAAAACTATAAAGAATTATTAACCAATAGGAAAATATCAAAAAAATAGGACAAAAACCAGTAAGTAGATATGATAAAAAATTAGACATAATAAATACAAATCATAAATATAGACTAATTATTTACAAAATCATAAAAATTATGAAATTCATAACCCTGATCTTTCAGAAAAGTAATAGAATCCTTTAACACAGAAGCGGTATCATTAACATCACCAGAATCATGCATCAAAATAACCAAAGTACCTTTATTTTTAGAAGTCTTTTTCAAATTATTTAAAAGTTGATATTCAGAGACCTTAACTTCAGAATCCTTATTTAAACAATTCCAATCAACATAAACATAATTCAAATCTTTCAAAATAGAAACAGCACTTTTCTTACTACCACTATAGTTTTTAGACATAAACCCATTAGGAAAACGAAAAACATGAGAACAATAATTTTCCAAACCAAGTGCATTACCAATTTCAACATCAGTAGCCAAAATTTCATTTCTAAAACTCTCAGCATCTTTATATAACTTACTATTATTATGATCATAACCATGATTAGCAATAAAATGCCCCTCATCATATTCACGCTTAATCAAATCAGGATTTTCTTTAACATATTTACCAATAACAAAAAAAGTAGCCTTCACACCTTCATCCTTCAAAATATCAAGAATTTTAGGAGTAGCCTTCCTTCTAGGACCATCATCAAAAGTCAAATAAGCAATTTTAGCATCATCTTTCATCAAATTATTAAAAGTATCTTGCAAATTCTCATCAACAGAAGAATTAGAATTTAAAGAAACAGCCAAAATAGGAGAATCATTAATAGAAAAAGAAAACAAAATCAAAAGAATCAAACACAAAATACAAAAAAAGAACAACAAAAATCTTTTTCTAAAAACAAAAATATGCATAACACACACTCCCTTCAAAGGATATACAAAGGATAATTGTTATTGCTTCTATTATGGGAAGTTCTAAGAACTTACTATAATAGAACAAAAGCGGACATCAATAACAATTGCACTTATTTAGAACATTAAAAAATCCTCCCATATAAAATATATGAAAGGACAAAAACAGATATGTATAATAATTAATATATAAAATAAAAATATAAAGCAAAAATATAAAACAAATAAAATTAATATTAAGGTAAAAACTAATAAGAAAAAGAAAGAAAAGGTAAAGCCTGTTCTTTGGTAATATAACCATATTCTTGCATTTTCTTAATAACATGAGCCTGTCTCTTTTTAGCCAAATTCAAATTAACATTAGGAGAATAAAGAGAAGGAGCATTAGGAACACCAGCCAACATAGAAGCCTCGTCCAAATTCAAATCCTTAGGCTCTTTATTATAATAACCATGACTAGCATTATAAATACCATAAAAACCATCACCAAAATAAGCAGTATTCACATAAATCTCAAAAATCTCATTTTTAGTATAATTTTTTTCCAAATCAAAAGCAGCAAAAATTTCACCAAGTTTTCTAGTCCAAGACTGTTCTTGGCTAAAAACAACATTTTTAGCAACCTGTTGAGTAATTGTACTACCACCCTCTTGAAGCTCTTTATTCTTAATATTAGTATAAAAAGCACGACAAATAGCAATAAAATCAACAGGACCATGATCATAAAATCTATGATCTTCAACAGCAACAACAGCATTTCTATAATAATCTGACATATCACCAAACTTAACAAAATTTTCCTTAGAAGTAATCTCAGAAACTCGTTCAAGCAAAGGCTTCTCCTTCAAAGCACTAGCATAAGTAGTATATCCAATAATAAACAATATAGAAATAACAAATATTATTAAAACTAATAATGTTATCAACAACTTTTTAATAAATCTCATAATAAAATCATCCTTTTGTTCTTTTTTATGATAACACTATATAATAATTTTTCATTAAATTCAACAAAATCAATCAAATTAACCAAACTTTAAGAAATACATATAGATGTTTTCGTGGGCATGACTCAAAAAACACCGAACCATAACGAAAAAACAAAATAAAAATTACAAGGCACAGAAAATTAAAGTAAGAATTATAAATTCCATTGAAAAAATTAAATATATATAGTAAAATATGGGTATAACAAAAGAAAGCACACAGAAAGGACTGATAAAAAAATGCAAATAATAATACTAATAATACTAATATTAGTAAATGCATATTTTGCAGCAAGTGAAATAGCATTTATATCGCTAAACGACACAAAAATAGAAAAGATGGCAAAAGAAGGAAACAAAAAAGCAATACAAATAGAAAAAATGCTAAAAAACCCAAGTAAATTCTTAGCAACAATACAAATAGGAATAACACTAGCAGGATTCCTATCAAGCGCTTTCGCATCAGACGCATTCGCAAGTGAACTAGCACCAATGTTAAACAAAATAATACCAGCAATAAGTGTACAAGTATGGAACACAATATCAATAATACTAATAACAATAATACTATCATTTTTCACACTAGTATTTGGAGAACTAGTACCAAAAAGACTAGCAATGAAAAATTACGAAAAAATAGCATTTGCAACAATAGGATTTATAAAAGGACTATCAGTAATAACATCACCATTTGTAAAATTCCTAACAACAGTAACAAACGGAGTATCAAAACTATTCGGAGTAGGAGAAAGTGATGAAGAAATAGTAACAGAAGAAGAAATAAAAATGATGATAGACCAAGGAAAAGAAAAAGGAGTAATAGAAGAAGGAGAAAAAGAACTATTAAACAATGTATTCGAATTTGGAGACATAACAGTATCAGAAATAATGACACACAGAAAAGACATATTTGCAGTAGACATACACACAAGTGCAGAAGAGCTACTACAAGAAATATCAGAAGAAGACTACAAATACAGTAGAATACCAGTATATGACGAAACAATAGACGACATAAAAGGAATATTATATATAAAAGACATACTAAAAAATATAAACAAAAAAACATTCAAAATAAAAAACATCATGCACGAAGCATATTTTATACCACAAACAAAAATGATAGACGACTTATTCAAAGAGCTACAAAAAAACAAAAAGCAAATGGCAATAATATTAGACGAATACGCAGGAACAGCAGGACTAATAACAATGGAAGACATACTAGAAGAACTAGTAGGAGAAATATATGATGAATATGATAACGAAGAAGCAGAATATGAAAAAATAGACGAAAACACATATATGTTATCAGGAAGTATGCCTATATATGATGTAAACAAACTATTAAATGCAAAAATTCCAGAAGGCGATTATGATACACTATCAGGATTCTTGCAAGACGAACTAGACAGAATCCCAGAAGAAGAAGAAAACCCAATAATAGAAACAGAAGAAATAACCTATAAAATAGAAGAATACGAAGACAAAAGAATCATAAAAGTAAAAGCATGCAAAAACAATCATAACCAAAATAAGGAGGAAAAATAAATGAAGAAAAAAATAATAGCAATAGTACTAATAATTATAGCAATAATAGGAATAGCAGTATATAATGTACAAAAAAACATAAAAGAAAAAGGAAAAGACTACACAATAGAAGAAATAAAAGAAT
>MNRQ01000027.1 GCA_001916035.1 Clostridium sp. 27_14 | reverse complement strand
GAATTAGAATAAGTTTCTGCTTTTTTTAACGCATTTTTTTCTTCTGCAGTAGGTTCTTTACCTAAAGAATAAACTATATTAATTTTATCTCCTTGATGTGCTACTGTATTTGCAGAAATACTTTGACTAACAAAATTTCCTTTTGCAATATCATTTGAATATTCTTCTATTATTTTTCCGTTAATTTTATTAGCATCCATCCATGCTTTTACTTCTTCTTTTGACATAGTACTAAAATCTACTATAGTAACTTCTACTGAATTATCTTTTTGATAATTATTAGTTGAAGTATTAACTGTATTATTGCTTTGTGAAGCACCTATAATTATTCCTATTCCTATAATAATTATCCAAAACCAACTTTTTTTATAAAATGATTTCTTTTGTTCTTTTTCATGACTTGCCATAATAATTCCTCCTTTTATTTTATTATAAAAAGATTATATCACTTTTAATTAGATTTTTAAGTCGAATTTTGTCGAATAATATAAAAATTTATTTTTTATTAAACCATTCTTCAATTTTTCCACTTTTAACTGCTCTTGCAAATTCTTCTCCTTCTTCTTTCTCTTGTTCAGTTAATTCTCTATATCCTATAACTTCTCCACCTATTGGCATTGATATTCGCACTAAGAATTTATCGTGTTCACTTAATTCTTTATATCTATCCCCTTTTTCTTCTTCTGTAAGATTATTAAAATCCTCTAATGATAAATTACTCATCTATTTCCTCCCATAAAATATAATATGTACCATGTTGTTTTACTATATTTCTTGTTACAAATTTACTATTTCTTGGATATAATATTTCACTTTCAGTTTCATTGTATTTTCTTATATCCTTAGCTCTGGTTGAATTTACATATATTTTTATATTTGCATTTTTATTATAACTTTCTTTATCTGAAAATGATAAATATTCTTTCCAATTTTCTATTTTCCCTATTTTATTCTTTTTTAGAAAATCTTTCAACAATTCTTTGTCTTTTATTTCTAATACTCTAACAATATTTCCATTGTAGTTATTACATTTATTTAGTGCACTATCTAAATTGTCCCTCATTCTTTTCTGTTCATCTGTTAATTTTATATTATTTCTTAAAGTTTCATTTATTTTATAACTTTCTGAACTAATGTATTGGTTTACTGCATATTTTTCTTCATTTGATAACCCTATTTTACTACTTTCTATTTGTTTTTGCAATTCATTAGCTTTATTTTTATAATTTAATACATTTTCAGGTAATAAACTACCAATAGCTAATCTTTGATATTGTTTCTGTCTTTGTTGCAAATATTGAGTATATTTATCTTCTTCATCATGACTATGTTTTGCTTTTGTTACTTCTTCTGGTTCTTCATTTATGTCCTCATAATATGTACTAATTCCATGATGACACCTTGGCTATAATTTCTATAATTATCGGACTATCTCATAATATCTTTTTTAGATATCCAGTGCGCTTCGAGTAGTACATCTCTACCCTACTTCCTTTCGGAATAGTCTCTACACTTTTTATTGACTAATTTTTATATCTCCAAATAAATCCTCCTGAAGTCATTCTTTTACCTTTGCAAACTTCACATATCGCTTTTGCTCCAGTTTGCCTTGTTGCTTCCCTTGTAGACTCATATTCTTTTATAAAATTCCCTTTTAAATCATATTGTAAAACAGCTTTTTTAGGTGAATATTCTTTTTGTCTATTATTGCCTAATACTCTTACACAATGTAACTCATTCTCACTGTATGTTGCCCATTCCAAATTATTTACATTGTTATTACTTTTATTTCCATCAATATGATTTACTGTTGCTTTATTATTTTGATTATTTAAAAATGTTTCAGCAACAATTCTATGTATATATTTATGAGTAACTTTATTTTTCTTACATAATCCAACAAATAAATAACCTCTACTATTATTTCCAGGAGATAATATTTTCCCTTTATAAAGGATATCTTTTATCCCATTACTTGCATAATGGTCTAAACTTCTTATTTTACCTGTATTACTCACTTGATATAAACCTTCATATCCTTTTATATCTTTCCATATTTCTTCCACTTTCATCACCTTTTGGATTATACCACAATTGTTTACAATAGTCAATAACTTAGCACGGGATTGGGATTTCTCCGTTCCCCGTTAGCATACTTTCGTACACACCCACTTTGTAATGTGGTTCACACTGTTTCAGTTCCACCCAATTTCTTAAAATCAATGGAACAACCCACCTTCGATTGCTTGGGATAGTAGAGGGTAATTTTTACTACTATCCTTATTCAGGATTTCTTTTCCACCAGACCATACATCATCTATATAAACTCTGCCTTCCCATTGTGTACATTTATCACAAGCTCCACCATGTTTTGATACATATACTAATGAATTACCTAATTTTTTACGCATTTCACCTTCACCCATTAGATTTGCTCTTTTATTTGCTGTTCTAATAGCCATATCACAGTAATCTGCAATATTATGCTTTGTTCCATTTTTATATTCAATACAATTAAATCCTCTTGATAAAAAATCTTTACTAGCCATATCAATTGCTTGTTTTACTGTTCCTGCTCCTGTATTAGCAAATACTTGTGCTTTATATATTATTTGTCTGTATTGGTCATTTGCCATTCTCAAAGTTGCATATTTTACATCTTTCATGTCATTTTTTGTACTTTTTATTAATGCATCTAATTTTCTATGATTTAATCCAAAAAAAGATCCACCTAATTGTGAATCTTCTTTCTTTATAAATCCAGTTTGTATTGCCTTCTTATTTGTCCTACTAGCACCTTCTTTGAATTGGTCCTTTATGTGTTTATATATGTATTTATTTAAGTCTTTTGTGGTATTATTAAATATTTCTTTATTTGCTTTTTTGTAATCTTCAAATTGTTTTATCTTTAATGCTTGCCATTGTGGCCAGTTAAATCCTTTTGCCTTTTCATCTTCTTTATGACTCCACAGTGTCCTTTTCATAGAAGATATTAGTTGTAATTCTATTTTTTCCATTACTTTTTTTATATCATATTCATTTTGCATTTAATCACCTACTCTAATGGTTCCATTATATTAGGTTCTTCTTTTTGAATTATTCCTGCTTCTTCTTTTAGTCTTTTTACTTCTTCCTCTTTTTCTTCTTTTGTTAAGCTATCTCCATACATTGTATCAACTGTTTTTTCAATACTCATTACATTTTGACCAGGTCTAGCTTTTGATACCGTTTCTACTGTTGCTTCAAATGAAGGGTTTGCGTATTCTTTAAAATCAACTATTGCTTCATATTCTCCTGCTGTTTTTTCTTGTGCTAAATCATATGCTTTTAAGCATATTGTAACTAATTTAGGAATAACTTTTTCTAATACATCTATTACTTTCCCTCTTGTATATTGTGTTGCTTTTTCTTTTTCTCTTTGTGCATCTGCATTATCTAGCTTTTTTACATCTATTCCTAATGTTGATGGACTTATTAGCCCTTGTAAACACAAGTCTAATGCTGTTATGTATGATTGTAACATTCCTTCATAATCAAAATCTCCTTTTTCTCTTGTAATTTTGCTACTTTCTGTTTCTGATGTTGTACTTCCTACTTTTGCATATCTATTATCAAATGTATTTGGTTTTATCAATTCTCCATTGCTATTTGTTGGAATTAAATCTTCTGGAATATATGTTATTGTTCTATTATCTCTTAATGCATCTATCCATTTGCTCCATACTTCATCAAAACTATCAAAAGCATCTAATTTCTTTTCTAATATACTTTGGCCTCTACCTTTATATTTTTTTGATTTGTTAAACATCATCGGTACAGCCATCATAAATTTGGTATCTTTTGGTTCTTTTAATTCTGCTGTTTCTGGAATAGCTTTATAATCTTGCATTAAATGGTCATTTTTGTACAATTCGTATTTTATTCCATCTTTAGAATATTTTTCAAAAAGAGTATAACAAACATCTTTTTTAGGGTATTTATTCTTAAAGTTTACTCCTGTTATTCTTCCTCTTGTATATTCAAAGTCAACATCTTGTCCTGAATAAAATTCTATTATAGGATATTTACTTATGTCTGTATCATAACTTATTTTAAATGCTCCATCACATTGTACAAATACATCTATTATCGCCTGTTTTAATGTTTCCTTAAAGTCATTTTCTTTTACTATTTCTTCCCAATTTGTTTGTGCTTCGTTGTTTCCTTTAACTTCTATTTTATTAAAACTATCAACAATTATATCGGCTAACATATCCACTATCATAGCAGGTAATCCTGTATGTATTTTTCTAATATTTATACCAGTTGTACTTTGTGCTGCCCAAAACTTAGCATTTCCCATTAAGTCATCTGTTTGTGTATAGTACTGATGTAATTCTGATGCATCTCCTCTATACCATAATAGATTTCTAAAACAGTTGCCTTCAAATGTATTTGTTTCTTGTATTGTTATTGTATCTCCTACACTTGGTTGTATTTCTAACCAATTTCGTATTACATTTTTTATTTTATCATTTACTGTCCCCATTTTATTCCTCGCTTTCAGTTGTTACTGTTTCACTACCTTGACCTTCTATTATTCTGATTACTTCTATTGTTGCTTGTTCTTTATATTGTTTATATTTTAATTCCTTTTGTATCAATTCTTCATATCTACTTTGATCTATCTCAATTGTTGGTGTTTGAAATAATGTGCTTCTTGTACTCATATATTATTCCTCCTCATCTTTAATCAATTTCTTTATTACTTCCCAATTTCCAATTTTCTTTTTGTGAGGTAACCAAGCATACTGGCAACCATTTATGCTGTGGTCGTTTCCGTCTTCTGGTTGATTATCTTCATCAAATGAATATTTATTACATTCATCTATGTAATCTTTGCAAGTTTCAACAATTAAAAAATCACCAGTATTCAACCAACTTTCTTGTAGTTGAACTCTAGTGATTATTTTTGTTTTTTTCCATGCGTTTTCAAAATTATATACTAATGCATTCTGTCTCTTTGCTTTGTTTGCTTCCATTATTGTTCCTTGGTCTGCATTATCTATAAAACATGTTCTTGCAAATCCCCATTCGTTTTTGAACTCTTCCATAAACTCAACAATCCATTGCACTACATCTGATGGTGCAAATGGTATTGTTCTATCTTTATTATTGAATGTTCTTTCTTTTAATAGAACACATTTATTATCTGTTGTTATGCCTATGCCTTCCAACGTTACTTTATCGTGGCTTTCCTTTGAATATGATGTATCACAACCAACAGAAAACAACTTAAATTTCATTTGTTTTGCTTCTTCTAATGTTATTATGTTTTTAGGTTGTAAATTAAAGCATAGCCCTGTTGCTTTTCCTCTTAGTCCTTGTATTTTATTTTTATATAACTTTGTTCCTATTGGTGCTACTGTTTTTTTCTTTTCTATTTCTTCTTCTGTTAAACCTTTGTTATCATAAAAAGTAAAAAACCAATATCTATAATTTTTCTTTGGCTCAACTTTATTTAATTCTTTCATTATTTCATTAGGTACATCCTTAGCATATTTTTTATATGGTCTAGCATGATTTATTACTTCATCATAAATAGGCAAGTTTGGATCATCTGGATTTAATGTTATACATAAATAATCATTTCTTGTTAAAATCTCTCTAACAAAATCTATGTCTGCTATATTTCCTTCATCTATGTATACACAACCATATTGGCCACCTAAGGCATTTTCCCATTGGTCTTTATTTTTATAACTTAATACATATATAATTTTGTTTTCAAATTTTATATGTGGAAACTTATGGTCTTTGTCTCCATTTCCACAATATACAGCATTCTTATGTATATCTAATATTCCATTATCTTGATTTATTATATTTTTTTCAGCAACACCTGTTGTTCTTGCTGCTATTATATGTTCTTTTTTCCTAGATAGCGATACCATTTCCATAAACTTTACGCCTGCTCCTATTGTTGTTTTTCCTGATGCTGTTGTTCCTTCTAATACATCAACATCTACATTTTCTGTTGTATTGCAAAAATCAATATATTTTTCTGATAATTCAAAAACTTTTTCTTTATTATTCATTTAGTCCTTCACCACCTAATTGTTTGCAAATATCTGCAAATTTTTTAGAAGGTTCTACTTCATTCTTTATTCTTTCTGTAGGTTTATATCCTGCTCTATCAAGAATATCTTTTACTGCTTGCATTTTTATATATTCGTTATTTGATTTTAATAGTTTCTTCAGTTCCTTTTGTGCTTCTACTGCAAGTGAACCAAAATTTTCTTTTATATTTTGCTCTATTTCATTTTTAAATTCTTTATCTTTTTTGTTGCATATTGTCTGTTCTGTTATTTTTAATTCTTTTGCTATTTGTTTTTGTGTTTTATTTTCTATAACCATTAAGTTTATACATTGCATTTGTTTTTCACTTAACACTTGGTTCACCCCTTCCTAATTAAAATTTATTAAAATTATTTTCTTTTAAATTGTTTTATCATTACATCTATTATTGTAACAACATCTATTATTGTAACAAAAATAAAAAGAGTAAATGCTATTGCTATTACTCCTATACAACTTAATATTATTCCTAAAAATATATTCCACATAGTCTTATGCCTCTTTTCCTGTTACTTTGTCTACTATCTTTACTATAACATCTGCTTCCCATACATAGTAACTTCCAATTTTTGATACTTTTTCGTTTCGATTTTCTAATATTACTTTTTTCTGCTCTGAATTTAATTTTCTATTTGCTTTAATTTGACTTATTTGTGAATTATTACATTCATAACCTTTTTTATTTAATATATTCACAACCAAATTATTTTTAACTTGAGATATTTTTATACTAAGATTTTTTAATTTCTTTGATTTTACTTTTAAATACACTTTCATTCTCCTTTTTTGGTTTATATCTAAAACAATAATCATAGTATCTACATTGTTCACATTTTCTTTGCATGCAATTTGCATAGTTAATCTTGTCTCTCATAATACACACACTTTGTACATACTATATTATTGTTTTTAAATATTCTTATTTCACAATCATTTTTGTTATTGTTTTTACATCTTGTACAATACTCTTTTTTATATTTTTCTATTCTTTCTTGATTAGTCATACGTACTCCTTCTTTTTTATTAAAAACTCTATGTAATGATATACCGATTGCAATCTCTATCTATTACTCCACATTGGACTGATTTTCACTTTAGATAATATATCACTATATACAATTTTTAATATTAGAACTTGCTAGGAAAGTTCTATACCATACAACTTTTTTTATCCTACAAGGAAGTGTATTTTTATTATATTATCAGTTACCTAGCATTCTGGTAATAACTAATTTAATCTATTTTTATACATTTATTTTCAAATTTTTTATATGCATCCAAATATAGTTCTTTCTTATCTCCGTTAAATGTACAAGCGGTGTTCTGCATGGAATCAAGTCAGATTCCAGACATATTTTATATTACAGAAGCGTTGTGTTTGACCTTAGTTTTCTGGCCGGACCTGCAGGAGATCTCTGCCAGGAAAAGGTGATTTCCCTTCTTATGGAAAACCGAGCGGAATTCACTCACCTGATCACCCGTTCCCATGAAAACTACGGCAACATTTTCCATCTCTTCTGTGAAATCCATCAGTGCCATAAGGACAAGCCGCCTTTCTATTATATGAAATTAAAGGGGCTTTTTTATTTTTGCCTCTCGGCTTTTTTACTATTGTTATTATACTATATATTTTTGTATAATACTACGACATTTTTACGACATTTTCACGACATTTAGAATTTTATCATCTTTTCAGTAGCTTTTTCTATAATTCTTTGTATGTGTCTATCGCTTCTAGTTTGATTAAACAGCTTAAAGTATAATCTATTTCCTATGTCTTCAGCCGTTCTTCCTTCGACATAATAAGCTGTTAATATTTCTCTTTCTTTATACTTCAATCCTTCTAGTCGATCTTCAACCGCTTCTACCTTTTCTATTAATTCTTTGACTTCTTTTTCTAATTCTTCTATTTTGTTTTCTAATTCAATTCTTCTTATATCATTTTCTTCTACTTTTTTTGATACTTTATCACTTATTTGGTTTTTACTATGTATATCTTGATTATCTCCGTATGAAGATGTCATATTAGTATCAGAATCAACATATTTTAATTTTATTCTTGATGTCTTTAACTCTTTAAGCTTAATATTTAATCTTGCCTTATTTTCTTTATATTCTTTTAATAATACTATTAAGTTTTCTCGTGTCATTAGTGTACCTCCTTAACTATATTTTTCCACTTCCACACTTTTTTGCTGTGCTTATCATGTTTCCTTTTTCTGTTATTAATCCTAAGTCAAATTTTGTAAATGTTTCTTTGTACCCGTATAATAGATCTTTATATAAATATAAATTTTCATTACATTTTGCTACTAGTATGTATTCATGTCCATTTTTACTAATTACTTTTGGTATTTTCATTTGCTTTTCCTTTCAAATATTTATATATTACTCTTTCAACATAAGCTAATGCCTCATAATTGCTTATGTATCTTCCATCGTGCCTGTGTCTTACTGTACTTCTTATTATCTTTATTTCTTGATTATATTGTCTTTTGTACATTGTTGCTAATTGATTTTTACTTAATCCTTGCTTCCATTTTTGAATTATCTCTTTATCTTGCATACTACACCTCTTTAGAAACTCTTTAGATGTAGTATGCTCTTTTATCTGTTTATTAATTCTTTTGCTTTATTTTCAAAATATTGTTTTATACAGTCTTTACAATCTCTGTTTCCACCAACAACTGGGCAATCAAAATTTCTAAAAATACAATATTCTTCTGTTGGTAATGGTTCATTGCCTATCACTATTGCCATTAAATCTATTATCTTATTTTTCTTTTCTAATAGATTTAAGACTGTTTCTATACAGTCTAACTCATATCTACTGTAATAATTATTACAATCATAAGCCATATTAATGTATTTTAGTTTTTCTATCGCTTCTTCTTCATTCATTGTTTAGTCCTCCTCAAATTTATATTGATTTAATATATTATTTGTTTCTGTATAATCAAAAACTTCATTCTTTTTTGTTATAATTTTGTCTTTATAATATTCTAGTTCATCTTTTATCTCTTTTATTAAATCAGTATTTTCGAATTTAATTTCATCAAATAATATTTGTTTTATAAAATATGGTTCTTCATTATAATTAAATATAAATCCACGGTATTTATATCCATCATTTTGAGGTCTTTCAACATCTGCTTCTCTTATAAGTTCAGTATCAAATAATTCAAAAAAGTTTTTATAATCTTTTTGAACTTCTACTTGTATTAGTTGCGTTCCATCTTCCTCATAAAATGTAATATATGTTTTTTCTTCATTTGTGATTATGCAAAAGTATGATATTGTATCATTTTTTCCCATACTTTTTTGAATCTCTTTAGCTGATATTTTTAATATTTCATATATTTTTTTAAAGTTGTTATATTCTTTTACCATATCATCATACTCTTCTTTATATTTATATTCTTCCATTATTCTTTACCCCACAATTCTTCAAAATTACTTGTGTTCTCTATTTCATCTAAATCTAATGTATCTGATTGTTCTTCTAATTTTGCATTACTTGCATTAAATTCATTATCAATATCTCTTTGAATATCATCAATATTAAATTCTTCAAACTCTCCAAAGTTTTCATTATATTCTTTTACTGCTTTACTAAATCTATCTTTTGATTTCATTGTTTCTAAATTATTTTGTAAGTTTCTTATTCCATTTTCATATTTTTCTTTAGCTTCTAAAAATCTTTCTACTATTAATTGTTGTTTTGCTATTTGTTCTTTTAATACTGATATTCTTTGTTTTGTAGTATTTGTTTCATCATATACTTGTTTTGCACCTTTTTTGTCATTTTTCGTTTTACATATATCAAAACATCTATCTAATCTCTTTAAATTATTTTCATTTTTCTTTAATTCATCTTTATATGTATCTAAAGTACCTTTTGCATTATAATAACTTTCATTAAGTTTTTTTAAAGCCTCTTTTTGTCTACTTAATCCTTCTTCCACTTTTTCTATGTTATCTACTTTCACAATCTTATTAAAAAACCTATCCCATAATATTTTAATTTTTGTTAATTTTTTCATTATTATCTACCTCTTTCTCTTTATTTAATTCTTCAACAAATCCTGTTGTTATAATTCCAGTTGGCAAAGCTACAAATGCTATTCCTACTAAACTTGATATTATACTTATTAATTTACCTATTTCTGTTTTAGGACATATATCACCATATCCAACGGTTGTTAAAACAGTTGTACTCCAATATATTGCTTCAAAAAAATTATTAAAACTTTGTCCTTCAAATTGAAACATTATTAATGCACTTACGAATATAAATCCTATTGTAAATCCACATACAACTTTTAAAATATCTTTATTTTTTTCTACTACATTTTTTATTATTTTAAATTTTTTAGAATACCTTAATGTTTTAGCAATCATTAAAATTCTAAATGTACTAAATAATGTTAGAATTGGGTTATTATAAAATTCACTAAAACACGAAATTATAATTGTTAAATCAAATATTGCCGAAAATGTTATTGGATATTTTATAAAACTAATTACTCCTTTTTTTAGCCTATAATCTGATGTTATCCATCTTAAAATATAGTCTATTACAAATATCAAAGTTGTTATTATAGTTATTACATAAGTAAATTTATTTTGTTCTTTAAATATTAGTGGAACGATGCTTACCCATATACAAATAAGCATCATAATGTCATACCACTCAAAATATTCTGTATCTTTTTCTACTACTCTATATAATTTTTCTCTTATTTTCATTTTCTTCTCCTATAAAGAACATATAAAAACTATTAACGCTATTAGTCCAATAGTTAATATTGATATAATTCCGATAAAGATTGTCCAGTTATACCATTTCCATCCATCATAAAATGGTTTGTTTTCATTTTCCTCTGTTTTTGCTTCATCTAAAATTTTGTCAATTTCTTCTTTTGAATATCCTTTTTCTTCTAATGCTTTAACTATATCTTGTTCACTAACTTTGTCTTTTTCTTTGTCTTTATCTTTAAAAATTTCACTTAACATATAATAATTAAATATACTATTACTTAATGAATAACTTGGCTGTGTTGAATAATTAGTATAATATGTTGGATTGTTATTTACTATTGTTGTACTTTCTTTTGGTTTTACAGTTTCGTGATTTACTATTGTTCTTCCTGTTTCACTTTTAGTTGTTGTATAAGTTTTTCCTGTACTTGAACTTGTTGTTGTTTTAGGTGTTGATGAACTTACACTTGATGATTTACTACTACTTGTCGGTGTACTTGCTTTAACACTACTTGAACTTGATTTAGTTGTTGTACTAGGTGTACTTGCTTTAACTGAACTATGTACTGATGTATGTGTTGAGCTATGCACTGATGTATGAGCTCTTCCATATACATTTGTTGGCAATATTAAACATATCCCTATAAAAACTACTAATAAACTTGATATTATTCTTTTAAAATTCTTTTTCATTATTTATCCCCCATTTCTTCTAGCATTTGATTTGCTAAATTTAATACTTTTGTAATTTCTTTATTTTGTTTTACTATATATTCTAAAATCGTCCATAATCTATTATCTAACATATATACATTTTGATATAATTGTGTATCTTTGTTAAATCCTAATCTTATTTCAACTACCTTTCCTATATTTCCTTTATTTGTTCTCACATATTCGTTTACTTCTATCATCTCTTACCTTCTTACATAAGTGCTTCAAATGTAACTTGTCCATCTTCCATCATTCCATTTAAAATATCTTCACTTATCATTTTTTCTTTTGCTTGATTATAAAAATCCTTTTTTATTTCAAAGCCATAAGCGTTTCTTTTCAATTCTGCACATGCTCTTAATGTACTTGCACTTCCGTGCTACTGGATCTATTACTACATCACCTTCATCTGTAAATATTTCTATTAGTTGCTTTAATAAGGTAATTGGTTTTTGTGTTGGATGTATCTTAGGATATAGTTTAGAATTATCTCTCTTCCATTCAAACCAGTTGAATATCATTTTTCCTTTTTGTTCTTCTGTTTTGCCATTATTAAATTTTGGTAGTTTATCTCTATAAAGTACCACTGCATATTCTGTTGCTCCTACTATTTTCATATTAGCTTTTAATACTGATGCTGAATAATTTTTTACAAATACAAGCGGATAACTTTTCATTAAACCATGTCTTTTCGCCTCATCTATTACCATTTGCATTTGTTCAAAAGCACAGAATACTATCATTGCTGGAGCTTGTCCTTTTTCTTTCGGTTCTTTCTTTAAATATCTTGTACAAAAATCAAAAAAATTGTTTATTTTAAAGTCTTTATCGGTATCAAAGAATGCTTTATTCGCTTTATCGCTTTCTCCTTTTTTATTATCTCCATTTATGTACCAGCTTGGATTACTTGCATAAGCATTATTCCCAAGGTTATATGGTATATCTGCTATAATTAGTTGTGCATGTGGTATTCCATATCTTTTGGCATTTTCAAAGTGATCATTGTATAATTCTATTTTACATTTTCTGTTCATCTTTTATTTTCCTTTCATTTGATTATTCTTAATTCCAATTCAGGATACTTCTTTTCAAATAATTTATGTTTTAATTTGAATACATCGGTCTGCATTCCTTTTACATCTTCTACTATTGTTTTGCCATTTTCTATATATTGAAAGTCAGCTACATATTCGATTTTCCTAAAAGTTTTACCATTTTTCTTAAAACTATCTTGTAGTAAAAATCTTGGTTGTAATTTTAAATCACTTATTTCGCCTGCTTTTAATAATAGTTTTAGTTCTTTATACCTTTTGCTTTCAGCTATACTATCAAATACATAATCTTCTACTATTACTTTTTTATTTCTGTATTTGTTCACTTTTCTTTAGCTCCTTTTCTATATAATTTTCACATCTCCAAATTCCTTTAAAGTTTTCATTTTCAAGTCTGTTACAACCTATGCACTTTACACATTTGCCGCTCAAGCGGTGGATAATTATATTTCATAATCTACTCCTAAACATCAAACCAGCCAAAAATTGTTGGTGTACTTTGCCCAGCAACTGCTATTGCCCATTCGTTATGCCATTCCAAATCAATAATATATTTGCAAATATGTGCTAGTTTGTTTTTATTTCTTGTTTTAAACGCTATAAATAATATTTTGTTTTTTCTTCTATATTTTTTTATATATTTTTCTATTTCTTTAAGCGTTGTATCTCCATTTATAGATTGTTCCATATCTCCTAAAAATTCTTCAATTTCATCATACTGCTTTTTACTTAAATTATGAATTTGTTTGTTTAGGTGCTGAAAATATTCAAAATATTCGTCCATAACTACCTCCTAGCTAGTCCTCTGGCATTTCATAATAAGTATTTTGGGGTATAATTTCTAATCCACCAAAAAGGCTATTAAAATTTTGATTTTTTCTTGTTTCAATAGTTGTTTTTACAATTTCTTGTAATACTTCTTTTGCTCTTTCTTCTGTTTTATAAAATCCTAAATCATCATATAAGCTATCTACTGTTTCATATCTTATAAAAAATGCTGTTTTTTCTTCATCTTGTGTTATGTATATTGGTGTTAAATTATCAAAATTAACTATATTTGTCTTATCTTGACTTACTATTATCATAACTACCTCCTATTATCTTATAGCCTTTAAACTTTCCTATTTGTAATTCTTGTTTTGTAATCCATTTTTGCCATCTACCACATTTGCCACAAAATAATCCCCTTCTGTTGCCTTGTATTTCTACAAATAATTCTTCACTATTACATTTGTTACATTTTTCTATCATAATTACCTCCTAATCTATTCTTGGAATATGGTTCATATTTATTGCAATAAAACCGTTTTCTGTTCTCTCATATACTGCTACTGTTTTGCCTGTATATTGGCATTTCTTTTTATCTATTGCTTTTACATATCCCATTTTTTCTAATTCTGTTAGCCTTGGTGCTGTATAATTTCTTTCTGTACTTGGTATAAAACCTAAATCAAATAATTCTACTGCTAATTCTTTCGCTGTCTTAGGCTTGTCTAATCTATTTAAAATTTGTATATATCTTATTTTTGTCTTATCTTGTATGTCGTCTAAACTCATTTGTCGAGTCTGATATGTTATTGTATTCATTTGTTTATCACTTCCTTTAATCTACAAATTCTCCCCATTCTAAATTTTTATATAAATTTTTTCGTGGGTCTTCTGAGTAATATCTATATGTATTCTCACTTATTTTTGCTTTTATATCTGCTATTTTCGGTGTAAACTTATTAGTCTTGATTATCTGGTCTACTGTTTTTCCAAATTCTTCTGCAGATATATTTTGAAATTCCTGAAACCACATCCTAGCTTCTTCTTGTGTAAATTTTTTATTATATGCTATTTGTATTTTTCCTAATTGCCTTTTAAAATCTTCTTTATTCATTTAAAAATCCACCACCTTGCTTGTGTTTTTTTCTTTTTTAGGATTTTTTAAGTTCTCTTTTTTTACTGCATCTACAACCCATTTTTTTATACATAAATAATGTGATTTTGCTTTATACCCTTTCATTTCAATATACTCATCAAGGTATTTTATAAGTTCTTCCCAATTTTGATATTCTTTCTGTAGTTTCTGTAATTCTTCATCTTTCAACAACACATTTTTATATTCTCCATATTTGTGCTTGTTGGCTTTTACAGAAGCTGTAGAAGATTTTTCTTCGGAAGCTGGTATATTATTATCTAACTCTATACTATCCTTACCTAACTCTAACCTATCTCTAACCTGGGTATCCATTTTGTATACATCTTGTATACATTTTGTATCCATTAATGTATAAGCTTTATTTTCATCAAGTTTTAGCATTGATTTTTCTTCTTTGTATTTTGTTTCATGATACCTATCTTTTTGTATGTAATTGTGTATTTGCCAATGTTTTATTACTACTACACCACTTTCGAATGGTAATAAGAATTTTTTTGTTAGTAGTATTTTTAAGTCATCATCTTTGCACCCTATCATTCTCATTATATTTTTAGGATTATTTATGAATCCATCATCATCAGCTCTCATACTTAAATGAAAATATAATAATTGAGTTGTGTGTGGCATATCAAGAAATGCATCACTATCTATTATTGTTTTTGCAAACATTCTTCTTTCTGCCATTGTTTCTCCTTTCGTACAATATAAGGGCAAACTTTGTTATGTCTGCCCTTGTTGCCTTATAATCCTAATTCTTTTAATGTGTATTTTTTATTTTCTTTCATTCCTTTGTAAATATCATTTGTAAATCCTGGAAGTCTTGTTATAGTTTTTGAAGTTGCAATCTTTATTTCCTTAACTCCTGTTGAATATGTCCATTTTTGTATGTATTTAACTTTATCCTTAAAAGGTCTGATAACTCCTGATAAATATCTTTTTTCTGTTTCATCTAATACTACTTCTTCTCTTTCAAATACTGTTTCATATTTTATTGGTCTTTCGACTTTTGCTATACTTACATCATCATTAAAATATCTTAATTGTTCATCAATACTATCAAAAGAATAGTTAGAAGTTTTATCGAAAAATATTACTTGTCCATTTTTTAATGTACATTTATCGCCATGTTTTAAATCTGCTTTTGTAAATTGGTTTTCTTGTGCTAATTCTACATTGTATTTAAATATAAAGCCAAAATAATCTCCTTTATCTTTATATATTGCTAGTCTATTATTATCTATTTTTGCAATTCTACATATATCGCCAATTTTAAATCCATAAGTCGTATATTGATCGCCGTTTTTTTTGCTTATTATTTTTACTCTATCTCCAATTTTAAATTTCATTTTCATTACCTCCTAATATTTTTTTATAAATTAACTTTTCTTTGTTCCAATTTGCTCCATAAATACCTTTTAAATAGTTTTCTATGTAGTCCTCATATAATTCTGTATTTTGTCCAAAATCTTCTTGATAATGACATTCTGGGCATAATGTAACTATATTCTCTTCTATGCCTAAACCACCGTTGACTTCTTTTTATAAAATGTGCATTTGCACAAGTTTTTGGAACATATCTACCACACGAAATACATTTATGATTATCTCTGTTCCATACTATTTCTTTTACTTTCTGTGATATTTCACAAGCTTTACTTCTTTTGCTCATTTTTACCCCAGCTTTCTAATAAGCTATTTATTTCCTTCTGTGATTTTGTTTCTATTCCATAAACTTTACAATCTTGAACTACACTATCTATAAGCCTACTCATTTGCTTTGAGTTAAAAGAACTTGAACCATAATAAGCATTTATTATCTTAAATTCTGTATTATTTATATACGTTGTATCTGCTATTTCACAAAACCATGCTATTCCTTGTGCATTCCACATTTTTTCAAATGTTTTTATATTTTCTGCTTCTATCTTAAATCTTCTAAATATTCCTAATTCTTTAACTCTTCTTCTATATTCTTCAACTGTATCTGTTTCAGATAATTCGCATAATTCCTGTAAAAGTTTCCAAAAATAATTATTAGCATTAATTGTTCTCTTTTTTATGTACTTTTTTGCTTCTATTTTAAGTTTTAAGCCTTTTAGCTGTTCTATATCTGATAACTTGTCCTTTCCGTCAATTAAAAAGCTTATTTTAGGTTTTCCGGTCTTATAATCTATGTTTATTTCCTCTAATGTTCCTGTAGTTTGCATTTAATCACCTACTTTTTATCTGGCATTGTATTACATTTATTTAATATTGCTATATATTGTTCCTTTGTTAAATCTGTTGTATAAGTTATTCCGTAATTTCTTTCTAAAGCTGTTTCAACATCAAGTCCTTTTCTTATCATAAGTGCATATATTGACTTTGCTTCTACTTCTGTTATTTTACTATTAGTTGTTTTCGCTGCTGTCTGTTGTCTTTTGTAACCTGCTTCACTCGGATTTTGGTCTGGATCTTCTCCTGTTATAATTTTATAGCTTTTCATTAATGCATATTTATCTGAATAAGTCATTGCTTTTCCTGAACCTTTATCTTGTGTATCAATTCCCTCTGCAAAAGTAATTGTTTCTATATACTCATCTGGCTTATCTATATTTACAAATCTATAAGTTGTTTTTATTCTGCTAAAAATATTATTCTTTTCTCCATAATTATTAGTTGTTGTGTACATTGTACTTTCTATTACTTCTCTATTTGTTGGATAACTATATACTCTATACTTAAACTCTAATTCCTTAACTGCTTTTAATATATCTGCTTCTCCTACTGCTTTGTATGAACTTTTGCCTTCTCCTACTGTTAAATTTTTATTTACATTTGCTATTTCATTTGTTATATTTAACATTTTCTCAAAAATATTCATTTCCTTAACTTCCATCTTACTCACCTACTTTATTCTTAAACTCGTTTTATTATCTATTATTTTTGCCCCTGGTATTATTTCTCCTGTTTCTTTTAATGCCTTTTTTATTGCTGTTTTATCTACTTTTACTGTTACCACTTTTGTTTTATATTCATCTGGTATTTGCTTTTCATCATATATTTCTACACTTATTGGATTTTTGGCTATGCTTAATGTTCCTAATGTCGTTTCTATTTTTGTGAATCCATTTTGTTCCATACATTCTTTTACATATTCTTTAAATTTTTCAAGTTTATTTTCCATTGCTTTTCTTTGTTCTGAAATTCGCTTTTCTTCACTTTTCATTGCTTCAATAGTTAATTCTATGTTTCTTGTATATCCAATTAAATTTTGACTTTTTCGTTGTAATAATTCTATCAATTCTTTCTCTACTTCTTTTTTATCTTCTTCTGACATTTCTTCCTGATCTATCAATTTTGGAAATGCCCCTACTATGTCATATAAACTTAAATTTTGCATTTTTGTTCTCCCTTCAAATTTCTAATTTTTTCTTTTAGTTCGTTTGCATATTTATAGTCTTCACTGTTCCATTTATCTTGCATCTTTAAAATAAAATACGCATTTTCTAATTGTTCTAATGTTTCCATTTCATTCTCCTCTTGATTTCTACTGTTAAAAATGCTATAATAACAATAGAAATCCATAATTTATGTGTTTTATTGAACTAATTTTCTGATTGGTAGTCTGGAATTAGTTCTTTATTTTCGTCTGTTAAATTATTTGTTAATATTTCTATATTGTTTTCTAAATCTTCTATTTTTGCTCTTAACTCATCGGCATTGTTTAATAATATTTCATTATCTTTCTGTTGCTTTCCTATCATTTTGTCTCTATTTTTTATCTTTGAATTTAATAGATCTATATCTCCTTCTAAATTGTTTATTGTATCTTTTAACAATTCATTTGCTCTTTCTGCATTTTCATTAAATAGAACTACTAATAATGCTCCAAATAAAAATCCTGCTATTGCAAAAAACATATATCTTCCTCCTTTCAAATAGTTTCTCTTACTTATGTTTTATCTGTACACTGTTATACAATTATCTAATATATACAAGCTTGCTTGATATACTAAATATACTGACATTGCCCATACTGTTGCTCTTACTGTTGCTTTTCCTATAAGTTCATATAGTTTGCTTTTGTTTATTTTTTTCATTAAATTCACCTCCCTAAATATTTTTCAACCATTTTTCAAATTTGCTTTTTATTATTAAATAGTTCCATTGTCCTGTCTTTCCTTGAAATGCTATTCCAAATGGAAATTTGTCTTGTCTTAATGCTGCTCTAACTCCTTCAACACTCATTTTTAATTTTGGTGCAATATCTGCAGGAGTTAACCTTTCTACTTCTTCATTATCATCTTCCAAGTTCTCACCCTCTTTCTTTTTCTGTATCGGTTCGTGGTTATTTTTGATTTCTTTTGAAATCACTTTTTATAAAAAAAATATCATCAAATTGCCTGTTAAGTACTCTACAAATATTAACTGCTAGTTCTGGACTAGGATTTCTTTCCCCATTAGCTATTAAACTAATTTGAGTTTGTGAACAATCCGCTTCTTTTGCCAGCTGTCTGTAAGAAAATCCTTCTTTAGTTATAATGTTTTTAAATATTTCCGCGTCCTTAAGTATTATAGTTCTATTTGCCATTTTTTCATCTCCTTCCTGTTTTCTTTTGAAAGCATTATATCATATAAATTTCATTTGTCAACACTTTTTTAATAATTTTTATAAAATTCTTTACAAAAGTAATCATAAATGATATAATATTATTGATTGGAGGAATCATTATGGAAATGTCTCTTAAAGAAATGGGCCTATATCTAAAAAAATTACGAGAAAATAAAGGATTATCCACTAGAGAGGTATATGAATTAGCTAAAGTTTCAAATAGCTACTTATCTCTTGTAGAAAATGGACACCGCAGAGCCAGTGCAGTAGTTTTGAAAAAATTAGCTTCAGTATATGGAGTTAGTTACTTGGATTTATATGTTAAAGCTGGTTATGCTGATTTAGCGGAATATGAAAAAAATAAAAATTCTAATTTTGTTTCAAAAAATAACATTGATACAGAAGGACTTGATGATAATGATATTGAAGAATTAAGGCGATTTGCTGAATTTTTAAAGAATAAGAAAAAACAAAATAAGAATAAATAAAAAAATAAGGAATAGATGTAATCAATTTTACCACGAACCGATACATTTATTCCTTGCAAACACTATTAAAAGTGAATGTACTAATATTATACAAAAAATACTTTCACTTTTCAATAGTTTATTAAAAATAAATTATAAAATTGGAGGTATTTTTATTATGAAAATTATGAAAAAAAGAGCAAATGGAACAGGGACAGTAGCTTTTTTAGGGAAAGGTCGTCAAAAACCTTATGCTGCAAGAATATTAATAGGTAAAGATTTATATGGTAAACCATTGTACTATGATATCGATACTTTTGAAGAACAATTAGATGCTTTGGTATGTTTAGAAATATACCATAAAAACCCTATACCATTAAAAATAAAACAAAATAAATATGACAGGATTGCATTCTTTCCTAAAGTTCCATATCCTCTTGTACCTGTTAATATCATAAGTGCAAATATACATAGAAAAAACAAAAGAAACTATACTTTTAAGCAAGTTTTTGAAGAAATGAAAAACAATCTATTTCCAACTAAAGAAGAAATGCAAATTGAAAGAGAGAAGCACATTAAGCCTGGTAATGGTAAATTTGCATTACATAGTTCATTAAATATGATAAATGCCTATAATCATTCCGAAGAACTTTATGATAAAATTTATAGAGAATTAAGAACATCAGATTTTCAATCATTTTTAAATGGCAAAACTCCATCATCTATAAAACAATGTATTACTTTATTAAAAAATATGGATAAATATGCATATAATGAAGATATTATTGACAAAAAATATACTGACACATTAAAAGCAACTGGTTCACATATTCAAAAAAATAAAAAAATGCCATTCACTTATGATCAAATTGACTATTTATGGAAAATCCAAACCGATAATGATAAAGAAGATCTCGTTAGAAATATCCTTTTACTTGCCATTTATACTGGATGTCGTGCGGAAGAATTATTCTTTCTTTACACTAAAAACATTCATTTAAAAGAAGGTTTTTTTGTTGGAGGTATAAAAACTGCAAATGGTATTAACAGAGAAATCCCTATACACCCTGATATTAAGTCCATTTTTGAAAAGTATTATAATGAAAATAACGATTTTTTATTTATGAAATCTAACGGTAAAAGACTCTTTTATGCAGACTATAACACTTATTATAGATTATATTTCAGAGGCAACCACCCATTCCTAGCAAACAAAACTGCTCATTGTGGTAGACATACACTTGAAACAGAATTACAAAGATTAAATATAAAACAAACAATAATAAATTCTATTATAGGTCACAAAAATGGTAATATTGGAAGTGATACTTATAATCATATTTACATAGAGGAAAAAATTGAAGCAATAAAACTTGTAACATATAAAACTGGAAAAATTATTGTGTTAAATAATATTAGAAAAACATCATAAACTTCTATAAATTCTTATAAATTAATAACAAATTAATAACAAATGCTGAATATCAAGACTTCAACCCCTTGAAATATCAGCATTTTATTATATATTTGTTATTCCTGCTAATATTAATAGTACAATTATTGTTATTACTAATGCTATTAGCGTGATTCCTCTTGCGTTTTTCCTTTTTCTGTTCATTTTCTACATTCCTCCTTTGATTTTTTTATTAAGTTATAAACTTAATAAAAAAATAAAAAATCGTATTTACTTACAGTATCAACGATTTTTTTGATTTTTTATATATTTTTCTACATTTTTTTTTTAAACTTAATATTGCTTTTTTTGTTGGTATATGCTATAAAATTAAGTATATATTTTTATTTAAGTTTATAACTTAATTATGACTTTTTTAGTAAAGTTTTCCTAAAGCATAATTTTTTCTTTTTATCCTTTATGCTTTTAGAAAAAACTCTAAAAAAGTTTTTTATTTTCTTTGTTTTAATATCTTATCATACAATTAAGTTTTATAGAACAAACTAAAAATGCACCTTTTATTTTTTATACATTTTCTAACTTATTATTAACTATCTTCATATATAAAACTTACTTACAAAAAAAGTCTAGTAGTAGACACTTTATAATATCTCCCATTAGACTTTTCCACTATTTATATATTGTCTTCACAAATATATCTTTTTGATTATAACTAATATTTTTAATAAAACTCTTGTTTCTCTATAATTTATCATACTTTCAAATTATAGTATTTCCCCTTAAATATTCTTCTGCCTTCATTCTTTTCCCATTGTCACCTTGAACTTCAATAGCTCTAATTATACCATCTTTTGCTTTAAACTCTAAACCTTTCTTGCTATCTGCTAGAACCACATCCCCATTTTTTAAATCTTTAACATTTTCTGTATATGGCTTTAACTCAGCTTTCCATATTTTTAACTTTTTGTTGTTTACATAAGTGTATGCTCCCATTATAGGATTTAACCCTCTTATAAGATTCTTAATCTGTTCTGCTGATCGATTTTCCCAATCAATTTGTGCCATTGATTTATTTAGCATTGGTGCCATTGTAAAATCATCATCTTGTTTTTCTCTTTTGGCAGTTCCAGCCCCTATTTCCTTCAAAGTTTTCACTAATAAATGTGCTCCCACTTTTGATAATCTATCCCACAATTCTCCTGTCGTCTCATATTCTCCTATTTTAACTTCTTCCTTTAAAATCATGTCACCTGAATCCATACCTTCATCCATATATATTGTTGTAACTCCTGTTGTTTTATCTCCATTCAACACTGACCATTGTATAGGTGCTGCACCTCTATATTTTGGTAATAATGACCCATGAACATTTATACAACCATATTTAGGTATTTCTAAAATTTCTTTAGGTAACAATTTTCCATAAGCTACAACACATATAACATCTGGATTTTGACTTTTCAATTCTTCTATAAATTCTATATTTCCTTTCACTTTTTGTGGTTGATATATTTTCATTCCATTTTCTTCTGCATATTGTTTTACAGGTGAAGCTATTATTTTCATTCCTCTTCCTTTTGGTCTATCTGGATTTGTTACTACACTTAATATCTCGTATCCTTCTTCATTTAATGCTTTTAAACTTTCCATTGCAAAATCTGGTGTTCCCATAAATATAACTTTCATATTCTATTTCCTTTCATTTTTTACATTTTTCAAATCTTCTTTACTTTACATATTCATATTTTACTATAAAATATAATTAATGGCAATCTTTTTTACTCATTTCGCAAAAAGTAAATATTTTTATTTTTGCGAAATAAAATGTTTTTTTCAAAACTTCTTGCTTCCTCTTCTATCTATAGAAACCATACTTTATATCTTCTATATGATAAAAAAGCCTATTAGTAAACCCTATAATATTTTTACACAATAGACTTTTATTATTATAATTTCTTTTTTACTATTTTCATATTTTAGTTATTCAAATATGATAGGTGTTTTTTGAGTCCGGCCCCAAAAACACCTTACTATTTATTTTCCTCTGGTTCCACATACTCCAAAGTACCTGGAATAATTTTATCAACAAAAAGTTGTCCATCCAAATGGTCAAGTTCGTGGCAAATAGCCTGAGCTAAAAGTTCTTTAGCCTTAACTCTTATCAAATTACCTTCTAAATCTGTATAATCTGCAACAACTTCTGCAGGTCTAACAATTTTAGCAAATTTATTAGGAAAACTCAAACATCCTTCTTCAACTTCTTGTTCTCCCTTTGTTTTAATTATTTTAGGATTTATTAAAACAATTGGTCCATTATCATCATATAAATCTATAACAACGATTCTTTTCAAAACACCTACTTGGACAGCAGCAAGACCCACACCATTATATTTATGCATTGTTTCAATCATATCATTTACTAATTCTACTACTCTTTCATCTATTTTATCAACTTCTTTTGATTTCTTATGTAATATCTCATCACCTTCAAGTCTTATAGTTCTTATAGCCATTTTTCTCACTCACCCTTTCTAAATCTAAAATGATGTTTGACGTAGTCAAAATTCTAATTGTTTTCCAACTAAACCATATTATTAGGATTAACATCAAAACTAACCCTAACATCTTTAACATCTCTCATATAAATCTGACTCAACAACTCATTGCAAGCTCCATTAAACTTAGAATCTAGAATCCCTTTCATAATAATTCTCCATCTAAATCTATTTTGAATCTTATCAATAGGAGCAGGAGCAGGTCTAAAAACTTGAACACAATCAAATTTCTTAGCACACAAAAAATTATAGCTCTCTAAACTTAATTGTTTTATCATATTTTCATTTTTTCCTTCAAACTTCATTACTATTATATCGCAAAACGGCGGATATTTCAACTGTTTTCTCAAAGCTAATTCTGTTTCATAAAATTCCAAATAATCTTGCTTTTGAGCAGCTTGTATACTAAAGTTTTCCGGGTTATATGTTTGTATTATAACCTTTCCAGGTAACTCACCTCTTCCTGCTCTACCTGCCACTTGAGTCAAAATTTGAAATGTCCTTTCTGTTGCCCTATAATCATCTATATTCAAAGAACTATCAGCAGCAATAACTCCAACTAATGTAACATTTGGAAAATGATGTCCTTTAACAACCATCTGTGTTCCTATCAAAATATCTATATTTTCATTTTTAAATTTATTTAAAATTTGTTCATGCGAATTCTTTTTACTTACTGTATCTACATCCATTCTTATTGTAGTACTTCCAGGAAACTGTTTTATAATCTCCTGTTCAAGTTTTTGAGTTCCTGTGCCAAAATATCTTATTTTTTCACTTCCACATTCTGGACATTTAGTCACCACTGGCTTTTCTGCTCCACAATAATGGCATTTTAATTTGTTTTCATAACCATGATATGTCATACTTACATTACAATTATCACACTTCACAGTATACCCACATTCCCTGCACATTATAAAAGTTGAAAAACCTCTACGATTTAAAAATAATATAGTCTGCTGTTTATTTTTCAAATTTTCTTCTATATCTTTATACAATTCTCTACTTAACATTGAACGATTTCCAGTTGCCAATTCTTGCTTTAAATCTACTATTTCCACTTTAGGTAACTGTGCATTATTTGCTCTTTTTGTCAATTCTAAAAGAGTTATATTGTTTCCCTCTGTCGCATTATAATATGTTGATATATCTGGAGTTGCACTTCCTAACAATAATGGAATTTTATTATCTTGTGCAATTTGCAAAGCCACTTCTTTTGCATCATATCTAGGACTTGACTCTGATTTATATGAACTATCATGTTCTTCATCTATTATTATTAGTCCTAAATTCGGTATTGGAGCAAATATTGCTGACCTCGCGCCTATAATTATTTTAGCTTTATTTTCTCTTATTCTTTCCCACTCATCATGTCTTTCTCCTATTGAAAGTTTGCTATGTAATACAGCTATTTGCTCTTTTCCAAATCTTGCTATAAATCTTTCTATCATTTGTGGAGTAAGTGAAATTTCCGGCACTAACATTATCGCAGATTTACTTTCTTTTACTATCTCCTCTATCAATTGCAAATAGATTTCTGTTTTTCCAGAACCTGTTACTCCAAACAATAAAAATTCCTCAAATCTATTTTCTTTAATAGCTTGTCTTACACTATTATATGCTTGTAGTTGCTCATCATTTAATATAAGTTTTTCAATATGTTCAATTTGCTTATTTGCCAATGGATCTCTTTTAACTGTCTGTTCTACTATTTCCAAATATCCATTTTTTATTAATGTATTTACTATTGCCCTTGAACAATCTGTAAAACTTTCTATTTCTGGTATTGTGGCACCTTCATTGTTTTTCACAAAATTCAATACTCTTTGATGTTTCTCCGATTTTATCATTCCACTCTGTATTTCATATTCTATCTCTTCTACTTCTTTTTTTAAATATACGCTATTTATTGTCTTATCTTTTATTTTATTTTCTTTTGTTCTAGTTCCTGGTGTTTGCATTAATTTTATGCAATCCGTTACATTACAGTAATATTTCTTTGACATCCATTTTGCTAATTCTATTTGCTTTTCAGTTAAATTTTCTTCTATCTTTGCTATTTCTTTTACTTCATATTCTGTATTTTCTTTAAATCCTACTACAAATCCTTCTTCTAATTTTTTTGCTCTTCCAAATGGTACTAATACTTTTGTTCCAACATATATGTATTCTTCCATTTCTTTTGGTATTTGATAGTCAAATGTTCTATTTAATTTTTTTGCTGTTCTATTTATTATGACTTCTGCTATCATTTTTTCTCCTTTTTCCTTATGTTTTTTCAAAAAAAGCTGTAACTTTTACAGCTTTTTTCATTAATCATTAAACTTAAACTATTATATTTTTAATTTTCTTCCTCAAAAATTTTGTTAAATTCTGTTTCATTAATTTTTTCTCTTTCCAACAAAGTTTGAGCAATCACTTCTAATTTATCTCTATGTTCAATCAACAATTGTTGAGCTCTCTCATAAGCTGTATCGATAAGAAGTTTAACCTCTTGTCCTATTTTATCACCTATATTTTCACCAAAAAGTTGCATCTCATAAGGCTCTTTACCTTTAAAATCAATAGGACCTAAAACATCACTCATTCCATATTTTGTAACCATATCTCTAGCAATATTAGTAGCAACTTCTATATCATTTGAAGCACCTGTAGAAATATCATTTAAAACCAATTTTTCCGCTGCTCTACCACCTAACAAAGCCGTCAATCTTTCTTGCATTTCTGTTTTAGATATATAATATTTATCTTCATCACTCTTATACATTGTATATCCACCAGCAACACCTCTTGGTATTATTGAAACTTCTTTTACATTAGACTGTGTTGGCAAATATCTACCTACAACAGCATGTCCTGCTTCATGATAAGCTGTTAATTTCTTATCTTTATCAGATATTACTCTTTCTTTCTTTTCCAATCCAACTGTAACTTTCTTGACAGCCTCTTCTATATCATCATTTTCTATTTCTTCATGTTTATTTATAGTTGCTATAATTGCAGCTTCATTCAAAATATTTGCAAGTTCTGCACCTGTAAAACCTGCTGTATCTTCTGCTATACTTTCTAAATTAACATCATCAGAAACCTTTTTATCTTTAGCATGAATCTTTAAGATTTCCAATCTTCCTCTAATATCAGGAGCAGGTATTGTTATTTGTCTATCAAATCTTCCTGGTCTCAATAATGCTTTGTCCAACATTTCTGGTCTATTTGTAGCAGCTAATACTATAATTGTTTCTTCTGAACTAAAACCATCCATTTCTACCAAAAGTTGATTTAATGTTTGATTATTTTCTGATTCTCCACCACTATTTCCTGTTCTTCTCGCTCCTATTGCATCTATTTCATCAATAAAAACTATACATGGTGCTAACTTTCTAGCCTTTTCAAATAATTTTCTTACTCTTGAAGCTCCTAAACCTACAAACATTTCAACAAACTCTGATCCACTCATTGATATAAAAGGTACATTTGCCTCTCCTGCTATTGCTTTTGCTATCAAAGTTTTTCCTGTTCCTGGTTTACCATATAATAAAACACCTCTAGGAATTTTAGCTCCCATTTTTGTAAACTTTTCTGGAGTTTTTAAAAAATCTACAATCTCTATTAATTCTTCCTTTTCTTCATCAAGACCTGCAACATCATTAAATCTTACTTTTGTTTTTCTTTCTGTATCTTCATACACCTTTCCTTTTTCTCCGCCCAAACCTTGCATTTTATATATCATTACAAATAATGCAATCATAATAAATGTTGGGAAAAAGTTTATCAATATTGTTAAAAATTGTGTAAACCCATTTTTTTGTTTTTGTATTAATTCTATTTGATTACCTTCTGCCACCTTTTGTTGTACTAAAGTTATAAATGCCTCAGTATTTGGAACTATCGAATTTTTTTCTTTTTCATCATCTTTTACTTTAACTTTAATTGATGTACTTCCAACTGTCATTTCTACTTTTTCAATTTTACCTTCACTTATTTCTTTTATTAAATCTGTATATGCTAACTCTGTATCTTTTTTATCTTTATTATTTTTTAAAATAAAAGTTGTTGCAACTATTGCTATAACAAGTATAACTAGTAAAGAAGTTAAACCAATTAAAATCTTTTTATCTTTTTTATTATCATCTTTATTATTCTTCAAATTTCATCATCCTTTCTTATAATTTTAAATGCTATTTAACGCAGCCAAAATTGTAATTATTTTCATATTTCTACTAGTTGGAAAAGAATTAAATTTTGGCAAGGAAAACAAGTTTAAAATTTATGAGGCGTACAAAAGTACGTTGATTAAATTTTAAATGATGTTTGACACAGCCAAAATTGTAATTATTTTTCAACTAGGCATTTGTCCCCTCAGGAGCCTCCCTATCTTCCACTCCATTATCCTTTTCATTATTTTTTCCATCTACTTTTCCTTTATCCTTAACATCAGAACTTTCAGGCACACCACTATTTTTTTCTTTATCCTGTTTTCCTGAATCTCGATCATCCTGATTTTCATCCATCTCTTTTCTCACCTGTTTTTGAACTTCAATAATTTTAGTCAACTCAGCCTGGTTCTTAATCAAATCATCTTTTATAATAAATATCGCAGCAAACAAATAAATAGTGGCCACAGAAACATACATAATTTCAAAATACTTAATATCAAAATCAACAAACAATCTAACCGCAATATACACTGCATTCAATAAAGTTGACAAAGTTATAGCATATACTGACATATTAAATATTCCAGCATAGCGCATTTTAATTTTAGTAAACAAACTTGCAAAATATCCAAAAACACTACACATAAGCACATACACAAAAGTATTCAAGAAATACATAATAAAAGCATAAATAAACACAGTAACAAATACACTTATATATAAACTAGTCATTTGAGTTCCTTTAGCATACTGCACTAAACTCTGTTTATCAAATTTTGTAAAACCAATCTGATTTAAAACTTCACTATACTTATATGTTGCTGTTCCAACCACAGCATTATTTTTCACAATTATTTTATCCTTCAAAATAACAAAACCATTAAAATTTTCATCAATCTCTTTTTCCTCTGATTTCGTATCAACCACAATTTTTCCAAAATAATCATTTTCATAAGTTAAAACATCATCAGACTTCACATCTAAAACTCCATCTTGATATGAAAAATCAGGAAAATTATTCTCTATATAATCTACAGTTTGATTTACAACTTGGTTTGTTTTTACTACTAAACATACACACACTATAACAGCTAAAATTGCCACTAATTTAGCTAAATACGCTATAGCTCTGGGTACTCCTTCAACTGCCATTTCAGGATATTTTTCCACATTAAAAATAGATAATTTCACTTTTTTAAAAAATCCTTTTTTAAAATCTACTCTCTTTAAATTTTCTTCATCTGAATTTTGATTCATTTTTGTATCAATCCTTTCTAAAACTCAACGTACATTACTCATATACTCTCTCTACATTACTATTAACCAAAGTTGTATTCACTTCAAAAGTTGCCTTATCACCTACTTTTATATCTTTACCTGTAATATCAACCGTAACATGGAATGTCCCTATTCTACCCAATATTTCACATATTTGACCATTTATATTAACATTATGCCCTTGCTTTTTTAATGCATCTTTTATGTCTCTTATAATATATCTAAATTTATCAACTGGTCTAAACATATCTCTTCCTACCTGAACATCCACACCATTTATATAACCACATGGTATAATTGCCACTTTAGTTTTTTTATTAGTTTTATAAGCATTAGAATATCCTATATTAAATCCTTTTGGAACTTCTTTTATTTCTGTAACTTGTGATTCCAATCTTGCCACTTTTTTTAAGCCCATATTATTTTGAAAAGCTAATTTTCCAACAAAAGCAGAACCAACTCTAACAGCATTCAAATGCATTTCTGGAAATTTTATAAATGCAGATGAATTACAAACATGCAACATTCCTGTTTCTATATTATTCATTTTTAAAACTTCTATACAATCAATAAACCTTTTAAACTGTAAACGTGTATATTTTTCATCATAATAAGCATTTGAAAAATGTGTAAATGTTCCTTGAATTTCTATATTTTTGTTGTCTTGTAATTTTTTTAATGCCTCTATCATTTCTTCTCTATTCTCATATACAAAACCATATCTTCCAAAACCTGTATCAATTTTTACATGTGCTTTTATTTTCTTTTCTGGCATTTCCTTTGATATTTCACAAACTTGATTTACTGTTTCTTTTGAACCAATTGTTATTATTACATTATTTTCTATCAAATTTTTTATTTCTTCCTTTATTCCTGTTGATGAAAGCATTAATAATTGTTGTGTAAAACCTTGTTTTCTAAATTCAATAGCCTCTTGAACAGTAGAAACTGCAAAAAAATCAAAACCTTGATTTACCATAAATTGTACATATTGCTTTAAGTCTAAACCATAAGCATTAGATTTTACAACAACTATTATTTTCACTTGATTTCCATTATCATCTGGTAAATTAATTTGAGCATGTTCTTTTATTTTTTGTACATTTTGTAATAAATTTTCTTTATTAATAACTAATTTGTTCATCTGAACTCCTTTTCTTGTTTTTTACTAAAATTCTATTTTTAAATTTTTATCTTCATACATAATATTTATATATCTATTTAGTCTGCTTACTATTTTTATTTTCCTTTTTACCATTTTTTAAATTCATTTTTATTTGTCTTAAATTTCTAAATAGCTTTTCTGAAAATTTATATAATTTATATGTCAATGGTTTGTATGGAATGTAAATTTCTCCTAAAAATTCTGTGAATTTTCCTCCAAATCCTTTTTTAAATCTATATAGTCCATATTGTGGATGCGTTTCATCTACTACTCCAGATACCCCTCTAAAATCATATATATCATCATGTCTTGCTATTGCCATTTTTATCATTTCCCATTGCAATAAATAGTTTGGCATTAAATTTCTATGTTCATTACTACTTGCTCCATATAGATACCATGTTTTATTTCCATAAAAAATAGGTATTACTCCTGATATTGGTTTTCCTTCATAATAAGCCATTAATAATTTCATATGGTTTGGTGCTAAATTATCATACATTTTTTCAAAATATTCTAATGGTCTTATTATAAAACCATCTCTTGCACCTGTTTCCATCATTATTTTATGAAAATCCTTCAAATCTTCTCTTGTCCCCTCTTTTACTGTTACTCCTTTTCTTCCTGCTAAACGTATATTATACCTCCATTTTTGATGAAATCCAGCCATTACCTCTTCTTCTGTTTTTCCTTTTATATCTAATCTAAAAACATATCTTGGTTGAATTTCGTCCATAAAATCTTTTGCATCATCTTTTATATGATACCCTAAATTTGTCACTATATCTCTAAAAACTTGATCATCACTTTCTACATCTGGTTCTATTCTTAGTACTATTGCATTATATTTTTTAGCCAACTCTTTTGCACCATCTGTTAACTGCTTTAATATAGATAAATCATGTACATCACATACAGGCCCTCTTGGAGCATACATTATATTACCAAAAATCGGTATTTTTCTTATCCATACACATAAAGAACCTATTATATTTTTTTCTTCATCTTCTGCCAATATTACTTCTGGTATCCAATTTGGCTTTTTTACTTCTGCCCATTCTAATGATTGTTGAAAATTACATTTTTCACTTTTTTCTAAAAATTTTTTATATTGCTTTTTCGATTCATCGTCTGTTACAAATCTCATTTTTTTATTTCATTCCTTCCTCACACAAAAAACATTATTTATATTTTTTCTTGGCTTTTTTATTATTTCCAATATATTTGTATTTTACACCATATACTCTTTTTTTACAAGTATTTATCAATTTTTTATATACGTTTTAGCTCTCTAAATTTAGTCCATTTTTCTGGATTTTTAATTACATCCTTAGCTATTTTATCTATATCCATATTTGATATTTCATCAATCATTTTATAAAGTAAGTCATATGATAATATTTGCAAATCTCCTTCCTTAAAGAACACTGAACCTTTTATTTCATTTGGCAACTCTACATTATATTTATCAATCAATTTCTTATTTGTAATATCATAATCATTATACATATCTTTTGTCATTCTATCTACATATTTGTTATAAAACAAGTAATCTGTTAGTAAATGTAAAAAATATCCCCTATTAAAACTATTATTGACATTTTTATCTTTTAAAAACTCATATAGATTTGACTTTGAACTTTTTTCTCCATAATGTGTTATAGCTTTATCCTTAACACTGTCTGGAAATATTACTCCATTTATAAACTCTTCTTCATTTTCATTTCTATTTTTTGATTTTTTTAAATATTCTTTAGCAACAGCTAAATGTATAACATATCCTGGCATACTCTCAACCCTCTTTTTATTTTAATTTTTTATTAAATATGCCAGGGAATATATAATACTCCCTGGCAAGAATTACTGTTTTGAAGTTAATAATTTTCTATAATATGATGAACTTCTTGTTTTCATTACTTCTGCAGGCCTATCCGTAAAAATAAATTTTAACCCATCAGGATTTTGATCATTTTCTTGTCCTCTACAATCAGATCCTAAAAAAACTACATCAATCTGTTCTCCTGTAAGTTCTTTTACCTTTTTGTTTGCAACTATTTTATTTCTAGTATCCACTAAAATCACATAATCAACTAAAGATAAATTTTCAATTACTCTTTTCCTCACATTTTGATTTTGATAAGTTTCTTTTCCTTTTGTTTCCTTTACATTTTTATCTGTTTTTACACCTACCACAAGTATATCACAAAGGTCTCTGCAAATTCCAAGATGTTCCATATGTCCTTCATGAAGAAGATCGTAAGTTCCTGGTGCATATCCTACATGATATTTTTTTTTGCTTTGATTTTTCTCATTGCTGTTATTTCCATTTTCATTTTCACAATTAATTGATTTTACCTTAAATGTAAAATCAACACCTTTGAATGCCTTTGCCATCTGCTCTCTTTCAGCATAAGGCTTTAATGGTTTACGTCCATATAATTTTTCAAACATTTCATCAGTATATACTCCTATTCCAAATGAAATGTATTTGGACCGTAACTCTTCCAGCTTGTTTAAAAACTCTACAGTTGGAAACTCCATTGCATCAAACATATATCCAACAATTTCTTTCATCCAGTAATCCTCCTTAGTAAAATTTTTATAGTACTCAATATATCATTAAACTATACTAGTGTCAATAGCTTTTATGAAAACATCTTGACTTTTATTTTTCACCATTGTATAATAATTTTACACGGGGATGTAATGGTTTCGACATACTACTAGAAATATAAATAGCAAGTAGTGGATTCTCGTTGGCCACTTAAAAAACGAGAAATTAAATATAAATGCAGATAATAATAGAGAATTTGCTTTAGCTGCTTAGTTCAGCTACGCTTTACCTTTAGACCTACACTATTGGATAAAGTGTCATTCTTGTAGGAAACAAAACTACTTTTGCTCCTAAAGTAGTAGGTATTCTAAAGAGCTATAATTTTATTTATCTTGTTTGTTAGAGAAATAAAATTGAATATAAATAACAAACTAAACTTGTAGAATTTTATATGGAAGGTTTTATGGACAGGAGTTCGACTCTCCTCATCTCCACCAATTAGTAAATGAATAACCACAATGAATGCGGTTACCACTACATAAAAGTATAACAACACATTCGCAATATTGACATAGTGGAATGTCTTGTTATTTTCATTGTACACCAAGTCAAGAAAAAGAGTGAAAATCTTCACTCTTTTTCTTGTATATTATGATATTTTAATAGTTTCTCCTTTCTTATTTATAATAAATTTCTCATTATCCTTTTGAAGCACAATAACTCCCAATTTTTCATCAATTTTTAATGATTCATTCTCATTAGGGACAAATGGAGCCACTAATTCTTTAAACTCCTCATTTACAACCCCTACAGCCATTCCACATTCAGTGAAATTCACTACTTTCATCATCCCTGAAATGAATCTCTCCATCTCATTATATTTTCTTTCACCTGATAATTTTCCATTATCTGACATAAACTGCGATGTTCCATCCTTAAAATGTACTAATGCATACGCCTTCTTGGTATATTTTCTTATTTCTACATACTCCACTTCCTCAAGTAAAACATCTTCATTTCTGTCTATTATAACAGATTTACCGTCAAAAGTCACATGAAATAAATTTTCAGATAATTGCTCAGCACTTCCATATTTGAGTGGTAAAACCTCTTTACCATTCTCATCAATAATACCTGAATAGACACCTTGTGCCACATGTGCCATATTAAAGATGAAATCATCTGCCACAGAGTACTTTGCCTCTGTCAGTTTTGTATATTCTCCATTTCTTATTTTGATATATCCCCAGCCTTCCCAGGTAAGCATTTTATAAATACCTTCTACAGCTGAGCACGGCCAGATAGTAGTTGCACCTTTGAAAAGATGTTCTGTACCATCTTTTAGAAGAATACCAATAACTCCATCCCTTTCAATAGATGCAAATCCTTCTTCATAAAAATTCGATGCCTGATTATAAATGGCAGGAATTTCTACCCCATATTCACTCAAATAGCCATATTTAGTTTTTTGAATTCCATTTCTGTAAGTTATTACTTTTGTAATTGCAAATCCATTATAAAATTCACCAATTGACGAAAATTTAGGAAAAACTACAACCTTTTTAGTTTCCTTATCCCGCATCCCTACTTTATTAAATTTTTCTAATGCCATATCATAATACCTCTTTCTTTCTAATATTTATCTATTTAGGTTACATAACTATTATAACATTTTATTCCATTTAGGTCAACCCAAGAAAAAAGCAACATATGAATAATTTATATTTAGTCTCTTTGGTATCTACCATCTCTAAACTCAAAAATATCTCCTTCATTAATACCATTTAAAAATTCTAGTGGAAAATCAAATTCCTCAAAAACCTCTCCATTATCTTTTGTCACATCTATTAAAGAAACTATGTCTCTATCATTTTCAACAAACTC
>MNRQ01000026.1 GCA_001916035.1 Clostridium sp. 27_14 | reverse complement strand
TTTCTATGTTTTTGTGGTCTACTACTTGCATTTCTATGTCGACGTTTGTGTTGTTGTTGAGTTTTGCTTTTATGTCTAGTATTCCTATTTTGTCGTCTAGTAAATCTTTTTCTAAGATAGGATTTTTGTCTAATTCTATTTCTGTTATTTCTTCTTTTATTATTGAATTTAATAAGTTTTTTGTTATTTCTTCGTTTCCTGCATGCCCAAAGACACGTTTGAATACATAGTCTGTTTTTAGGTTAAGTAATTCTATATGATCATCTCCTTGTTATGTTTCTTTGTATTTTTTTATTTTCTATTTTTTATTTTGTTTGTTTTTCGTTTTTATTTTTTGTGTTCGTTTTTTTTATTTTTGGGGTTTGTTGAGATTTTAGCAATTGCTATTTTGATTTTAAGCTATAGCTTGATTTTAAATAAAATTATAATTTGAAATAAAACTTGTGATTATCTTAGCATTTATATGTAATTATGTCAAGATATATTTTTTGTTGTGTATATTTTTTGTTGCGTATACTTTTGGGTTGTGTATGTGTGAATTGTGAATTAAAAAAGAACATTGGGGTTAGCAATGCTCTAAAAATAGTACTAGACATAAGCTCCCTTTCAATTTCTTTACTAACAAACTTTGCCATCTATTTTTGTTTTATAGCTAGATGTAATACATATCTACTCCATGTATATCTAGTTAAAGGATTTGGTTTGTTTCTCTGAAGATTCTCATATTTCACCTTAGTGAATATATCCACATTTTTTCAAAGAATCTAGAGGCCCTGCACCGTTCGTGTTGTTATAGTTGTTGTTGTTCAAGTTCGCGTTGTTCCCGTTCACATTGCACACATTGTTTGAGTTGTTAGACGAAGGAGAAGCCAGCCACATTCAGCCAAACCCTCATATATATTTTTTTATATATGCTATATTTATATTATGTTCACATTTTGCCGAGGTGCCATCAGACACGGTGGCCTGATTGCACCATCTTTTATTTCTTGTCTGTCTACTAATTTCGTAGTTTCTATTATTTCTATTCTTCTATTTCAACTTGGATTCCAGATTTTAGAGATACTAGAGGCCCTGCACCGCCCGCGTTGTAATAGTAGTTGCTGGTGTCCAAGGTCGCGAGGCTCCCGTCCACAATGCACACATAGTTCGAGGTGTAAGACGAAGGAGAAGCCAGCCACCACCAGCCTGATTTACTACCATTTTGCCCTGCATACATACTGTTATATCCTTTATAATCTAATGAATCTGTTCCTGTCGAATAATCACTATTTGATATTGTTGATTGTGCTCCATTTAATGTATATATATATCCAGGTGCACTTGTATCTCTGTATGTTGCTCCTAAGGTATAATTACCTTCTTGGTTATGTGATACTTGGTTATATGATTTCACATACATTTCTACGCTCGGTCCTCCTATTGCATAATTTGCTTTTGAACTATCTACATAAGTTGTCCATTGACTAGGTGAACATAGCCATGCCGCTGCATGTTCATTATAATTCCAACTTGATGTACTACTTCCTCTTTGTGCTGCCCAACTTGGGTTCATTTTTTTGTATTTTTCTAAGTCACTTCCTGTTGGTGTATAACTTATATAACTTGATAATGTCGTGGTTTTTTTATAATCTGCTTTTAAATATATTGTATTTGCTCCATCTCCAAATTTATTTTCTTTATCTACGTAAAATATTCTATATTTTAAATCTCCTTGTGTATAATTTAACACTTCTTGCCCATAATATTTTTCTGGATTTGCTGCTATTTGTTCTGCTGTTAAACTTGTTCTTGATTTTGTTACTGTTTTGATACTTTTCCTTTTATTGTTATTGTTGCACTTCCTGTTGCTACTCCTGTTACTGTTCCATCTTCTGCTACTGTTGCTATACTTGGTGTATCTGATGTATATGTTAAGTCTTCTACTAGCCCTGTTGGTGTTGTTATTACTTCTATTTTTGCTGTTTGATTTTTTCCTACTGTTACATTTTTTGCTGTTATACTTGTTACTTTTTGTACTATACTTACTTTACAAGTTGCTTCATATTCTGTTCCTTCTACTTTTGCTGTTATTGTTGTGCTTCCTGTTGTTCCTACTGCTGTTATTTTTCCATTTTCTACTGTTGCTACATTTTTGTCTGCACTTTCCCATGTTATTGTTCCTGTTACTCCTTCTGTTAGTGTTGCTGTTATTGTTTCACTTTCTCCACTAAACAACTTTAACTCTTTTTTTGATAATCCTATTCCTGAGATTTCTTCTACTGTGTAGTCTTCATTTATTCTAAATAAATATTTGTCTGATACTACTTCATAAGGTAAATCATCTCCATCTGTTTTTACTGTCATTCCTGCTTTTGTTATTTCATTTCTTAATACTGTTTTGTCTACTTGTCCTAATCCTTCTGTCCTTGCTGTTATTATTGCTAAATTAATTTGTTCTAATGCATTTGCTCTTCCTGTTTTACTTTTTGCTTGTGTTGCTCTTTTTAGTATTCCATTTTCTCCACTTAATGCATTAATTGTTATTCCCACTAATATTAAAAGCACTATTATTGTTATTACTAATGCTATTAGTGTGATTCCTCTTGCGTTTTTCCTTTTTGTGTTCATTTTTTAAATTCCTCCTTCTTTTTCTTATGATTTTTTTATTAAGTTATAAACTTAATAAAAAACAAAAAAATCGTATTTACTTACAGTATCAACGATTTTTCTAAATTCTTTATATGATTTTTATATAATTTTTTTCAACTTAATATTGCATTTTTTGTTGGTATATGGTATAAAATTCATTGTATATTTTTATTTAAGTTTATAAATTAATTATACCTTTTTTAAAGATTTTTTATAAAATTTGCTTTTGGGGCATTATTTTTATAAAAACTTTTTGAAAGGCTTTTTTATTTTTTCTATTTAGCTATTTTATCATATAGTTGGTTTTTATAGAACATATTAAAAGTGCACCTTTTGGTTTAATAAGCGTAAAAAAATATAACTCCAATAAAGAGACTTTTGTGTTCCTTTTTTGGGGTATATTTTTTTATGTTTAGTTATATATTTATTATATGCTATTTCTTTTTTACTCTTGTTTTTTTATTTTTCGTTTTTATTTTCGTTTTGTTTTCTTTTTTGTATTATTTTTATTTATTTTGATTTTATTATATTTTTTATTGTTTGCTTTTTATCTGCTTTCTCCTTCTTCTCTTTTTTGGGCTTCTTCTGCATAGACATTTTTGATTTCTTTCATTTGTTCGTCGTCTAGGGTTGTTCTTTCGAAGTCTTTTCCTATGTTTTGTTTTTGGTCTACTTTTAGGCTGTTTAGGAAGTTATGTGCTTCTGTGACGTCATCTTTGCTTAATGCTGTGTTTATTGCTGTTGCGTTTTCTATTTCTCTTGTTTCATTTTTTTCTGCTAATTTTTCTAGGCTTCCTTCTCCCAATATTTTGTCCATTATTTTTGAGAAGAATGTTGGTTTGAATCTTCCTTCTTGTTTTCCTATGTTGTATCTTTCTGCTCTTTTTGCTTTTTGTAAAAATGAAAATCTGTCATATTCTTTCATTGTGCTTGCTTTTGAGATGTCATTTAGGTCATACGTGATGTTACAGATGTTGTTTACTTTTTCGTGTTTTGATGCTTTAAAACATTCGTTAAAGTAGTTGTTTAATATTGTTGCTTTATCACTGTTTTCCATTTTCTTTGCCATGCAGATTCCTTGTATTACTGTATAATCTGTTGGACTTATTTTTAAGATTTGTTCTAGCATTTTTGGGTCTTCTATTTTCATTCCTGTTTCTTCTATTGCTGCTATTATTTCTAAACTGTCTAATTCGTCTGTGTCTCTTAATGCACTTCTTGGTATTTTATATTCTTTTTGGTTGTATATTATGATTCCTTTTCTTCCTAGTGTTATTTCTATGTCAAATGGTAGTTCGTCAGTGTATTTTGCATATTCTTTTTTGCTTATAAGATTTTTTGCTGCTTCTCTTTGTTTATTTTCTTTTTCTGCTTCTGCCCATGCGTCTCTAATTTCATTTTCTTTTATTGCTTCATCCCATGCTTTTAAGTATTCTTCATTTTCTTTATTTTCTTTTCTTGTTTGCTTTTGTTCGTTTTCTTTTGTTTTTGCTGCTTCTACATCTGATGCCATTGGGATTGTTTCTTCTCCTCTGTTTACTTTTCCTATATTTAATAAGAACTTTTTTAATTCTTCTTTTATTTCTTTTTCTTCTGCTTTTTGTTGTGTTCTTTCTTTTTTAGCTTCTGGTTCTATTTCTTTTATTTCTTTTTTTACTGTTTTTAATTTTTGTGCTAAGTATTCTTTATATTTTGTGTCTTTGACCTTTTTTGGATTTGTTTTTTCTTCTTGTTTCATGTCTTTTAGTTGTTGTTCTATGTTTTGTTGTTCTTTTTTCTTTTCGTTTAGTGCTTTTATATTTGGTTTGTTGTCTTCTAATTCATTTAGTGCTTTGTTTGCTGCTTCTTTTGCACTTTCTATGATGTTCTTTTTGGCTTGTCTTAGATCTTTTATTTCTTGCTCTATTGTTGGATTTTTTGCTCTTTCTTCTTGTTTTTTATCTATTTCTGCTAATTCTTTTTCATTGCTTTTTATTAGTTCTATGTATTTTTTAGATTTTGCTTGGAATTCTTTTGATGTCATTCCTGTCATTTTATTTACTGTTTCTTCTGCTTTTTTTATTTGGTTTTCTAGTTTTTCTTTTCTTTTATCTAAATCTTCTACTCCTAATTCTTGTGCTTTTTTTGAGACATTTTTGTATCCTTCTAAATATATTTTTAAATCTACTTTACTACTCATACTTTGTTTTTCCTTTCTTAAAATACTATTTTTTTTACTTTTTATATCTTTTTCTCTTTTTTACGCTATTTTTAGTATAACAAATTTTTATTTTTTTTGCAATAGTTTTACATAAAGTTCTGTGGAATTCTTGCAATGCTCTTTTTTATTTCTTAATTAGTTGTAATAGACTTCTTTCTGCTAGTTTTAAGTATCTTTCTTTTTTGTCTTTTATCTTTTTGCCTTCTAGTTCTGGTAATATTCCAAAATTTGCGTTCATTGGTTGAAATTTTTCGTTTTTTGTTGATATGTATTTTGCTAGACTTCCTATTATTGTGTTTTCTGAAAATATAATTTTTTCTTTTGTTTTTTCTGTTTCTGTTTTTTTGGTTCTATTTTTCTCTAATTGGTTTACTGCGTTTAGTGCTGCTACCATTCCTGATGATATTGATTCTACATATCCTTCTACTCCTGTTATTTGTCCTGCAAAGTATATATTTGTGTTGCTTTTTAGGTTGTATGTTTGGTCTAGTAGTGTTGGTGAGTTTATGTATGTGTTTCTGTGCATTACTCCATATTTGATGAATTCTGCTTTTTCTAGTCCTGGTATCATTGAGAATACTCTTTTTTGTTCTCCAAATTTTAGATTTGTTTGGAAGCCTACTATGTTATATATTGATGCTTGTGTGTCGTCTTGTCTTAGTTGTACTACTGCATAAGGTCTTTTTCCTGTTCTTGGGTCGTCGAATCCTACTGGTTTTAGTGGTCCGAATCTTAGTGTGTCTTTTCCTCTTTTTGCCATGATTTCGATTGGCATGCATCCTTCAAATATTTCTCTTTTTTCAAATTCGTGTAGTGTTACTACTTCTGCTTCTGTTAGTGCTTTCCAAAATCCTTCGTATTCTTCTTGATTGAATGGTAAGTTTATGTAGCTGTTTTCTGAGTTTTTTTCGTTGATATTTGGTGTGTTTTCTTCTTTGTTGCTTAATGTTTCTTGATTGTTTTCCACTTTTTCTTCACTGTTGTTTATATTTTCTTCTGTTTTTTCTTTACTTTTGTTTATTTCTTTTATTCTTTTTTGCCATTCTTCCATTGTTTCTTCTTTCTTTTTTTCTTGTGTGTATCTGTCTCCATAAAATGCTATGTTGAAGTCTATGCTTTCTTTTGTTACTATTGGTGCTGCTGCGTCATAAAAATAAAATTTGTCTTGTCCTGTTATTTCTTGTATTTCTTTTGCTAGTGGTTCTGATGTTAGTGGTCCTGTTGCTATTATTGTTATTGCTTCTTTTGATAGGTCTTTTATTGATATGTCTTTTCCTATTTCGGCTGTTATTGTTTCTATTAATGGGTTGTTTTTTATTTGTTCTGTTACTTTTTTTGAAAATTGCTCTCTGTCTACTGCTAGTGCTTGGCCTGCTGGTACTTTTGTTTCGTCTGCTATTTTTATTAGTAGTGAGTCTAATTTTCTTAGTTCTTCTTTTAGTAGTCCACATGCGTTTGTTATTAAATTTGATTTTAAGGAGTTACTGCATACTATTTCTGCTAAATCATTGCTGTTGTGTGCTGGTGTGTGTTTTTGTGGTTTCATTTCATATAGTTTTACTTTTATTCCTTTTTTTGCTATTTGGTATGCTGCTTCTGTTCCTGCTAAGCCTCCTCCTATTACATTTATATATTGTTCCATTTTTTCCTTCTTTCTTTTTTATGAGTTCTGCATTTTTTTGCTTTGTTTAATTTTTTAGCTGAATAGTTTCATTATTTCGTCTTTTGATAGTTTGTTTATGAATTTGGTTTGTGTGCTTAACATATTTTCTGATAGTTCTGCTTTTTTCATTTGTAATTCGTATATTTTTTCTTCTATTGAGTTTTTGGTTATTAGTTTGTATACTTGTACATTGTTTTTTTGCCCTATTCGGTATGCTCTGTCTGTTGCTTGGTTTTCTGCTGATAGGTTCCACCATGGGTCATAGTGTATTACCATGTCGGCTCCTGTTAGGTTTAGTCCTGTTCCTCCTGCTTTTAATGATATTAGGAATACTTTTATGTTTTGGTTTGTGTTAAATTCGTCTACCATTTTTATTCTTTCGTCTACTTTTGTGCTTCCTGTTAGTTTATAGTATGGTATTTTTTGTTCTTTTAGTTGTTGTTCCATTATTTCAAACATTGATGTGTATGTGGAAAATATTAATATTTTGTGTCCTGATTCTGTTGCGTCTTCTACTATTTCCATGCATTGTTCTAGTTTGCTACTTGTTCCTTCATAGTTTTCTATGAATATTTTTGGGTGACAACATATTTGTCTTAGTCTTGTTAGGGCTGATAGTATTTTTATTTGGCTTCTTTCTATTCCGTTTATGTTTATTTCTTCTGCTACTTCTTCTTTTGCTTGTGCTAAGTATGATAAATATATGTTTTTCTGTTCGTCGTTCATTTCGTTGTTTAGTATTGTTATTGTTTTTTCTGGTAATTCTGTTAGTACTTCTTTTTTTGTTCTTCTTAATACAAATGGTTCTATTAGCATTTTTAGTTTTTTCATTGCTATTTCGTCGTTTTCTTTTACTATTGGTCCTTCATACGTGTTTTTGAATTTTTTGTACCTGAATAAATATCCTGGCATTATGAAGTCAAATATTGACCATAGTTCTGCTAGTGAGTTTTCTATTGGGGTTCCTGTTAGTGCATATTTTGTTTGTGCTTTTATTTGTTTTACTGCTTTTGCGTTTTGTGTGTTGCTGTTTTTTAGGTATTGTGCTTCGTCTGTTATTGCGAATTTGAATGTGTATGCTTTTTGTTTGTATGCTTCTATGTCTCTTTTTAGTAAGTCGTAAGATGTTATTATAATGTCATATTTTTCTAATTTTTCTATTTGTTCTTTTCTTTCTGATGCTTTTCCGCTTATAACTTTTACTTGTAAGTTTGGTGCAAATTTTTGGGCTTCGTTTAGCCAGTTTAGTGTTAAGGAACTTGGTGATATTACTATACTTGTTTTTCTTTCTTTTTGTTTTTCTGTATTGTATGTATTTTTGTTTTCTGTTTCTTTTTTGTTAGTTGATTCTGTTTTTTCTTTTTTTGTTTCTTCTATGTAATTTAGTATTATTGCTAAGATTTGGATTGTTTTTCCTAGTCCCATGTCGTCTGCTAGTATTCCTCCAAATTTGTAATTGTCTAGTATTTTTAGCCATGTATATCCTGTTTTTTGGTAGTATCTTAGTTTTGCGTTTAATGTTTTTGGTAGCTCATATTCTTCTTCTAATTGTTCTTGGTTTAGTTTGTTTACTATTTTTTTGTATTCTTGGTTTTTTACTATTTCTGTTCCTTTTATTCCTTTTAATAGTTGGTTTAAGTATAGACTTCTGTTTATTGGTAAGTCTATTTCTCCTTCTTCGATGTCTTTGTAGTCTAAGTCCATTCCTGTTAGTATTTGGTCAAAAAATTCTATTTCTTTGTTTTCTTCTAGTTCTATAAATGTTCCGTCTTTTAGTCTATGGTATTTCTTTTTTAGTTTGTATTGGTTCATTATGTCTTTTAGTTCTGCTAGATTGAATTCTATTTGACTGAAGTCTATTTTTAGTAAGTCGTTTTCTACTTTTACTCCTATTGATCCTATTTTTGGTTTTGTTACTTGTTTTGTTTTGAAGTTGTCTGTTGCCATTACTTCAAATTTTTGCATGTATGTTTCTATGTCTTGTGTTAAAAATTCGTATATTTTGTCATTGTCTGGTAATATAAATCTTGTGTTTTGTACGTCAAACATAAATCCTGTTCTTCTGAATATGTTTAATGCTTTTGCTTCTTCTACCATGTTTCTTGGTATTTGTATGTCTTGCTTTTCTTCTAGTGGGTTGAATTCTGTTTCTCCGTAACAGAATTTTACGTCTGCTATTATGTAGTCGTTTTTGTCGAAGTCTAAAAATACTTTTACTCCTAGTTCTTTTGGTTTGTATTCTTCTATTTCTTCTTCACTTACATTTCCTAGTTTTATTGCGTTTTTTATTTTTGGCATTATTACTGAGAATAGTTGCATTAGGTCGTCTTTTGCTAGGTGTAGTTCTGATACGTAGTTTTGTCTGAAACTGTTTAGTAGTTTTAGTTTTGTTTTTTCGAATTCGCTTGATAGTCTGTAAAATTCGCTTTCTTTTAGTATATATTTGTGTGTTTTTCCTCTTATTATGTTCATTTTGAATATGTCTTGGTTTGGTTGTATTACATATTCGTCTTTTTCTTTGTTTAACTTGAATTTTAGATTTGGGTCTTTGTCTATAAATTCTACATTCTCTTCTATTCCATCTCTTTGGAATCTTATTTCTTTTCCTTTTATTATTTCAAATAGGTCGTCTATTCCTGTGTTGCTTAACATTATACTTGTGTCACTTAGTGCTTTTCCATAATAGTGGTATGTGCTGTTTGAGCTTGCGTTTGCGTATTTGATTATTTCTGCATATTTTAGTATGAATTCTAGTAATTTTTGTGATTCTTCTGAAAATGCTTCTTTTGTGTGTATAAATTGTAATTTATCTCCGTATTTGTAGTATGTTTTGTTCATTATTCTATCATAAAATTCTGATAGTTCTTTTATTTTGTATAGTCTTTTTTCTCCTATTTTGAATTCTGCTTTCATTTCTCCTGTAAATCTGTCAAAATATATTTTTGGCTCTATTTTTATTGTTCCTTTGTTTTTTATTGTTGTTTCTTCGTCTTCTGCTATGTCGTCTATTTCTTCATTGTAAAATGTGTTTACTATTTGTCTGAAACTTCTATACTTTGCTTCATTTTTGTCTATGATTTTTTTTGGTTGTTCTTTTTTTGCTGTTTCATTTTTGTCTCTTAGTTCTAATATTGTTGCTAAACTGTGTTTGCATACTCCATAGTGTTGTTGGTAGTCTGGACATGTGCAGGTTATGTCTTCTATTTCTCCTTTTTTTACTTCTATATATGTATTATATGTTTCTGTTCCATATACTTCTGCTTTTACTTCGAAGTTGTTTTGGTCTTCGTATTTTGTTTCTGTTATTATTACCTTTTTTGCTTGCTTATAGTTTCTTGCTTTTTTGGCTCTTGCTTCTCCCGCGTCTAATATTAATTCTTCTATTATTTCAGGATTTATTTGCATTTTTTCGTTCCTTCCTTTATGGTTTTATTATTCTCTAGTGTTTTATTATACTATACATTATTATATTAGACAAGGTTTTTTGTGGCTTTTGGGTAGAGTTAGGTGCTTTTTTACACATATCCGTGATTTTTTATTACTTGTTTTTGCACATATCCGCTTTTTTTGCTAATCCTTTCAAATAGATTTTGCTTTTCTATTTCACTAATATTAAAAAATGTATAAATTTGTTTTGTTTAGTTGAATTTTATAAAAATATATTGTATAGTACTGTTCATAGGAAATGAGAAAAGTAGATGTGTTCGTGTTGCCACCTACATACACAGTTTTACTGTGAGAACGGAGGTGGTGTCTATGGTAGAATCAACATTATTGACAATAATCTGTCTATTATTCTATGGATTAATAGGTGTAACTATCATAAATATTGCCTTAATTATAACTTTAGTTATTATTTTGAGCAAATAATAAAACGGCACATTTGCTTGGCAGAGCGATGTGTCGTTTATCCTTTTTATGTGGTAACCGCATTTCTGCGATTGTCATTTCCTATATTTATTATACTTAACTTTTAAGTATTTGTCAAATTTTCTGGTTAAAAAATAGTGTGAAATAATAGTGTAAAATAATAGTGTGAAATAATAGTGTGAAATTTTTATTAGTAAAGGACGGAGCTTTTTTTAGCTTCGTCCTTTTGTGCTTTTGCATCTTATTTTTTATTTTGGATATTTTTTAGTCCGCTTCTTAAAACATTTTTTATTCTGGGTGTTTTTTTAGTTTGTTCCTAAAAATTTCTTTTTAGTTTTGGGTGTTTTTTAAGTTTGTTCCTAAAAAATTCTTTGGGTCTATGTCGTTTCCGTATCCACTTGCTTTTCTTATTTCAAAGTGTAGGTGGTGACCTGTTGAGTTTCCTACATTTGGGTCTGTTTTTGGGTCTCCTCCTTCTAGTCCTATTGTTTGACTTTGTTTTACCTTTTGACCTTTTTGTACATCTATTCTTGATAAGTGTGCGTAGAAGCTGTATATTATTTCCCCATTTACAATATGCTTGATTTCTACACTGTTACCAAATCCTTTTTGTACTCCTGCATATGTTACTTCTCCGTCTGCTATTGATACTACTTCTGCGTGGTGTGTTCCTGCTAGGTCTATTCCGGTGTGTTTTTTTACTTCTCCTGTTGTTGGGTGTGTTCTTGTTCCATATTCTGATGTTATTGTGTATTGGCTTTTTAGTGGTTCTACAAAGTTTTGTGATGAAGCTGTATTTTCTTGTTTTGTTACTTTTCTTGTTCTTGCGACTTTTTTTGCTGGTGGATTTGGGTCTACCCATTTTTCTGTTGTTTTTGTTTTTCCGTAGTTTGCTTTTAAGATGCTTCTGTCTTGTTTGTTTACTATGCCGTCTTCGTTTAAGTCGTATTGTGCTTTTTGTGCTTTGTTGTCGTCTGTTATTGTTCCATAGTTTTCTATGATGCTTGTTAGATCTTCGATTTCAATTTCTTCGTTTTCGTCAAGGTCTCCTGCATAGATGTTGATGTCATTTATAGTAATAATTTCCCCATCTTTTACTACTATATTTGTTACTCTGTGTTCTAGGTATGAGGTCTTGCTGATTACTATGTCATATTCTCCTGGTTCTAAGTCTAGTGTGTATGTTCCGTCTGGATTTATTTGTATTTCTTTGATTACTTTTCTTGGGTCTTCTGCATCATTTTCGTCTCTTGTGTCTTGTGAGTTATAGACTTTTATTGTTGCGGTTTGTTTTGTTTGGTCTGCAGCTTGTGTTATTATTTTTCCTGTTATTGCTGATAGTCTGTGAATTTTTATTGTATATTGTTTTTCTTTGCCACTTATTGATTTTACAGTTATAGTTATTTGTTTTGTTGTTTCTGTGCTCATGTCTATTTGTTTTGTGTTGCTTCCTCTTGTTTCTGTGTTTCCGTCTACTGATACATAAGCTAACTCTTGGTTTGCTATTGCTTCTAAGTTGACTTGTGTTTCTGTTGCTTTTACTGTTACTTCATATATTCCGTTTTCTTTTAGTGTGGCTTTGTTTTCGTTTGCTTTTACTTCTTTTAGACTTGCGTCATCTTCTGCTGGACTGTTTTCTTTTAATATATACAATGTGTATTTTAATTCATTTTCTGCTGCATTTTTTGCTGTTATTATGACTTTTGTTACATCTTCTGTTAAGTCTATTTTTTCTTTTGATCTTTTCACTTGATATGGTGTATCATTTATTTTTACTTTTGTTGTGCTTGAGTTTGAAATTCCTTCTACCATACTACTTACTTTGTTTTTGTCTACTTTTGCAATGTAGATTCCGTCTGTTGTTTTTTGTACTTCTTGTTCATCTACTTTTATTGTTAGTTGTAAGTCTTGTAAGTCTTCTGGTTTGTCTACTTCTGTTAGTGTTAGTGTGTATTCTTTTTCTTTATAATCGTCTGCTGTTTTGTCTAGTTTGTTTGATACGATTATTTTGATTGTTTTTCCTTGTGATACATCATATTGTTGTAATGTGTTTTGATATTGTGTTCCTGTGTTTCCTGCAATTGATACATATTCGTTTTGGTCATATAATATTGCTTTGATGTCTACTGTTTTTGTGCCTTTTACTATATCTATTGTAAAGTTTTGATCGTCTGTTCTTGTTGTTAGTCTGTTGTCTACATATACTTGTTTTAGATATAGTTCTGATGGCTCTCTATAGATATTTACTAAATATTGTTGTACATCTCCATCAATTGAGGTTATTTTTACTATTATTTGTTTTTCTGCTGTATTTCCCATATTTATTGTTGTTGTGTTTGTTCCTCTTGTTTCTCTGTTTCCTTCTATACTTACTTTTGAATATGGATATTGTGCTTTTGCTGTTAATTCTATTGTTGTTGCATCTTTTTTAATATATGTTGTATAAGTTCCATCTGCTTCTGGTGTAATTGTTCCTTCTGTTACAGCTCCTTGTCCTGCTATTATTTCTTGGATATTGTTGTTACTTATGTCTTCTGTGTCTTTTATTACATAGACTTTGTATTCTTTTTCTTCTCCTGCACCGTTTTTTACTGTTACAGTGGCTTCTGTTACTCCGTTTTTTAGACTTAAGTTTTTTTGACTTGATGGATTTGCATATTCTGTTTCTCCATTTCCGTCTTTTATTTTTACTTGTGATGTTTCTGATGTTATTCCTGCCCATAATGAGCTGTTGTCTTGACTTGCGTCTACTACTTTTACATAGTTTCCGTCTGTGTCTTGTTCTATTTCTTCATCATCTAGTTTTATTGTTACTTTTAAGTCTTCTAATACATCTGGTTCTTCTACTTCTTTTATTTTTAAGATGTAGTCTTTTGTTTCGTCTACTTCTCCTTCAAACATTGCTGTTATTCTGATTGGTATTTGTTTGTTTTCTAATGAACAGTTTGTGTTTGTGTTTTGTGCTTGTGTGTTTAGGTTTCCATTTACACTTACATATTCTGTTTGTTTTGTTGCTATTGCTTTTATTTCTGCTTTTGTTGTTCCTTTTTTTACATCAATTTCAAATGTGTTATCATCTACCTTAGTTGCTTTTCTTCCATCTAAATATACTTTTTCTAATCCTAAGTTGTTTTGTTGTTTGTGTATTGTTAGTTTGTATTTTTTTACTGTTCCGTCTAGTGCTGTAACTGTTATTGTTTTTATTGTGTCTCCGTTTGGTAAGATTATGCTTTCTTCTAGTTGTCCTTCTTTTTCTTCTCCTCCCATTGTTACTTTTGCTAAGATATTTGATAATACTATTTTTACATTTGCTATTTCTTCTGTTGCTTTTACAGTTATTTCATAGTTTCCGTTTTCGTCTTCTATGATATGTTTTTTGTTTACTTCTAACCATTGTATTTTTGTGTCATTTGATAGACGTACAAACATTATGTTATATGTTTTTGTTACTGTTCCATCTTGTGATGTTATTACTATTGGCACTGTTATTGTTCCATCTTCTAATGGTAATTTTATGTTTCTTGTTACATTTTCTGTTAACTCTTCTGTGTCTCCTATTTTTATGCTTGCATATTCGTTTGCTGAAATAACTTTGATTGTTGCTAAGTCTTTTTCTTTTGGTATTGAGATTATACTTGTTGGTACTGAATCTTTGTCTACAAATCTGTCTATTATGTCTGTATTATCTACATAGATATGTGATGCATCTGCATTTTTGGATTTTCTTAGTAGTTTTATTGTGTATTGTTGTGTTCTTCCTGTTTCTGCTATTGCTGTTACTTTTACATCTACTTCTTCTTGGTCTTTTACAGATATGTTGTTTATTGATATTTGTGGTTTTCCTTCTGTTTCTCCTGATTTTAAAGTTGTGTATTGGTTGTTTGCTTCTATTGATAGACTTACTTGTTCTGTATCTGCTGATATATATTCTTTATATGTGTGTGTTTCTGAATCGTATTTTGTTACTACATTTTCTCCATTTTTTATTAGTTTTATAGATACATCATCTGATATTATGTTGATTTCTAGTACTTTTGTTATAGCTGGTGTTTCTCCATCTTGTGCTTGTATATTGATGTTTAATGTTATTTTTCTGTTTCCGTCTTTGAAAGTTTCAGTTTTTGTTGCTGGTGTTTGTTTCCATTCTGTTCCGTCTCCTATTTGTATTTTTGCGTGTGCTTCTGTTGCTGTTATTTCTATTTCTGTGTCTTGTGTATCTCTTCCTTTATCATATACTGTTGCTATATATTTTCCGTCTGTTTCTGATATTATTTTGTTATCGACTTTTACTGTTTTTATGCTTGTGTCTGTTGATTTTTTTACAACTTTGATATGGTATACAGCTTTTTCCCCATTTTCAGCTGTTACTATTGTATCTACTTCTGTTGTTTCACTTGCTATTTCAATAGTTTTTGCTAGTGCCTTTAGTTTTGTGTCTCCTGCTATTTCTACTGTTGCTTCATCACTTGTTGCTCTTACTAGTATTGTTGCTTCTGTATCTGTTCTTTCAATATATTTTACATAAGTGTTTGTTGCTGTATCTATTTCGTCTGCTGGTTGATTATTTATTTGTATTGTACAGCTTGTGTCTGTTGATTTTCTTTCTATTACTAGTGTGTATACTTTGGTTGTGTTGTCTTGTGCTGTTATTGTTATTGTTACTGTTGTTTTCTTTTCTTTGCTTAAAGTAACTGTTTTTGTGCTTTCACCTTGTTCTGCTTGATTTGTTGATATTTCTATTTTTGCATATTTGTTTGATGCTTTTACATAGATTTTGCTTGTTGTTGCTTCCATTGTTGTTGTTGAATAATATCCTTCATCTGTTTTTATTGCATCTTTTCCATCAACTTGTATTATTTCTAGATCTGCATTGTCTGATTTGTATTTGATTATTACAGAGTATTCTTTTGTTCTTGTTGGATCATTTGGATCTTGGGCTTTTATTAGTACTGTTGTTTCTTCTCCTTCTAATGTTATTTGTTTAATATGTTCTTCTTTTGCTTCTGGATTGTCCCATTTTCCATTTATTCCTGTTTTTATAGAAATTAGTGTTGTTGGATTCTTTGGTTTTATTTTTAGTCCTGCTTGTTTTGAGTTTCTGTCTACAAATCCTATATAATTTCCATTTTCTAATATGCATTCTGTGTCATTTACTTTGATGCTTTCTGCTCTTAAATCTGTTACTTTTTGTATTGCTATTGTGTATTCTTTGATGTCTCCATTTTCTGCTTTTACATACAATTTTATTTCTTTTTCTGTTTCGTTTATTTCTATTGTTTCTTCTTGTATGTTGTTTGTAGAATATGTGCCTTCTGCTATTTTTACTGTTGCATATTCGTTTTCTGCTGTTCCTTTTAGTTTAAGGTTGTTCATTGTGTCTGGCATTTTTATTTCATATTTGTTTTCTGATACTTGTGTAATATCTGATTGGTTTATTCCTTCTGCTTCTAGTTTTTCTAAGTTGTTGTTATTTGATGCTTTTATTATTGTTATTTCATAATTTCTTATTGTTCCATCTTGTGCGGTTACTTGTACAGGTACTTTTGTTGTTTCTTCTGTTGTTATTATTTTTTCTGTTACTTGATGTTCTGTATTTAATCCGCCTTTTATTGATATTTGTGCTAGTTTGTCTTTTGCAACAACTTTAATATCAACTTCTTCTTGTTTTCCGATTCTTATTGTACCTTTGTTATTTTCGTCTATTTCTATGTCTTTTATTTTTACCTTTTCTTCTTCTTTATAGATGATTGTTATTTCTGCTTCAGTGTTGTTTGGCAATTTTTCTACTATTAGTGTGTATTTTTTAGCTGTTCCATCTTCTGCTGTTACCGTTATTGTGATTGTGTTTTGTGCATCTGGTGTTGTGACTGTTGCTTTTTGTTCTTCTTGCACTGCTTTTAGTGTGTTTATGTTTATTTGTGCATGACTATTATTTGCTATTGCTTCTACTTCTACAGATTCTGTTAAGAATTTTTTTGTTACATGGTATTTGCCTTGTTCGTCTGGTTCTAATATTTCTCCATCTACTTTTAGTATTGCTAGTTTACAATCATCTGATTGGTTTGTAACTATTAATGTGTATTCTTCTGTTGTTCCATCTTGTGCTGTTACTTTTATTTTTACTTCTGCTTTATCGGTATTTTTTGGTATTGTTGCACTTGCTGTTCCTGTTACTTCTATATTATTGTCTATTTGTACTTTTGCTTTTGGATCTTCTGGAATTACATATAGTTCAAATGATGTTGCGTTTTTGTTTACTCGTGCTTCGTATTGGTTTACTGGTACAGCTTCTGCTGCTTTTCCTTCTACTTTTACACTTAGTAAATTTACATTGTCTGGAAGTGCGTTGATTATTAATGTGTATGTTTTTGTTGTTCCATCTTCTGCTGTTACTGGTATGTTTACAACTATTCTTTTTCCTTCCATTTTTATTTTTCTATATGTTGCTCCTTCTTCTTGCTCATTTGTGTTTATTCCTACTTTTGTTTTTGTTTCTTCTGCTATTGCTCCTATTGTTATTGTGTCTACTTTTTTGTCTAATGTGTATTCATACGTATTTTCTGCAATTTTGCTTATTTCTGCTTTATTTCCATCTACAGTTACTTCTTTTAGGTTTGTGTTACTATTTTCTTTATAAATTTCTAATGTATATGTTTCTATTTCTCCATTTAATGCTTTTACTAAAATTCCTATTTTTGTTGGTTCATTTTCCCCAATTTGTACCAACCTTGTGGAAATTTCTGCTTCATATTCTTCTCCATTTATACTTACTTTTGCTTGTTCATAGTTTGCTTTACCTATTACATTTATTTCGTTATATCTGTCTGATATACTTACTTTATATGTGTTTGTTCCTTTTATTCTTGTTGCTTCTTTAGAAAATTCTTGGTTTCCTACTGTTAATGATAATAGTGTATTGTCTGCTGATGGTTTTTTGATGTTTAGTACATATTCTTTTGTTTGTTCTGGATTATTAGGGTCTGTTACTGTTATTTTGTATGTTGTTATTATTTCTGTACAGTCTACTACTTCTGTTGATATATGTTCTTTACTGTTTGTTTCTCCTATTTTTACTAAGTCTTTATCACTGATAGTGATAGCAGTTACTGTTGCTGTTTGTGCTATTTCTCCTATATTTGCATTATATATATTTCCTACTGGTTGTATTTCGTGTCCATTTACTGTTACTGATAATAATCCTTGTATATCTTCTGTTCCTTCTTTGTCTAATATTAGTGTGTATTCTTTTTCTCTTTCGTTTTCTCCTTCTCCAAATCTTACATAGATTTTTACTATTGTTTCATTTCCTATTGTTGCTATTACTTGTTTTGTAACATGTACTTCTTCTCCTAGTTTGTTGATTTCTGCTTTTGCTTTTGTGTATAGAGTTTTTGCTTCTATTGTACTTGATACTAATTCTGCTGGTATTATTGCTTTGTATGATGTATCACTTATTTTTGTTGCTTCTTTTCCATCTACTGTTACTGTTTCTAATTCTGTTAGTGAGTCTTCTTTGTAGATTGTTAAAGTATATGTTACTTTTTCTCCATTTTCTGCTGTTACTTGAATTGGTATTGTCTTTTTCATTGTTGTTGTCATGTCTATTGTTTTGGTTGTTTGTTTTTTCTCTGGTATGCTTGCATCTATGCTTACTGTAGAGTTACTATCACTTGCTACTGCATGTACTTCTGGTTTTGTTACGGAGTCTTTTATTATTATTTCATATTCTGTTGCTCCTACAGATGTTGGTTGTACATTATCTACTGTTAATTCTTCTAAACTTGCATTGCTTGATATGATGTTTATTGTTAATATATAGTCTACAAATTTGCCATTTGTTGTTTTTACTTTGATTTTTACTATTGTTGGATTTGTGTCTATATTTATATCTTTTTCAAGTGTTCCTGTTGCATAAGTTGTTCCTCCATCAATACTTATTTGATCTGTTGCATCTTTTGTTTTTATTTTTAATGTTCCTGTTCCGTCTGCTCTTTTTTCTACAGATACGGCATATTTGTTTTCTCCTGATACTTTTGCTGTTTTATCATTGACAGTGATATTTTCTATTCTTTGTTCATCTAATGGTTGTACTACTCTTAGCGCTGTTGCTGTTGCTCCTGTTACTTTGTCTGTTGCTGTTATTGTTGCTACTCCCATGTCTTGTGATGTTAGTATTCCATTATTTACTGTTACTACATCTGTGTTACTTGATTTCCAATCATAGTCTGTTAGTTTTCTTTCATTATGGTTAAATACATTGAATATGTTTGATATTATTTTTACTGTTTCTTCTTCTGGTTGTTTCATGATTCTTGCATCTGGTACAATTTCGAATTTTCTGTCTCCTATTAGTGTGAAGTTATAGCTGTCGTCATAACTGCTGTTTCCTAATTGTCCATATTCGTTTGCTCCTGCTCCATATACAAATCCTTCTGTGTCTATTATGTAATTGTTTTTGTATCCTGCTCCTATTGCTAAATATGTTTTTGCGTCTACCATTTGTACTTTCTTTAATGTTACATTTGCACTTGTTCCACCTATTCCGGCTTGGCCTTTGCTGTTGTCTCCATAAGTATAGCTTTCTCCATTTTTATCTAGTAATACTACACTTTCGTTTGTTCCTGATATATCTACCATTTCTCCAGTTGCTATTGTTTCTTTTTGTGCTTTTGTTTGGCTTGCATATTTTGTTATTCTTTCTACACTTTCGTCTGTTTTTAGTACTACTATTCCTGTTTGTAGACATTGTACTTTTACTGCATTTTCTATTGTTTGTACTTTTACTGGTTGTGTTACATACATATTTAATGGTGGCATGATTTTTTGTCCGTATTGGTCATAGTTATACTTAAATTCTTCGATTTGTTCTTTACTATTGTCTCCAAATACATATACATCTCCTGTTGAGTCTATTATTGCACTTAGATTTCCTCCAGCTGCTATTTTAACCATTTGGTTGTCTAATCCTGTTATCTTTTCTGGTATACTTACTGTTTGTGTTGTTCCATTTCCTAGTTGTCCTTTGCTGTTTAGTCCCCATGTGTAGACATTTCCTAAGTTGTCTATTGCTATTGCGTGGTTGTCTCCTGCTGCTATTGATACTATATTTGTTAGGTTTTGTACTTGTACTGGTTTTTTTGCTGATACTCTGTTTCCTTGGCCTAGTTGTCCATAAGTGTTGTCTCCATAAGCCCATACTGTTCCATCTTCTCTTAGTGCTACTGTGAATTTTTTTCCTGCTTTGATTTGTTTGTATGTTGCTAATATGTTTGTTTGACTTGGTACATTTATTGGTGCTAGTTTGTCATTTCCTAATTGTCCGTCTGAGTTATATCCAAATCCCCATATACTTCCATCTGCTTTTAATACTGTTGCATATCCATCTCCTCCTGATATTTGTGAAGCATATTTTGAGTCTTCTTCTATTACTCTTACTATTACAATGTTTTCTTTTCCTGTTGTTTTTTCTGTTACTCTTGCCCATGTTGTTCCTACTTTGACTCCTGTTACTAGCCCTTTTTCGTTTACTTTTGCTATGTCTTCATTTATTGATGTAAATGTAAAGTCACTGTCTTCTTCGTCTTCTTCTTTGAATACATTGAAGCTGTATTTTGGTGTTATTTCTATTTGTTTTGTTCTGTTTACATTTACTGTTATTTCTGGTTCTTCTGCATAGGCTGAGTCATTTCCTATTTTTACTGGTATTCTGCTGTTTGTTTTTGTTTTTACTGATGATGTTCCATGATAGTAGTCTCCCCATCCATATACATCTCCATCATATTTTATTGCTACACTATATGTGTTTCCAGATGATATTGACATCATGTCTTGTACTTTTGTTATTTCTGTGAATAATAATTTATCATCTTTTGTTCCTATTCCTAATTGTCCATTACTGTTTGAGCCTGTAGAATATAATACTCTGTTTGCTCCTAATACTACTGTGTGGTTTCTTCCTGCTGAGATTTCCATGATGTTTGTCATGTTTGTTTTTGTTGGTTTTGTTACATTTGTTTTTGTTCCTAGTCCTAGTTGTCCGTTTTCGTTATATCCATAAGTGTATACATTTCCTGCTACACTTAGTAGTACACTGTGGTTGTCTCCTGCTGATATTTTTCCTATTGTTTCTTGTACTTCTATTTCTGTGAATGTGTTTGATTTTCCTCCGTCTTTTCCTGTTTGGCCATAACTATTTAATCCACTTGTTAGGATTTTTCCATTTGTTGTTAATATTATTGTGTGATTTTTTCCTAATGATATATCTAATACATTGTTTACATAGTCTAATAATGTTGGTGTTGTTACTCTATTGTATGTTCCTATTCCCAATTCCCCATTTGAGTTTAGTCCCCATACATATACATATCCATCTTTTGTTAAGATCATGCTTTGATCATTGTTTGCTGCTATTTTCTTTACATTATTTATTCCTAAGTATACTGGTGTACTTGATGTTGTTCCTAGTGAATTGTTTGAGTTTACTCCCCATCCCCATACATTGCCTTCTGTGTCTAATGCTAGATTATGTGTGTTTCCTACTGCTATTTGTTTGATTTTTACTCCGTCTGGGAATTTTATTTGTAATGGTCTATCACTACTCTTTGTATTTCCATTTCCTAGCTCATAACTTGAGTTTAGTCCATAAGCCCATACTGTTCCATTTGCTTTTAATACTACTGTGTGTGACATACAGGTTAGTGCCATTGGTTCTATTTCTACACCTGCTGGTAATACTGTTACATTTGCTATACTTGTTGCTCCTGTATCAGCTTTTGTTACTATTGCTGTAGTTTTTCCTTCTTTTTGTCCTGTTACAAGTCCTGTGCTTGATATACTTGCTATTCCACTATTTCCAATGTTGTAGTTTATTGTTCCTGTTTCTTGTATTTCTTTTAATACATTAAATGTTTTGTTTGTTACTGTGATTTGATGTGTTTCTCCTGGGTGTAATATGATGTCATATTCGTCTAATCCTGCTTCTTCTGCTCCTACTAATACAGGTTCTGATGTTGTGTTGTATAGTCTGTTTCCTAGGTTTCCATATTTTCCTAATCCCCATGTGTATACATATCCTTCTTCGTCTATTATTCCTGTATTGTTTGGCCCTGCTGCTCCGAATATTGATGGGTTTGTTTGTTCATTTTTCTTTGGATATACTGTGTAATTATCTTGTGTTGTTCCTAGTTTGCTGTTTTCATTGCTTCCCCATGTATATGTGTCTCCATTTTTCATTATTGCCATTGAGTATTCTGTTCCTGCTTTTAGTTCTTTGATTTCTGATAATGTTTGGATTCCTGTGCTGTTTTGTATCATTACTGGTGAGTTTTTGTTTACTGTTGTTCCATCTCCTAGTTGTCCTTTGTTGTTTGTTCCTACACTATATCCTTTTCCAGTTTTTGTTAGGAATAAAGCATGATTTGCGCCTTCTGATACTCTTATTATATTGCTTATTGTTAGTTTTTGTCCGTCTATTTTGTATACTTCTCCTGTTTGTGTTACTGCATAGTTTGGAGAGATGTCTATAACATTATTTATTGTTGTTAATTTTGTTGCTGTGCTTCCATAACCATATCCCCATACCCATACATTGCCTTCTTCATCTAATGCTACTGTTCTGTATGTTCCTGCTGATACTTTTACTATTTTTGTTAGTGGTGCTCCATCTGGTTTTATTACTTGTACTGGTGTACTTCTGTCTGAAGATGTTCCTTCTCCTAATTGTCCATAGCCATTGTATCCCCATGTCCATACTGTTCCGTCTTTTTTTACTACTGCTGTGTCATAATATCCTACTGATAGGTCTATTACGTCTTGTATGTTCATTACTTTTATTGGTGATGTTTTGCTTGTGTTGTTTCCTGTTCCTAATTGTCCATTAGAGTTATTTCCCCATGTCCACACTGTTCCATCTGCTTTTAATGCTGCTGAATGTGTGTCTCCAATTTCTAATTTTGGTACTGTTATTTTGCCTTCTGGTACTACTTGTACAAATATTGTTGATGTTTTGTGTGTTATTGTGTGTGTTACTATTATTTCTACTGTTCCTATTTTCTTTCCGTGTATTGTTCCATCTTGGTCTACTGTTGCTATTTCACTGTTTAATGTTTCGTAACTGATGTTTCCACTGTCTACAGTATCATTTATTAGGTTGAATTTGTTGTCTAGTGATGCTGTTACTTGTTTGTCTTTTCCTTTTTCTATTGATATTCTGTTTTCACTTACATGTACATAAGTGTCTCCTATTACAGTAAATTCATTTGATTGTGTATAAGTTCCGTTTCCTAGTTGTCCTTGTGCATTATATCCTGTTGTGTATACAAATCCGCTTCTGTCTGATGCTATACTATGGTATGAATTTGAGTCAATTAGTTTTGTTTGATCCATATTTTTTGATTTTACTGCTATTGTGTTATATGTTGAGTATTTTCCTATTCCTAGTTGTCCATTACCATTGTATCCTGAGACATAGATTTCTCCTGTGTTTGTTATCATTTCTAAGTTTTGGTTTCCTGCTTTTATTTCTACTATGTTTTGTAATGTTTCGTATTGTGTTTCTTCGTCTGGGTCTGTTTTTGGTTTTTCTATTTTTACTGTTGTTGGTTCATTTATGTTGTTTGTGTTTCCTTGTGATAGTTGTCCATATCCGTTATATCCCCATACCCATACTTGTCCTTTTGTATCTAGTGCTGAGTAATAACTGTCTCCTGATGCTATTTCTATTATGTTTTTTAGTTCTGCTATTCTTGATGGTGTATTTCCTGATATGTTCCATACACTTCCATCTTCTGCTAATATTAGTTTTCCGTGTATATCTACTGCTTTGCTATAGAAGTTCAATTTTTCTGGAGTTTTACTATATTCATATCCCCATATATAGATTTCTCCTTGTTTGTTTATTGCCATACTTGTGTTTCCATTGATATATACTTTTTCTATTTCTCCTAATCCTTCTATGCGTGTTGGAATTGATTTTGATTCTGTTGTGTTGTCTCCTAGTTGTCCATAACCGTTATAACCCCAAGAATATACTTGTCCTTCACTGTCTACTGCTAAGTTATAGTAATATCCTGCTGCTATGTCTTTTATGTTGTTTAATGTTACTTCTTTTTCTGTTGTTGTCGTTTGTGTTGATCCGTCTGGTGTTTGTGTTGTTTGTGTTTCTTTGTATTTTCCTTTTTCGATTTGTGTTGGTTCTGTTGTTTTTATTGAACTTATTGTTCCGTTTCCCATTTCTCCTTGTGTGTTGTCTCCCCAACTCCAAATTGTTCCGTCTTGTTTTAGTGCTAGTGAGTGTATGTGTCCTGTTTCAACTTTTTCTTTTACTTTTTTGTTTTCTGCTATTACATTTATTACTACTCGTGTTTCCTCTTCTGTGCCTTTTGCTGTTACTGTTATATATGCTCTTCCTAGACCTGTTGCTGTAACTTTTCCTGTTGTTTCATCTACTTTTGCTATAGTTTCGTCTGATGATTTGTATGTGAATCCTTTGTTTTCTATTTCGTCAAATAATAGGTTGAATCCATATACTGTTGTTGGATTTATTTGATAATTTGGATTTGATAGTTTTAGTGTTGCTTCACGTTCTTGTAGTTTTACATATTGTGTTGATATTGTTTCTATTTTTGCTTTTGATGTTGATGAACCATCTCCTAATTCTCCATATCCATTGTATCCTATACTCCATACTGTTCCGTCGTTTTTAGCTAGTTCTGTGTTATAGATTCCTCCTGATACTATCATTGCATCTGTGAAGTCATTTCCATCTTTGTCTTTCATATATACAGGTGTTTCTTTTGTTGTTCCTGTTTCTGTTGATGCTAGTTGTGAGTAGTTGTCTAATCCCCATGCAACTACTTTTTCTTCTGATGTTATGGCATATCCTGTATAATATCCTGTTCCTATTGATGTTATATCTTTTAGTGCTCCATCTGGACCTTGTAATTGTTGTGGTATTGCTCCTCCTACATTTGTTAATTGGTTGTTTGCATTATGTCCGAATCCCCATACTGTTCCATCTAGTAATAATGCTATTGTGCTGTTTGTTGGACTTACTGATACTTCTGCTACATTTTCTATTGTTTGTAATTTTGTGAATTGTGTTTTGTCTCCTGTTGTTCCGTCTCCTAAGTTTCCATAGCCATTGTATCCTGCTGCCCATAGATGATTGTTATTGTCTATTGCGAATGTTGATACATTTCCTGCTGCTATTTTAATTATTCCTTGTAAATTGTCTACTTTTACTGGTAATGTTCTATAGTCTGTGTTTCCTAAGCCTAAGTTTCCATAGCCATTATAGCCCCATGTGTAGACATTTCCATTTTTGTCTAGTGCTACTGAGTATGAGTCTCCTGCTGCTACTGATACTATGTTTTCTAGTACTCCTTTTCCATCTGGTGATTTTACTTGTTGTTTTTGTAATGTTGTTCCTGATGTTGTGCCATTTCCTAATTGTCCATATCCATTATATCCCCAGGTCCATACATGTCCATCTGTGTCTACTGCTATTGCGTGTGTTGTTCCTAATCCTATTTGTACAATGTTAGTTGTTCCTGTATATGTTGGTAAGATTTTGTTTGATGTGTCTCCTGTTCCTAATTGTCCATATCCATTATATCCATAGCTCCATATCTCTCCATTTGATTTTAGAGTTAATGTAGCATAGTTGTTACTTAAAATTTGTGGGAATGTTATATCATCTGCTCCTAAGACATATACATCTGCTGATGTTGTTTGTCCTGATATTTTATCTATTACTGTTAGTGAGGTTTTTCCTTTTTTTACCGATGTTATTTTTCCTGTTGTTTTATCTACTGTTGCTACTTTTGTGTTTTTTATTTCATAAGTAAAGTCTGTGTTGTCTACTTTGTTGTACAATAAATTGAATCCTTGTGACATGTTGACTTGTGCATTTTTTGTGTTTCCTATGCCTTTTATTCTTATTGGTGTTTCTTCAAATAGTAATATTGGTTTACTTATACATACAAATTCTTTTTTGCTTGATACTGAACTATCTCCTAGTTGTCCATAGTTATTTTTTCCTATTGTCCATACTTTTCCGTCTTCTCTTGCTACTACTGTTGTTCCGTCTCCTGCTGATATACTTATTATTTTGTCTATTTTATCTTGATCTTGTGAGTATTTTAATGCAACTGGTAATAAGTTGTTTGTAGTTGTGCCATTTGAAGATTGTGCATAACTATTTATTCCCCATGTTATAGCTGTGCCATCTTCTTTTGTTGCTATTACATAATTTAACCCTGCTGTTACACTTTTTACTCCTGTTAGATATGTTGGTGTTTCTGTTGTTTCAGTATCTGTTGTTGTTGTGTCTATTTTTTCTATTACTTTTTCGAATTTTGTGCTGTCTTGTGTTGTGTTGTTTCCTAAGTTTCCATAGCCATTATATCCACTTGCATAAACTTCTCCTTGTTTGTTTACTGCAACTATTGTTCCGTTTTCTACTGCTACATCTACTATGTTATCTAATGATAATACTTTCCTTGGTAGATATATATTTGTTGTTGTTCCGTTTCCTAGTTGTCCGTAGCCATTATATCCATAAGCATATAAGTTGCCATCTCCATCTATTGCTGTTGATGTTTGTTCTCCTGCTTCTATTTTTGTTATGTTTGTTAGTCGTATTTTGCTTGGTATACTGTTACTTATTGTTGTTCCGTTTCCTAGTTGTCCGTTTCCGTTATATCCCCATGTATATACAGATCCGTCTTTTCCTAATGCCATTGAGTGATAGTTTGATGCTGCTACTTTTTCTATGTTTTCTAGGTTTGGTATTTCTTCTGGTAATAGTGTGTTTCCATCTCTTCCTAATTGTCCATAACTGTTTGTTCCATAAGAGTATACTTTTCCGTCTTTTGTTACTAGTAATACATGGTTGTTTCCTGCTGCTATGTCTACTACATCTGTTATATTTATTTGTGTTGGTTTGTATCTATTTGATTTATCTCCTAGTCCTAGTTGTCCATAGCCGTTGTATCCCCATGTCCATACTGTTCCGTCTGATTTTAGTGCTACTGTGAAGTCTTGGCCACTTACTGTTTTGGGCATTGTTATATCATCTTTTCTTAATACTTCTACTTCTACTAGTACTGTGTTTGGTAATTTGTTTGTTGTTACTTCTATTTTGGTTGTTCCGTATTTTTTTCCTGTTACTAGTCCTGTGTTATTTACTGTTGCTATGTTATCATCTTGTGTTTTGTATGATATTTGCTCATTTGTTACTTGGTCAAATAATATGTTGAATCCTAGGTCTGTGTTTGCTTCTATTTGTTTTGTTATATTATTTGTGTCTAAGTTTAATTGGATTTTTCTTGTGTTTACTTTTAGGCTTGCATCTGAAATGCTTGTTGGCTCTGTTGTTGTACTTGTTGAGTCATCTCCCATTTCTCCATTTCCATTATATCCTACTGTATATACTAGTCCTAAATCATCTGCTATTGCTGATGTTTGATATGATGGATTTTTTGTGCTTGCCATTGTTATTATATTTTTATCTTCTTGTACTTTTGTTAAGTTTGTTCTTGATACTGCATTTTTTGTGTATAGTTGTCCATAGTTGTTGTATCCTGCTATATATATTCCTGCTGTTGTTGTTTGGTTTCCTGTTGTGTCTGTTGTAGTTGTTGGTTTTACTGATATCATGCTTGAATATCCATTTGCTTCTATATCTTTTATTCTTGTTACTACGTTTCCTTCTGTGTCTATCATTTTTGTTGGTAATATTTTTGTTGTTGTATCTCCTATTCCTAATTGTCCATATCCATTGTATCCTGTTGAGTATGCTATTCCGTCATCTGATAGTACTATTGTGTGTGTTGCTCCTGCTGATACTTTTTTGATGTTTTGTAATATTCCACTTCCGTCTTCTGTTTTCATTTGTTGTGGTAAATAATATGCTGTGTAATTATTTACTCCAAATTGTCCGTTTCCATTATATCCTACATTCCATACACTTCCATTTGCGTCTAACATTGTTATATAACTGTCTCCTGCTGAAATTTGAATGATGTTTGATACTTTTTGCATTTTTACTGGTGTTTTTTGGTCTGCATTATTGTTTATTCCAAGTTGTCCATAGTAGTTGTATCCCCATCCATATACTTTTCCACTTTCTGTTAGCGCATAAGATGTATGTACATTTGCTGTTATTGCTATTACTTTTTCTGGTATTCCTGTTACTTGTTTAAATTCTGTTTCTGATTGTGTTGTTCCTGTTCCTAATTGTCCATATCCATTATATCCTGTTGTCCATACTGTTCCATCTGATTTTAATACTAGTGTGTGGTATGCTCCTGCTGCTACATCTATTGCATATTCTGTTTGTGTTGTGTCTTTTGAGTCATAGATGTTTGTTTTTGTTGGTTTTATTTTTCTTTCTGTGTTTCCTACTCCTAGTTGTCCATATCCATTATGTCCCCAGGTCCATACTTCTCCATTTGCTTTTAATGCTGCAAAGTGGTTCCAGCCTCCTACTATTTTTGCTGCTGTACGTCCTTGTTCCCCATTTACTTGGACTTTTACTGCTGCATAACAGTCGTTTTGTTTGTTGTATATTCTTATATATGTTGTTCCTACTCCAGTTGCTGTTACTACTCCGTCTTCATCTACTGTTGCTACATCTGAATCTAGTGTTTTGAATTCACAGTCTCCTTGGTCTATTGTGTCATATAATAAGTTGAATCCTGCTGATACTGTGTATTCTATTTGTTTTCCTGATTCTCCTGCTTTTTTGTAGTTTATTATGCTTGGTGTTGCTTGTAGTTTTACTTGGCTTATACATGTTTTGTTTATTGAGCTTTCTGTTGTTCCGTTTCCTATTTGACCATGACCGTTATATCCTACTGTATATACATTTCCATTTATATCTGCTATTGCTCCTGTTTGGATATTTATATTTTTGGTTGTTGATGCTGTTAATATATCTTTATCTGTTTCTACTGGTGTTGCATATTTTCTGTTTGTTGTGTCTTTTGTAAATAATTGTCCATAAGGATTATATCCTGATACATACATTCCTTGTGGCTCTCCGTTTTCTGTTTTTTGTCTTGTTATATATGTTGTATATCCTGATGCTGTTATATGTTTTGCATCTGTTATAGCTTTTTCTACTTTTTGTCCATCTGTTCCTTCTACTTGTTCTTTTACTTGGCTTATTGTTGTTGTGTATGAATTTTCTTTTCCTTGTCCTAATATTCCATATCCTCCACCATTATATCCTACACTCCATACTGTGTTGTCTTCTTTTATTAATGCTGTATGATATGTTCCTGATGCTATTTCTTTTACTCCATATAATATGCTTCCTTTTGTGTCTTTCATTTGTGTTGGTAATACATTATATGTGTCTGCTGTTCCTATTCCAAATTGTCCATATCCATTATATCCTGTACTCCATACACTTCCATCTGCATCTAGCATTGAGATATGTTGCTCTCCTGCTGTGATTTGGATAATGTTTGATACTTTTTGCATTTTTACTGGGTATGGATTTGCACTTTCGTCTGTTGTTGTATTGTTTCCAAATTGTCCATAATAGTTATATCCATAAGAATATACACTTCCATCTGCTGTTAATGCGTGTGATGTATTGTTTTCTGCTGCTATTTGTACTATATTTTGTAAATATCCTACTCCATTTGGGCCTTTTACTTTTTGTTGTTCCGTCTCCTAATTGTCCTTTATTATTATATCCTGTTGCCCAGACTGTTCCATCTTTTCTTAATATTAATGTGTGGTTTGCTCCTGCTGCTACATCTATTGCATCTGTTATTTCTTCTTCTTTTGTTGTTCCATTTTCTAGTGTTATTTCTGCTTTTACTTGTGTTGGTTCTGTTTTGTTTTGGTTGTCTCCTAATCCTAATTCTCCATTTGCATTATATCCCCAGGTATATACTTCTCCATTTCCTTTTAATGCTACAAAATGATTGTATCCTCCTATTACTTTTGCAAATGTTAAATTTCCTTCTCCTGTTATATTTATTTTTATTGCTGCTGATACATTGTTGCTTTCATCTGTTATTTTTACATAAGTTGTTCCTATTGCTTTTGCTGTTACTAATCCATTATTATCTACTGTTGCAATATTTGTGTCCATTGATTTATATGTGTATTTACTATTTGGTACATCATCTCTTATTAGATTGAATTCTAATGTACTATTAAATGTTATTTGTTTTTGTTCTCCTGTTTTTTGCATTGTTATTATATTGTTGTCTACATTTATTTTCTTTTTGCTTATACACCATGGTGTTATTAGGTTTTGTATAAATTCATTTCCCATTTGCCCATGACCATTATATCCTACTGTATATACCATTCCATCTTGGTCTGCTATTGCTCCTGTTGGATTGTTATAATTTTTTGTTATTGATGCTGTTATTATGTCTTTGTCTGTTTCTACTTTTGTTATGTAGTCTTTTGAAACTTGGTCTTTTGTAAATAGTTGTCCATAATTGTTGTATCCTACTATATACATTCCTTGACCTTTTCCATTTGAGTCTTTTTGTCTTGTTATTATTGTTGAATATGATGATGTTGTTATATGTTTTGCGTCTTTTATTGTTGTTCCATCTTGTTCTTTCATTTGTGTTAATACATATTGTTCTTTTTTTGTTCCATCTCCTAATTGTCCATAATTGTTGTATCCTGTTCCCCATACTGTGTTGTCTTCTTTTATTGCTAATGTGTGATATGCTCCTGCTGCTACTTCTTTTATTCCATATATAATTTTTCCTTTTGCATCTATCATTTGTTGTGGAAGCACACTATCTACTGTGTTGTTTTTTCCAAGTTGTCCATTTGAGTTCCATCCTGTTGTCCATATACTTCCATCTGCATCTAACATTATTAAATGGTTTTCTCCTCCTGTCATTTGTACTATATTTGTTACTTTTTGCATTTTTACTGGGTATGGATTTGCATTTTCGTCTGTTGTTGTATTGTTTCCAAATTGTCCATAATAGTTATATCCAAAAGAATATACACTTCCATCTGCTGTTAATACATGTTTGTTGTTCCGTCTCCTAATTGTCCTTTATTATTATATCCTGTTGCCCAGACTGTTCCATCTTTTCTTAATATTAATGTGTGGTTTGCTCCTGCTGCTATGTCTATTGCATCTTCTATTTTTTGGTCTATTTTGCTTCCATCACTTTGTTCTACTTCTGCTATTGCTTGTGTTGGTTTTGTTTTGTTTGTGTTGTCTCCTACTCCTAGCTCTCCATTTGCATTATATCCCCAAGTCCATACTGTTCCATTTCCTTTTAATGCTACAAAGTGGTAGGTTCCTCCTACTATTTTTGCTGCTGTCTCGTTTCCTTTTCCATTTACATTTATTTTTATTTTTGCTATTATTTCTTTTTGTTCGTCTTTTAGTTCTATATATGTTGTTCCTGTTCCTTGTGCTGTTACAATTCCTGTGTTGCTTACTGTTGCTATATTACTGTCTAGTGTTCTGAATGTTACATTTGGTGTTAGTGGATTATTTGTTAATACATTAAATCCTAGTATTTCTGAATATTGTATTTGTTTTTTGTCTCCTTGTACTTGTAAATTTATTGTATTGTTTTTGCTTATATCTATTTTGTTGTCTTGTATACACCATGGTCTTGTTAAACTTTCTGTTGTTCCATTTCCCATTTGTCCATAAGCATTGTTTCCTACTGTCCATATTTTTCCTGTTTCATCTATTATTGCTGATGTTTGTGTACTTCCGCTTCTTGTCATTCCTACTGATAATATTTTTTTATCTTCTTGTGTTTTTACAAACTTTGTTTTTGTTGTTGCATTTTTTGTGAAATCTTGTGCATTGTTTGCATATCCTGTTACATATATTCCTTTTTCATCATTTTTTACTGCTATTGTTAAATATGCATTTGATGTTATATTTTTTATATTTTTTAATTGTGTTCCTGTTGTTTCTTCTAGCATTGGTACTGGTTTGCTTGTTCCTGTTGTGTTTCCTGTTGCTAGTCCTCCATAATAATTGTATCCTACTCCATAAGTATCTCCTTTGTCTGTTACTAATACTGTGTTATACATTCCACAACTTACTTGTTTTATTCCTCTTAATTTGTCTGTTCCTTCTGTGTTTAACATTTGTTGTGGCATTACTCTGTTAGACGTATCTACTAGTCCTAATTGCCCTTCTGTGTTTCTTCCTGCTCCCCATATTGTTCCATCTGCTGCTAACATTGCTATATGGCTTTCTCCAGATGATATTTGCATTATATTTTCTGTTCTAAGCATTTTATATGGTGTTATTATTGCTGATGAAGATGCTGTGTTGTTTCCAAATTCTCCATACTCACTTATTCCCCATGACCATACTGTTCCGTCTTTTTTTAGTGCATGCATTGTGTTAGATCCTGATGATATTTCTATTACATCTGTTAGATTTGGTACTTGTCTAAATTCTTTTGATGGTTTTGTGTCTATTCCTGATGTTCCATATCCACTATATCCGGTTGTCCATACTGTTCCATCATTTTTTAGTATCGCTGTATATTGATATCCTGCTGTTATGTCTATTACATTTTCTATGTTTACTTTTGTTGGTTCTGTTCTGTTTGTTGTATCTCCTAACCCTAGTTGTCCGTTTCCATTATATCCATAAGTCCATACTGTTCCGTCTGATTTTAGTGCTACAAAGTGGTTTTGTCCTCCTACTACTTTTGGTTGTGCTATTCCTCCTTGTACATTTACATTTACTTTTATGCTTCCATATACTTTGTTTGTGTCATCTGAAATTCTTATATGTGTTGTTCCTATTCCTACTCCTGTTATTTTATTTCCACTTACTGTTGCTATACTTGTGTCTAATGATTCATATTTTAAATTCATTGTTACTTCATTATTTAATAATGTGAATTTTGATTCATATCTTGGATTGATGTAACTTGATGTTCCTTGTTCTATGTTTACTAGTGATTCGTCTGTTAATATTTTTCCGTCACTTATATTATATGCAATTGTTGATGATGTTGTTGTTGTATTTCCTAGCTCTCCATTTCCATTATATCCTACTGTGTATATTCTTCCTAATGTGTCTACATACGCTGCTGCTTGATATTCTTGTGAAGTTGTTACTGCTATTGATGTTATTTCTACATCTGTTTTTATTTTTGTTAGTTTTGTGTTAGTTGCTGTGTTGTTTTGGAATTGTTGTCCATAGTTGTTATATCCTACTGCATATACTTCGTTGTTATTTGTTAATACATATGAGCAATATCCTGATGCGTATATATTTTTTATATTTGTCATTTCATTGTCTGAGTTGTCTTTCATTGGTGCTAATACATTTTTATATGTTGTTGTTCCATCTGCTAATTGATATACGTTGTTATATCCTGCTGAATATACTTTTCCATTGTTTGTTAATACTACTATGTGATATCTTCCTGTTGCTATTTGTGTTGCATTTGATATGTCATCTGTTCCATTTGGATCTTTTACTTTCCCCCATTTTAGTACTTTTTCTTGATTGTATCCTAATCCTAGCTCTCCTTCTGTGTTGTATCCTGCTCCATATATTTCTCCATCTTCTGTTAGTGCTATTGTTGAATATTCATTTGCTGCTATTTGTTTTATTTTTTGTAGATTGCTCTTTGTTGGTTTTATCCTGTTTGCTGTGTCTCCAATTCCTAGTTGTCCATAGCCATTATATCCCCATCCATACATTTCTCCTGTTGTTGTTATGGCATAAGTTGTGTTTGCTCCTGCTGATATTGATTTTATATTACTTAGTTTTCCGGTTCCTTGTTCATCTACTACTTGTACAAATGTCTTTTGGGTTGCTGTGTTGTTTATTCCTAATTCACCATTTTCATTGTTTCCTGTTGCCCATAATGTTCCATCTTGTTTTAGAACAATTGTATAGTTTCCTCCTGCTGCTACATCTATTGCGTTGTCTATACCTAGATATGTTGGCTCTTTGTAACTGGTTGTATTGTTTAGTCCTAGTTGTCCATAGCCATTATATCCCCATCCATATACTTTTCCATCTGCTGTTAATGCTATAAAATGGTTGTATCCTGCTACTAGTTTTGCTTCTGTGATTTTGTTTTTTAGTGTTTCATTGTTTGCAGCAGAAATAGTAATGCTTGTTTTTGGCATTACTGCATTTTTTACCTTTTGCATTAAATTCATTCCTGGTTCTGTTGCTAACCCAAATAGTAATGTTGCTATTATCAACATTGCTACTGCTCCTATTATCATTTTTCTTTCTTGTCTGCTTTCGCTTTTTCTTTTCATGTTTTTCTCTCCTTTTTTCTACAAGTAATATATATTTATTATATTATTTTTTTTGTTCTATTTTCAATCTGTGTTTTTTTATGTTACATCTATTTTATTTATTTAAAAGTTACGGAAATTGGCGGTTTGTTTTCTAAACTTTCCTTTTTTACATTTGTTTTATTTTTGTGTTACATTTTCGTCTTTTTTTTGCTTTTTTCGTTAGGGATTGCTGCTTTTCGACGTTTTTGTTTAATCTTCTTTTTTCGTTTTTTTTCGATACTTTTTTATATTTTTTGTTGTTTCTTTTTTTATTTTTGTTGTTTGCATTTTTTATTTTTTGTATGTGTTTTTTGGATCAATGGTTTGACATATTTTAAAATATGTGCTAATATATATTTAGCAATTGCAAGTAAGTCTTTCAAAAAATGAACCTAAAAAAGACTAGGAATGTCTGTCAAAACATTTTTCCTAGTCTTTTTCTTTTGCTAATTACTTAAATGTTTTACTATGTAGTAAATTACTATAAGTTTTAGCAACTCTAAAAAGTCTTTCATTTTATAAATGAACCTCCTTCCTGCCTCTTAGCAAGTCGGCATGATTATATTAATATATTTATTTTGTATTGTTAATTAACTTATTTGTTTATATATAACATAATTTTTATATTTTTGTTTACTTTTTATGTTAATTGTGTTATAATTGATGAGTATTGTTTTGATTTTTGCATATACTATGCTTAGATTTTAAACTTTAATTTTATTTGAAAGGATGTTTAATTATGCAGTTTTCCATAAAACCTGTAGATTTGCATCATTATGAAGTATTTATGCTTCATCCTGTGCAATCTAAATTGTTTGGTAAAACTCATGAAAAAACGTATATGGGTTTTGCTACTATTAGTCTTAATGGTGAGAACATTGACATATATTGTGAAGATAATCGTATGAAAAATTATTCTACTGCTATTGGTGAACAAACTTATTCTATTTATATGAATAGCCTTAGCTCTTTGAATTAATTATATGCATGGCAAATAGACCTGAAAATGTGATTTTTTAAAAATTTTGGCACTTTTCAAGTCTTTTTTTGCCATTTTTTCAATTTTTTTTAATTTTTTTAATTTTTTGCATGCAATTTTAAATTATATGGTATTAGTTCTGTTATATGAGAAAATACCAGGTTTATATATTTTTTCTCATACAACAGTTACTTTTACCTATTTTATATAGCTATATATTTCTGCTTATAAGAGATTTACCAGGTTAATATATGTCCCTTATTTCACAGTTTTTTTACTTTTATAGGGATATATGTGCTTTATATGATATAACCTGGTTTATATATCTATCATATATTGCAGCTATTCCTATTTTAGTATGTACTTGCTTGTTTTACAGGATATAACCGGGTTTTATATATCTATACTGTAATAACAAACTTTCCTTTTACTTTAGTATTGTACTTGTTTGCTTTTCAGAATATTACCAGGTTTATATATATCTATTCTGAATTGCAAACTTTCCAACTACCTTAGTATTGTACTTGTTTGCTTTTCAGAATATTACCAGGTTTATATATATCTATTCTGAATTGCAAACTTTCTAACTACCTTAGTATTGTACTTATTTACTTTACAGGATATTACCAGGTTTATATATATCTACCCTGTAATAGTAAACTTTCCTTGCTTTCTAAACTTATTTGTATCCTTTTTATTTAGTTTTTCAAGCGCTTGCTTTATTAATTATTTTTATTTTAACATGTTTTTTTATTTATTTGTATTTCTGCTTTTTTATTTTTATATTTGTTTTTATACTTTTTTCTTTTGCTTTTTATAATTTTGTTGTTGCTTTAGTTTTTTATTCTTAGCTTTCTTTTGTTTTTTGATTTTGCTTTAGTTATTTTTTCTTCTATACTTTTCTTGTGTTATCTTTCTTAGTTTTCTTTTGCTATCTTTTTTTAGTTTTTTCTTTGGTTGTATTTTTTATTACTACTACTTTATTCTGTCTACTTTCTTATTATATTTTTTTCTTTACTAACATATTTTTCGTGCTCTTTTTCTTCTTGTTTTTTTCTAAACTTGGTTTGGGGAAACCTTGTTTATTTCTTTTTTCTTTTCTAAACTTGGCTGGGGTGCCTTGTTTAGCTTTTTCTTTGTTTTTTCTTTCTAAACTTGGCTGGGGTGCCTTGTTTAGCTTTTTTATTTTTGCTTATGTTCTATAAATGTATTCTTTTGAATCGTAGTCTACTACGAAGCTTTCTTTTTTGTCGTGTACTGTAAGGTTTACAGTTTTCTTGTCTAGTTTCTTACTGATTGATTTTGATAATACTATTTTGTATTCATCTTCTTTATATTTGTTGTAATATTTATTTAGGTCTAATTCTCTATTGTCTTTTGTTACTTTTTCTTTTCCAATTAAGACTTTTTCGTCTCCTTCTTCAATGTAAATTTTTACATTGTTTCTGCGTTTAGCTAATACAATTATGATAAATGCTAAAGCTAATAGTGCTAATAGTAATCCTAATATGTTTAATAATCCTTGAATACTTATTGTTCCTTTGTCTTTTGGTGTTTTGTTGTTATTGTTGTCATTTGTTCCTGATACCAATGGTACTTTGTTTTCGTCTTGTGTATTTTTGTTATCTTCTTGTTTTGTTTCTTCATTTTTGTTTTCTTCGTTTGTTGTTTCTTCTTTATTTGTTTCTTCTGTTGCTTCTTTTTTATTTTCTTCTGTTGTTGTTTCATTACTTATATTTGTTGTGTTTCTGTTTGTTGTACTTGGTACACTTGGGGTAGTGTTTGAAGTACTGTTATTGTTTTTATCTGTTGTGTTTGGTTTGTTATTGTCCGTGTGTGTTTGGTTTGTTATTGTCTGTGTTTGGTTTGTTATTGTCTGTGTTTGGTTTGTTATTGTCTGTGTTTGGTTTGTTATTGTCTGGTTTTTCAGGATTTGTTTGAGCTTCTTCTTTTACTAATACACTGAATTGTGCTGTAAATCCTTCGTAAGTTACTGTTATTACTTGCATTCCTGTTTTGTTTTTGTCATATCCTGATACCATGTTTGCTGTTATTTTTATTGTTGTTGTTCCACTTTCTTTTACAACATTTAATGTTGCTCCTGTTAAGTCTATGTTTTCACCTTTTTTGTATTCTAGTTTATTAGGTAATGTCTTTATTGATATTCCTAATGTTTTGTCTTTTACTGTTATACTATAGTTGTATTTTTTGTTATTGAATGTTACTGTGATTTGTTTTGTACCTGGGGTTGTACTGTCAAATCCACTTATCATGCTGTTTGTTAATTCGTATTTGTTTCCTAGTTTTCCGCTAGCGTATACTTCTGTTATTGATCCTCCTGCTAAGTCTATTGTGTCTCCGATTCTGTATTCTTTCTTTGTAGGTGCTACAAATTTTGTGTCTTTTATGTAGTCTTCTCCTACTGTTACTTTGAAGTATCCTTCGTATTTTTTATTGTCTTCACTTGTGTATGTTACTTTTAACATTTGTTGTCCAGGTTTTGTTTTATCATATCCTGTTACCATGTTGTTTGTTAATTGAATTGTTTTGATTGTTCCGTCTTCCATATGGATTTTTACTGTTCCACCTGCTAGATTTAAGTTTTCTCCATATTTGTAGTTTGTTTTTGTAGGTGCTATTACTTCAATATGGTTTATTGTGTTTATTACTGCTATTTGGAATGTTTTTGTGTATGTTTTTCCATCTTTAACATATTTTACTGTTAGATTTTTTGTACCTGGGGTAGTACTATCAAATCCACTTACTATGCTATTTGTTAATGCTATTGTGCTTCCCTTTGCTCCACTTGCCATTTTTTCTGTAATGCTTCCGCCTACTAAATTTAGTGTTTCTCCTATTTTGTATTCATTTTTTGTTGGTGGTGTTAGTGTTATGTCTTTTACATAATCTACTACATTTACAACTGTTGTGAATTGTTTTCCTTCGTAATTTATTGTTAATGTTTGGTTTCCTAATTTGTTTGGATTATATCCACTTATCATTCCTGATGTTATTGGAACTGTTGTGGTTGCTCCACTTTCTTTTGTTACTTTTAGGCTTAATCCGCTTAGGTTTAAGTTTTCTCCATATTTGTAATTTGTTTTGAAATTGTTGTTTTCTAATGTTATTGTTTTTATTGCGTCTTTTACTGTTACTCCAAATGTTTGCTTATGTACTTTGTTTTCACTGTCTGTATATGTTATTGTTACTGTTTGTGCTCCAACTTTTGTTTTGTCATATCCGCTTATCATACTTTGGGTTACAGATATTGTTGTTGGTGCACTTGGTTTTGATGCCATTGTTATTGTTATTTTTGCATCTGATAAGTCTAATTCTTCATTATACTTATATGTTATTTTGCTTGGTGCTGTTATTATAACACTTGCTATATAATCTTTTACAGTTGTATTAATTGTTCCAACTGTTGTTCCATTATATTCTACTGATACCGTTTGGTTTCCTAATTTTTGTTTGTTATAGTTTTTAATCATGTCTTTTGTTACTGGTACATTTTCGTCTCCACTTAATTTGTGTACTACTATTACTAGATTTGTTACATCAAATTCTTCGTTGTATTTGTAGTTTGTTTTTACTGTACCTGTTTGTTTTAATGTCATTCCTGTTATTGTGTCGTCTAATGTTACTTTTAAGTTTGCTGTGAAGTCTTGTCCGTTTGTGTAACTGTTTGTGTCTGCGTCTTTATATGTTACTGTTAAGTTTTGATCTTGCGTTGTTGTTGCTGAGTATCCTGATACCATGCTTTCTGTTAGAGCTTCTGGGGTTTGTGCTCCGGCTTTTGCATATTTTACAGTATATTGTATGTTATTTGTTTGGATCATTTTACTTAATGTGTCGTTGTATTTTCCTGTTACACTTGCTGGGTTTATTGTTATTCCAGTTACATAGTCTTTTACATTTATTGTTAGTGTTGTTTGTTGTCCTTCATATTGGATTGTTACTTGTTGACTTCCTAATGTTGTTGGATTGTATGTTCCTGGTTTTATCATGTCTTTTGTTACTGGTATTGTTGTTGTTCCACTTCCTTTTACTACATCTATTGTTACTCCTGTTAAGTCTGCGTCTTCTCCATATTTTGTAGCTTTTGTTGGTTGTGTGTTTACATTTATGTTTGTTACCGTGTCTGTTACTGTGTATGTGTATGGTACTTTTACTGTTGTTCCGTTTTCTGTGTATTCTATGTCTGAACTTCTTGGGGTTCCTGAAGTTTCTGTTGTT
>MNRQ01000004.1 GCA_001916035.1 Clostridium sp. 27_14 | reverse complement strand
ATGCTTTATTCTAAAAGGTTTCTTGAAAACATCTCCGTTAGGTGCAAGTATTGCAACGAATGAAAAATCTGCTGAAACATCAATTCCTACAGTAGGACTATTAAAAAATTTAGACATTGTATATATCTCCTTTAAATTTAATTTAGAGATAGAATAGAAATTCCAATCTATCAGTTAGTCTATAACCTTGTTTGTGACACGGGTAATTCCCAAAGGGAAACCCAACCAGCTAAACATAGAAATCTACCTGATGGAATGATACGCTAATTTACGGGTATTATCTTATAAAGATTCCCAGGGGGGATACATCTATCATCTATTCAGGAGTTATTATACTAAAATATATTTAATTTGGTTAGGTCCCAAAAGGGATTTAAATAGAAAACTAATATTAAAAAAGATATGCAATCTGCATCGTACGATGCAAGGCGAGATATATTAAAAATAAGAATAATAAAAAAATGATATGATTTAATGTTCGTTAGAAATATATTAAGTTTTCTATCAAATGTTATATATATATCATACAAGAGGGGGATATTATGGATACAAGGTTCAACCAGACAAAATTAAAGAAGCTCCAGATCTTCAATGGATCACAACTAAAGTATTTGGCATTTGCATCTATGCTAATAGATCATGTTAATAACGCTTTAATAACACCTTATTTAAATGGACAAGGTTTTCTATTATATTTGTCCAATCTATTTTCTATTTTGGGCAGAATTGCATTCCCTCTGTTTGTTTTTTTTCTTGTAGAGGGATTCTTCAAAACTAGCAACAGAATGAAATATCTGATTATGCTTTTAATTTTTGGTGTAATATCAGAAGTGCCTTTTGATTTGTTTACATCAAAAACTTGTTTCTCTCCATATTGGAACAATATAATGTTTACCTTAGCGCTATGCCTTGTTACAATTTGGATTATTGACATTCTTAAAGATAAAATCAGCAATAAATATCCTTGGTATGCTTTATCAATCCTGATTGTAGCATTTTTTGGGTTTCTATCTATAGAGCTAAGTCTTGATTATGATTATCACGCAATAGTCGTTGCCTATCTCTTTTATATATTCTATGATAAACCTCTCCTTGGTGCTGGCCTGGGATATATATCAATTATAAAAGAACTTTACTCATTTATAGGTTTTGGCATGACTCTAACCTATAACGGTGAAAGAGGCAAACAATATAAATGGTTCAACTATTTCTTTTATCCAGTACATATTCTAATCTTAGGGCTTTTACGTATATATTTAAACATTTAGTTTATACTAGACGGGCTGCGCTGGCTGTTTGGATTGTCAACAGTAAACTAAACAACTTTTTTAAGGTTATTCATCCGATACTCAGCTGGTGTTAGATAGCCGAGTGAAGAATGAATTCTGTGATTATTAAACCAATTCACATAATCAGCAAGTTGCAGTTTTAATACGTCTAAATTCGTAAATGTTTGATTTTGTACAAATTCAGTTTTGATGATTTTAAACGTTGCTTCTGCAACTGCATTGTCATATGGGCATCCCTTGTGACTTAAAGATCTGGTAATTGAAAATGTTTCCAAAGTTTCTTCTATAAGTTGATTTTTGAATTCATTTCCACGATCAGTATGAAAAATATTGATCTTCTCCAGACTTCCGTTTACTGCCATGAATGCTTGTTTTACAAGAGCTGCCGTTTTATGTGGACCTGCACTGTATCCTATGATTTCCCGGTTAAAGAGGTCCACAAGTACACATATGTAATTCCAGTTCATTCCAACCCGAACATATGTTAAATCACTTACTACTACGTTTCGATATGGTTGTTCATCAAATTTTCGATTTACAACATTTGCTATTTTAGACTCATTGCAGGTATCTTTTTGCGGATGGAACTAAGCAGTTGTATATGTTGATACAAGCCCTTCCTGCTTCATGATTCGACCGATACGACGACGTGATACAATCATACTGGAGTATACCCAATTTGATAAATATAAAGAAGAAATAATAAAGTTAGTTACAGAACAAGGTAAAAGACCAACCCATGTCGCAAGAGATATAGGCGTTAGTGAATCAACAGTTAGAGGTTTGGTTAAAAAATATCAAGAACATGGTGCAAATGCATTTCCTGGTAGTGGTAATTTAAGACCTGAAGATGAAGAATTAAGAAGGCTAAAAAAGATGTTAGCCGATATTCAAGAGGAAAATGAAATATTAAAAAAAGCTATACGCATCTTCACAAAGCCCGAGAAATAAAATATCAATTTATTCTTGACAATAGCTCCATATTTCGAGTGGAGAAGATGTGTAATATACTAGGTATAAAAAGGAGCTCGTATTATGCTTGGTTAAAGAGACCGCCATCTGAAAGGCAACTAAATGATGAAAAATTAGTTAAAGAAATAAAGAGAGTCCATAAAGAATCTTATGGCACCTATGGTGCTAGACGGATAAAGGCTCAACTTGATTCTGATGGAATAAAATGTAGTAAAAATAAGGTTTCTAAGCTTATGAAAGAAAATAATATTTTTAGTAAGATTACTAGAAAATTTAAGGCTACTACTTATTCTAATCACAACTATAATATTGCCCCTAATTTACTTAAACAAGATTTCAATGTAGAAGTTTCCAAAAAGGCTTATGTTTGGGATATTACTTATATAGCTACTGAAGAAGGATGGTTGTATTTAGCTACAGTTATTGATCTATTTGATAGATGTGTTGTTGGTTGGTCAATGAACTCTACCATGACTAGAAAGTTAGTTATAGATGCTTTTAATAGTGCTATATTGAAAGAGAACCCAGAGGAAGGTTTTATATTTCATTCTGACAGAGGTGTACAATATGCTTCTTATGACTATCAAAACTTACTAAAAGATAATGGATGTATACAAAGTATGAGTGATTTTCTTTATGGACGTAAGTTTAAAACGAGATCGGAAGCAAGGCAAGCTGTAGTTGAATATATTGAATTATTTTATAATTCTAAAAGACTACATTCATCTTTAGGATATAAATCACCTAAAGAGTATAGAAAAAGTTATTATGACAATATAAATGAAGCTGCTTAAAAAAATAAGCTTTAAGCTTCCTTTATAAACAGCACCTAATCATTACAAATTATTTCATTTTTAGAAAAAATTTAAAACTGTGAGCAATTCTAAGAAAATCAGAAAAAATCGTAGATTCTATATGTCTAATTCTTTCAGAACACTCCAGATTGACACTTGAAATATAGTGTCTTTTTATATACCATAATATATAAAACGTATTACTTTTTATTGCTTTTTTGTAAATTAAAGTTAATTAATTGTTTACTGTTTTTATCTTTTATGGCAAACTTTAGTTATCCAAGAGATAGGAGACGGTTATATTGAAAAACAGAATTGGTGAATATAGAAATTATTTGGGACTATCACAACATAGATTGGGAAAAAAAGTTGGTATATCACGGGTTAGCATAAA
>MNRQ01000003.1 GCA_001916035.1 Clostridium sp. 27_14 | reverse complement strand
GTCATATGATGAGCCAACAACCTTATTCATAATGACATAGAGTGTTGAATATGCTTCAACCATTGTTTCCGCATCACTGGTATAGTTGCCTGTTTCATCGCTATTATGAAATTCAAGTTGAAGTTTATATGCTTTACGCAACTGTTCCTTGAGAATTCTATATATATTACTGTCACTGTTTGATATAACTAAATTATTATTTTCATCTCTTGTAATATCACATTTTTTAGGGTAAAATTCCTTGATAAGCACCCTACGATTATTGGAGCAATTCTCGGCAAGATATACAACACAACTTGCACCTCTGCCTTTCAATTCTAAAATTCTATATTCAGTACCTTTGAGGTTAATTATTGTACCGTCATTTAAAAATGTTCTGTTATCGTTTTCATAACTACTATTATTCATAAGTTATCACCTCTATAAACATTATATAACAGTAATATACAGATAGCAATATTTTATTTAGTTAAAAAATCACACCACCAGAGTTGTGCCATATGTTTCTACAAAAAATCAGTTAATTTTATATAAAACACTTATAAATAAATCAACTTATCTGCAATATTTTTTATTTCGTCAAGGGAATGCGAAACGATAAGGAAAGCAATTCCTTTTTTTAAAGATATTTCCTTTAACATTACTTGAAATAGTTTCCTGGATTTTTCGTCAATCGCTGCAAAAGGTTCATCCATTAAAATAATATTCGCCTCAATACTTAAAGCTCTTGCCAGTGCAACTCGCTGTTTTTGACCACCGGATAGAGCATATGGATATTTTTTAAACTCTTTTTCTGTTATGCCTAACTCATTTAAATATATATGGGCCATATTTAATGCTTCCGCTTTTTTTATTTTTAAAACTTTTCTTATTGGTAAAGCAACATTTTTTTCAACGGTGAGCCAAGAAAACAACTGTTCGTATGATTGGTGCAATAAAATAATAGAATGTGTTGGAGAAGTGTACACTTCATTTTTAAAATAAATTTTCCCACTATAGTTTTTGTCCAAACCCGAAATAATTCTTAACAATGTGCTTTTTCCGCAACCGTTCTCTCCTATAATACCAATAATTTCTCCTTTATTAATCGAGAAAGAGACATTCTCCAAAACACTTTTTCCCGGTATGTAGCTTTTTGATATATTAATTAAATCTAATATTTTTTGTTTCTTATCGCACATTTTTCATACCCCATTTAGCTATTGTTTGCTTTTCTATGAACGAAAACAATTCTTCAATTATAAGACTAATAATTATTATAATAATTATTCCTGCAAATACATTTGTCATATTTGCAAACGAACGATGATAATAAATGTAGTAACCTATTCCCTGAGTATTTCCGGATATTCCAAAGATAGCTTCTGCTGAAATTAAGCTACGCCAAGCCCTACCCCACGCAGTTCTCATTCCGGTTATTATATGTGATATAGAAGATGGTATATACACATAGAAAACTCTTGAAATGAAACTCATTTGTATATTTTTTGAGAAATCACTTAATACAATTGGAATTGTTGAAAATCCCATCATATTTGATGATAACATAGGCCAAAAAACTGAATGTATAATTAATAAAATAATAGAATTTGAATTTAGTCCTGAAACAATTAATATTACAGGAAGAATTGCTACACTAGGAAGTGGACTTAGTATTTTGTATAATGTAGCGAAAAATGATTTTATAATATATGATTTTATACATAACATTGCAACTATAATTGACATAACTACACTTATAGAATAACCTTTTATCGCAAAAAGCATAGATATTTTTGTTGTTTCTAACAAATTGCCATTTATAAGTTCATCAAATAATGTCTTTACTACTTTTGAAAATGAAGGTATCAGACTTAAATCATGTAATAAAACTCTAGCAATTAATTCCCAACTTATTATTAAAATTACAATCCAAATAATCAGTGCTCTCTTTGAAACGCTCATTTTTACCTCCTTTAATCAAAACCACCCGTCCAACGGGTGGTTTGCTCTAGGGCTATAAGCCCATGCTACCGGCCAGCGCCTCAAGACGCTGGCTTTCACTTTGTTCAAG
>MNRQ01000025.1:54477-54935 GCA_001916035.1 Clostridium sp. 27_14 | reverse complement strand
TTGTCCTCGATACAGATGTATCCTTTTGCAGAATCAAAAAGAGTCAGAATGACCTGAAGACCTTTTACAACTTTTTCCGTTCTTATTGATTGTTCCTTTCCATTTCTTACAACCATCGCTGTTGAAAACATTTCACTCTTTAATTTTCTATTAAATTTATACGTTGAATAATTTTGAGCAAATTTTATCATTGCACTTACAAATCCAATCGCTAAGATAATAACAGTACCTAATGTATCATCACCAATAAATTTATTTATTATTGCTAAAACAACTAAAATTAAAATAAATTTATCTTTAAATGAATTTATAAAAAAATAAAACCATGAATGTTTATCATCTTTTACAACAATATTTTCTCCATCTTCTTCTAATTTTTGTTCTGCTTCTTTATTTGTTAATCCTTTTTCAATATCGGTTTTAAACTCTTGTATTATTTTTTGTTTTTCTTTTTGAGC
>MNRQ01000025.1:0-54418 GCA_001916035.1 Clostridium sp. 27_14 | reverse complement strand
ATTTTTATTTTTTAATTTATTTTTTATAAAAAATAATCTAATCAATTTTTACTTATCTCCTTTTTTTAATTTTGGTATTCTTTGAAAAGACAGATTTTTAACAATCCGCCTTAAGTATACATTATTTTATAGCTTATTTATCCAATTATCAATTTCATCAGGCGATGTTACTAATTGATTCTCATGATAATCAGAAGTAAATACAATGTCCATTCCTTTTTCAACTTTAGAACTTGGGCATAATCTTTTTATTTCTTGAAAAGTTTGTCCCAACCATCCTGCATTTGTTGCAAAAGGTGCAATTACTTTTCCTGATAAATCATTTTCTTTTAAAAAAGTTCTAATTACAGGTGCTATTGTGTACCACCATACTGGGCTTCCAATTATGATTTCATCATAATCCCTTAAATTTTTATCTATTTTTTGAATTTCTGGAGTCTTATTTAAACTTTCATTATTTTGTTCCTCATCTACTACTGTTTGATAATCTGTCGAATATGGCTTTACTGGTTTGATTTCTAAAATATCACATCCTAATTTTTTTTGGATACTTTCTGCTATCATCTTTGTGTGTCCTGTGTATGAATAATATACCACCAATTTTTTATTATTCTCCATCTACATTTCCTCCTTATTATTTAACTTTATATACAATTATTAGAATTGTTAATCTTTATACAAAAAACATTCTTTATCATGTGAATATATAACTCCTATAGCTTGTAAATATGAATATATTATTGTTGAACCAACAAATTTCATTCCTCGTCTTTTCAAATCTTCAGAAATTCTATCTGATAATTCAGATGTTGTTTTATTAATTTCGTAAACTATTTGGTTCCCTGTAAACTTCTTTAAATAGTTATAAAATGTTCCATATTCACTTTGTATATTTTTAAATATTTTTGCATTATTTATACTAGCATTTATCTTTAATTTATTTCTTATTATTTTTTCGTTTGATAATAGCTCTTGTATTTTTAAACTATTATAATTGCATATTTTATCGATATTAAAATCATCATATGCCTTTTTAAAATCATTTCGTTTGTTTAAGATGCACTCCCATGAAAGTCCTGCCTGAAAAGATTCTAATACTAGCATCTCAAATAAATATTTATCATTAAAATTAGGTCTACACCATTCTTCATCATGATATTTTACGTATAAAGGATTTCGTAAATTGCACCATTTACATCTAATTTTATCTTTCATTTTGCTCACCTATGTTAACCTTAAAATTAAATCTGCTTTTAATTCATATTATTTATATCATAAAAGCAGATAATTAACAATACTTAGTCAACTGATTTTAAGGCTTCTATCATATCAACTTTTATTAATTTTTTATTTATATAGAATTTTAATGCAAATGTAACTATATTTACAACAATAACTGGTATTATATAAGCTCCTATCCATAAACTTGGATCAAACATAACTTGGTCTGGTGGTACTATTGTTAAAATATAATTATGAAGCCATATTCCAAATAACCAACCAACAGCTATACCAATTTGTGATAATAAAATTGTTTCTCTATAAATATACATTGTTACTTCATTATCTCTAAATCCTAATACTTTAATTGTAGATAATTCTCGAATTCTTTCTTCAACATTTATATTTGTTAAATTAAATAATATAACAATAGTAAGCATTGCTGATAATATTATTAAAATAATCATAATTTTATTTAAAGAATTAACAATAGTGTTTATTTGATTATATAATGTAGTATTTTGTACTACACCTTTTACTGCTGATACATTTTCTGTGTTTTCAGTACTATTGTCTTTTAATGTAAACATATATGCATTTGTTTTATAGTCTATGTTATATATTTTTTCATATGCATCCATAATTGCAGCTAATCTTTCAGATATAACTATTCCGTCATCATTTGGTTTAAATTATTATTTTTGTAAAGAATATAAATGAAGGGGCTTTTTTTACAGCCCCTTCTTCATCCTTTAATATAAACTCATTAATTTTATATAATTCTTTTAGAGGTATTTTGTTATTTAAAGCAATTTCTTTTATACTTTCATATTCTGGATAAATATAAGTTTTGTTATCATTAATTACTTTAAATAATTTTTTGTAAATTAGTCATATCTCCTTTCTTACATACAACTGTCATTCTATATGCTGGTCTATTTTTCTTCATGTAAATCGGTGTATAAAATACATCTAATGCTTTATTTTTGAATAACAACTCCTGTGTATATCCAAGTACCTCTCCTGTGCAGTCATCAATATTTGTTTCCATTACAACAATATCTTCATTTGGTCTTTCCATTTCTCCATAATATACTTTCAGAATATTAGGAATCTTCAATTCCTTTGAACCTGCTCCCCATCCTATTTTCATTACATTCATTTCAGGTAATACTGTAAATTCATCAGCTAATTCTGCTATTATTGCTGCACCTGTTGGAGTAACAAGTTCAGTGTCTATATCTATTTGTCTAAATCTTACATTAGAAGCTGAAAATATTTCACTTGTTGCTGTTCCTACAATATCTACTATTGAGTCTAATGCTCCTACTTCGTGAAAATGTACCTCTTCAAGTGGTTTATTATGAACTTTGCTTTCCGCATTTGCAACTCTCATAAATATTCTTTTTGATAAGTCTTTTACTTTTTCATCTAGTGACGAATTGTCTATTATTTTATTAATATCTTCTACATTTCTGTGCTCATGATGGTGATGTTCTTTATGATGATGTTCATGTTCTAATATTACATCTATATATGTTCATGTTATTCCATTTTTAATCTTTTTGGAAATCTCTATATGATAACCATTCTTCTTGATGTTTTGCTGCGTCTTTGTCCTTGTATAGTTTTAAAATATTCATTGTCGTAAAAGAGCCTGATATACCTATTCTCATTGGACATACTTTTGCACAATAATTACATGTTGTACATGGGATTAACGGTATACTTTTTAATACCTCTTGTGCTTCTTTTATTGTTACCTCTTCATCTTCTAATAATTTTGTAAAGTCTTTCATATATGATAAATTATCTTCCATTTGTTCAATATTACTCATTCCTGATAATACTGTAATTACTCCATCCAAGTTTGCCGCAAATTTTATTGCCCATGATGCAATAGATATAGGTGTAGAGTGGAATGAAAATTTTATTTTTAAAAAAGAGAACCAGAAAGTATTTATATTTCAATCTCTCTCTCAGCTAATTTGTTTACAAAGTATCTATCATGCGAAACAAATAATATAGTTCCTTTATATTTTTTCAAAGTCTCTTCCAATATTTCTCTTGTAGAAATATCCAAATGGTTCATCTAATATTAGAAAATTAGATTTTTGAAGCACTAATTTTGCTAGTATTAGCCTTACTCTTTCTCCTCCAGATAACTCACATAAATGTTTGAACACATTATTTCCAAAAAACATATATCTAGCCAAAAATGTTCTTGCTTTTGTTTCATTATCAGTATAGTCTGATAAAAAATATTCTAATACAGTATTATTTTCGTTTATAAACTTTATTTCTTGAGGTATATACCCAATTTTTACGGAAGGTCCTAATTTTACTTCCCCAGTAAAATCTTTTTCTTTACCCATAATAATTTTTACTAATGTGGATTTTCCTGAACCATTTTTTCCTTTTAAATTAATTTTTTCTCCATAATGAACATCTAAGTTTAAATTGTTAAATATAACTTTTTCATCATATTCTTTTGTTAAATTCCTTATAGTTAATACTTCTTTACCCGAACGTTCTGAAGCATTTAATTCTATTGGTAATTTGTTTTTCTCTAAATTAACTTTGTCTACCAATTCTAATTTTTCTAATCTTTTTTCTATTGATTTTGCTCTTTTAAAAAACATTTCATTTCCTGCTAAATGTCCAAAAGTTCTTAGTTTTTTTATTGATTCTTTCATTTTTTCTATTTTCTTTTGCTGACTTTTGTAAGCTTCAAATTCTAATAAAGTTCTTCTTTCATCTTCTTTTAGAAAATATGAATAATTTCCAAAATATATTTTTGTTTTCCCATTCTCTAATAATATTGTCTTTGTAGATACTTTATCTAAAAAATATCTGTCATGTGAAATTAAAAGTATTGTTCCTCTATAATTAACTAAAAAATTCTCAAGCCATTCTAATGTTTCAATATCCAAGTGATTTGTTGGCTCGTCTAAAAGTAGTATACTTGGATTCTTTAGTAGAATTGTACCTAAATTTACTATTGTTTTTTCTCCTCCGCTTAAAGAATTATATTTTTTATTTAAAAATTCTCTATCAAATTTAAATCCAGAGCATATCTTTTTAAATTTACTCTCTAATTCATATCCTCCTAATGCAATATATTTTTCTTGTAAGTTTCCATATTTTTTTAATGTTATATTGTCTACTAATAAAATTATTACATATAATACTAGATATATGATATATCTATATATACTATTTTTTTCTATTATATATAGATATATCATATATAAAATAGAAAGAATTATACCATACGCTAATACATCTCTGTTGATTTCTCTTTTTTCTTTGTCTATTCCTGCCATTAATACTATAAATGTAAAGTATAGTGCAAAAAATGCGTAGTCTATTACTTTTATTATTGTAATATTTGTAACATTTAATTTCATGAAGTATGCTACTGTTAAAAATAGTATCCCTGATAATGCTTCTAATATAAAATATCTTGGTCTTATTTTTTCTTTACAATAGCGACATTTTCCTCCTAAAAATATATAACTCCATACTGGTATTAAGTCAAAAAAGCCTAATTTATGTTCACATTTAGGACAATATGAATGTGTATGTGTTATATCTTGTCTTTTTGGTATTCTGTATACTGCTAGTGTGTAAAAACTGCCAAAAACTGTTCCTATTATGAATATTACAATATAAAAAATGGCGTTCATTGGTTTCTCCTTCTGTTTTTATAAATTTAGGCATATACAAGATCGTATATGCCTTTTTACTAAATAGTTTTATTATTACTTATTTTGTCATTTTATCATTTGTCCATGCTATTTTTCCATTTGTATCTATTGTTGCTGTTAAAGCTGCTCCAGTAGCATCGTTAACATTTGTTACGATTGTTGATGGTGATGTAGAACTTGTTGTATTTACAAAGGTTGATGATATTGAGCTATTTGTAATTTTATCATAAACTGTTTTTTGTAGTGTTGCTGTTTCTGTGTTGTTTCCTTCTACATATTTGCTGTTGTAATATTCTGTAATTCCTTCTGCTGCTACTGTTGTAAATGCATCTTTTGCATTTGCGATTTCTGTACTTACTTTTGATTGTGATGCTCTATTTAATATACCATTATCTCCTGATAAAGCTAAAATTGTTACTCCTGCTAAAATTAATAAAACTATAATTGTTATTACTAGTGCTACTAGTGTAATACCTTTTTCATTATTTTTCATTTTAAATTCCTCCTAATTTTTTATTATTTTATTATTTTATTTGTTATGCCTATACTATGTTGTTTTTTCGTTAGTTCTTTCCCCCTTTTCCTCTATATTGTATATTTAGATTATACTTTTTTCATAAGTATAATGTTAAAAACATATTATTTTATTCCCTTGTCTGGGTAATAATTTGTACTGTTACTTGTATTTTTATTTACATTATTTGAGTTTGTTCCGTTTGTTTGATTATTTGTAGTACTATTGTTTTCATTGTTACTATTTGTTGTACTACTATTATTTTCTGCTGTTCCTGTGTTTCCATTATTTGTTCCTGTTGAGCTTATACTTCCTGTATTAACTGCAGAAAATGGATTTTTTCTTCCTGCTTTATAATCATTTACTTTTTTATAATTTTTTAAATCTGTTGATGTTACTTCATAAGATAATACTACTGTTCCATCATCTTGTGCGCTTTGTTCTTCTATTGCTTTTCTTGTTTCATCTGTTGCTGTATATGTTACTGTTTCTGGAATTACTTTGTTCATTGGAACATATTCATATAATAATACTCCTAATAATAAAATTATTGCTAATGTCAATAATAATAAAATAATAATTTCTCTTAAAACATTTTTTGACATATTACTCTCCTTCTTTATTGACCACTTGTTGAATTTGTGGTTGTATTTGTAGTATTTGCATTTACTGAATTTGTTGTGTTTGTAGTATTTGCACTTGCTGTATTAGTGTCTGTATTTGTAGTATTAGTTGTATTAGTACTGTTTGAATTTTGTGTATTTGTTTCTGTTGGTGTTTTTTCTGTTGTAGTAGGTGTTGTTGCTGAACTTGTTGATATTCCTTCTATTGCTATATCATTTGTTGTAAATGTTGCTTTTACAATACTTCCATCAGCAACTGGCTCCATTTTAAAGTTTTCTATTTTGAAGTTTAATTCTGAATCATCTTCTAAGTCTGATATATATAATGAGATTCCTGCATAACTTCCTTCAACAGTGAAATCAATATCATAATATTTAAATGTTTCAGAACTTGCTGGTGTTAAACTACCATTTCTTAATTCAAATTTTGCATCTAGTCCTTCATCTGTTGCTAAAGTTCCTATTTTAGCCCATAATTTGTCAACTGTGTATTTTTGTTTTTGTAATGATGCCGCTACTTCACTGTCTGTGCTTACGGCTACTAAATCTTCATAAGTTTGTTTTTCATTATTCATTGCTTTTATGTCTGAATTAATTGTAGATATTTGACTTGGATAATCTGTGCTAACTAATGTTGTTGCTTGTTCTAATTTTTTTTCTAGGTCTGCATTTTCTGATTTTATTTCACTAATTCCTAATACGTTTATGTTTCCTAAATGTATTCCTTTTATTCCTGTTACTATTACTAATGCGCAGATTAATATAATTAAAACCGATATTAATAATTTTTTCATGGTAGATCACCTTCTATCTTTACTGTAATTACATCATTGCTTTTTTGTCCTGATGTTGATATAACATTTGTTAAAACAACTTCTGTTTTTATACTTCCTATGAAGAACGCTATTTGTTCATATTTTGGAGATTCTACAAGTATTTCAATATGTCTATCTCCTGTATTTTGGATTGATTTTATTTGTACGTTTGTTGGTATTATATTCATCAATTGATTTAACAATGTTGGTATTGAACCTTTTACTTTATTTTTTTCTTCTAATCTTTTATTTAGTGCTTCTATATTTGAAACTTTTGTTGTGTAATCACTTTTTATTTGTTTTATTGTGTTGTCATCTTTTTGTGCTAATAATATTTGTTGTCTAGTATTTAATATTGAGTCTTCTGCCTCAATATTCTTTTTTTCAAATTGGCTTTTTAGCATTAATGAAAATCCACTGTATACTATAAATAGTATTAATAGTCCTGCTACTACATTTAATAATTTTTTTTCTATTCTATCTAATGGTTGTTTTAAATCATTTGTAAGTAATCCACTTTCTAGCATTTTGCTTTTTACATCACCATTAATTTCTAAATTTAAAATGGCTTTTAGTCTTTCATTTCTTGGTACTTTTCTGAAGTTCATGTCTGCTATTCCTTCGCCTAATCCCATAAGTGCTATTGCTATTGCAGAGTTTACTTCTATATAATCTTTTATATTTATATCTGGTGTTACAGGAATAAATCCTGGTTTTAAAACTTCACATCTTACATTATTTAAATATTCTTGGAAGTACAAATCTACATTGTTTATTAATGAAGCTGTACCTGTTATATAAACATTTTCTATTTTTTCAATATTTTCATTTAAAACTTTTTGTACTTGTCCTACTATTGGATATAATACAGGCATTATTTCTTCTAGATATCCTGTTTGTTCTTCAGTAAGTTCTTTTCCGTCTGAAGTATATATAGTGGTTTCTTTGCACATTTCATACGCTTTCTGGTATGAATTTTCTTTTAAATTAATTTTATCTAAAAAGTCTCTACTGCCGTGTTCTAATACTTTTACATCATAAATTTTATTATTTAAAATTGTTGTTATTGTTGTCTTTTCTTCAATATTTACTATTAAACAATTTTTTTTGCTTTTGTCTTTGTTTAAAAGTGTTGTTATTGCTATTGGTAGTGGATATGCTCCTGATAGTCTATAATTTTGTAAAAGTTGTACTTGTTTATTTAATTCTATTTTGTTTTCTGCTACAAATATAACTTTTAATCTTTCTTCATTTTCTCTTTCATTTACAACTGCATATCTTGTTTCAAAAACATTTGGATTATATCCTTTATCTGCGCAAAAAGTATCGAATTCTGTTTTTATTGCTTTATCTAAATCTTTTTGACTAAGTAAAGCAAACATGCTAAAGTATTGGTAATTTTCTTCAGATAGATTAATACATACTGGTATTTTATAGCTGTATGTTTCATCTATTATCTGTTTTACCCCTTCTTCTAATCTTTCACAAAACTTTATACCAAAAGCTTCAACTTTTTTTGTATCTTTTTCCTTTGAAACTTTGGCATATTTAATTAAATTACCTTCAATATATAACCCTAAACAACTTGCCATTTTTTGCTCCTTATTTCTTTTATACTTATATGATTTGCTTTACAATTAAAAAAATACTGTTTTTAATTTCATTTTCATGAAAATTCTTCTATCTAATACTCTTTTATTTTATCTTTTTTTCATAAAAAGTCAATATATTTCATAAAATTGTAATATAACTGTAATATGGTTGTAATATTACTTTTTTATTAATTTTGCAATGTAAAATCCGTCTTGCTTTTCTGTGGGTTCTATTTTTATTTCTGTTGTAGTATAAATTGGATTTTTTTCTAAAAATTTTTGTATTATTCCATGATTTTCTTTTTCTAGAATACTACATGTTGAGTATATAATAGTTCCACCTTTTTTTACATATTTACTACAATTTTCTAATATCTCATATTGCACTTTTGATATAACTTTTAGATCTTCTGGTTTTCTATGCCATTTGATATCTGGTTTTCTTTTTATTACACCTATTCCCATACATGGCACATCTAATAAAATTTTGTCAAATTTTTCATTATATTCTGCTTTATATTTTGTTGCATCATTTGTTTCTGTGTTTATAATATTTATTCCCAGTCTTTGTGCGTTTTCTTTTATTAAGTTTGTTCTTGCCTCATATAAATCCCATGCTAGTATTTTACCTTTGTTGTTCATTAATTCTGCTATGTATGTTGTTTTTCCTCCTGGTGCACTACACGCATCTAATATATATTCATTCTCTTTTGGTTCTAACATATATGCTGACATTCCTGCTGATAAATCTTGTACTGTAAAATATCCCTTTTGGAACATATCTAAATTTTCTATATTTTTTATTTTTTCTACAATGTAAAATTCTTTATTTTCTTCAATTTCTGTAAAGTTTATATTTCTTTCTTTTAGTTGTTTTTCAAATTCTTCTTTATTTATTTTTAAGTTATTTCTTCTTATTGTGATATTCGGTCTTTGTACTAAATTTCCACATATTTTTCTTACATTGTTTATATTATAGTCTTTGTCTTTTAAAAGTTCTTCTATTATCCATACTGGCATAGATGTTGTTTTTGATATTCTTTCTATCGGATTTTCTATTTTAAATAGTTCTGCATAGTCTACCATGCTTACTTTTCTTAATACTGCATTTACGAAATTTGCACTTGATTTATGTCCATATCTTTTTGCTAAATTTACACTTTCATTTACTGCAGCTGATTGTGGTATTTTGTCTAAAAATAATATTTGATATATTCCCATTCTTAAAATGTTTAATACCCATGTTGATATTTTTTTCATTTTTATTTTTGAGTGTTTTATTATTATTACATCTAATGTTAATTTCCATGTTGTTACTCCATATATTATTTCTGATATTAGTCCTATATCTTTTGGTGTTAGTTTTTCTCTGTTTGCATTTATTATTTCATTTAATGCTATATTTGAATATGCTTCTTCTTTGTCTATTTTATATAATACTTTTAATGCTAGTTCTCTTACTTTATCTATCATTTTTTTACCTTCCTTTTTTATTGCATTTTATCATGTTTTATTTTAATTGTAAATTTATTTTTTCCGATTTGTTATATTTTATTTGCATATTTTTTCAAAAAACGGAAAAAATGTTTATAATAGATTTTTAATGAAAGGAATGTGTGTATATGGAAATTGAAAAACATTTAACTATAACAGGAAATTCTACTGTTTCTTGGAAAGATGCTATTGTTAAAGCCATTGAGGAGGCTTCTAAGACAATTGACTATTTGTCAAGTGTTAGAATTTTAGAGCAGTATGCTAAAATTGATGGAAATAAAATTTCTGAATATTTTGTTGATTTAGATTTAAGCTTTGTTTTAGATTTGAATAGAAAGGATGAAAAATAGATGAATGCTAATTCTTCTAATCCAATTGAAAGTAAGCAAAAATATCAAGAATATGTTGATAAAAAATCTCCTAATTCTCCTATTTTTAAGAATTGTTTTAATGCCTTTTGGGTTGGAGGTTTAATTTGTACAATTGGTCAAATTATTTCTAACATTTGTAAGACTCGTGGTTTTGATACTGCTATGTCTGGTACCATTGTTTCAATTATTCTTATTGGAATTTCTGCTTTTTTAACTGGTTTGAATATTTTTAATAAGATTGGTAAATTTGCTGGTGCTGGTTCTTTAGTTCCTATTACTGGTTTTGCAAATTCAATTGTTTCTCCAGCTATGGAGTACAAATCTGAAGGCTATGTTATGGGAGTTGGTGGCAAAATGTTTACTGTTGCTGGTCCTGTTTTGGTTTTTGGTATTTCTGCTTCTATTATTGTTGGACTTGTTTATTTATTATTTAATACTCAATCAATTACTTTAGTATAAAATTATATATTTTCTGGATTTTGTTTTATACTTTTTGTTCTACATTTTATTTGTATTTTTTGTTTATATTTTAATTTTTATGTTAGGAGTTGAATTTTTTGAAAAAAATAGGTAAGCAAACTATTCAGTTTGATACTCCACCTACTATTTTAGAATGTGCAAGTATAGTTGGTCCTAAGGAGGCTCAAGGTCCTCTTTCTAAATATTTTGATCAAACTTTAGATGATGAATTTTGGGGAGAAAAGACTTGGGAAAAAGCTGAAAGTAAAATTATAAAAGAAACTGTAAATACAGTTATTAATAAATCTGGTATTCCTTCAGATAAAATAGATTTTTGTTTTGCTGGTGATTTATTAAATCAATGTATTTCTTCTAGTTTTGGTCTTCGTGAATTAAATATTCCGTTTTTTGGTGTTTTTGGTGCTTGTTCTACTTTTGTAGAGTCTATGTGTTTAGGTGCTATGTGTGTAGAAAGTTTTGCTGAAAATGTGCTTTGTGCAACCTCTAGCCATTTTTGTAGTGCAGAAAAGCAGTTCCGTTTTCCTTTGGAATTAGGAAATCAACGACCTCCTTCTGCTCAATGGACTGTTACTGGTTCTGGGGCTACTATTTTGACTAAATCTGGTCAAGGTCCTTTTATTACTACTATTACACCTGGTAAAATTGTTGATATGGGAATAAAAGATGCTAATAATATGGGTGCTGCTATGGCTCCTGCTTTTGCTGATACTTTAGTTACTCATTTTTTAGATACTGGTAGAAATCCAAGTTATTATGATGCTATTATTAGTGGCGATTTAGGTTATATTGGTAAGGATATTGCCATAGATATTCTACGTTCTCAAGGATATAACATTAGATCTAATTATAATGATTGTGGTGTTCTTATTTTTGATAAATCTGAACAAGATACTCATTCTGGTGGTAGCGGCTGTGGTTGTTGTGGCTCTGTTTTTTCTGGCTATTTCTTCAAGCAGTTACGTGATAAGAAAATCAAAAAAATGCTTCTTATTGCTACTGGTGCTTTAATGAATTCTACTAGTTCTCAACAAGGTGAGAGTATTCCTGGTATTGCTCATGCTATCAGTATTGAAGTTTAATTTTTTGTATTTTTATTCTTATTTTACTTTGCAAATTCTTTTTGCATAATAATTTTGTATTCGTAGTTTTTACTACAGATTGGAGGAATTATGGATTTGAATTGGGCTGAAATATTTGCTTGGCCATCTCTTTTAAAGTGTTTCATTGTTGGTGGGCTTCTTTGCGTTATTGGTCAAATTTTAATTGATAAAACTAAACTTACTCCTGCTCGTATTTTAGTTATTTTTGTTACTACTGGTGCTGTTTTGGGTGGTCTTGGTATTTATCAATATCTTGTTGATTTTGCTGGTGCTGGTGCTACAGTTCCTTTAACCGGCTTTGGTTATAATCTGGCTAAAGGTGCTATTGAGGGTGTTAAACAGTCTGGTATTGTTGGTGCTTTTACTGGAGGTGTTAAGGCTGCTGCTGGTGGTATTGCTGCTGCTGTATTTTTTGGATATCTTGCTTCTTTGATTTCTAAGCCTAAAATGAAAAAGCAGTAATATAAAATTCTGCATTATTTTTTCTAAATATAGTTAGTTTTTTGAAAGCATTAAATAGAAGAACCTTTGTTATTAAACTTTTTAGTCTAATAAAGGTTCTTTTTTCTATCTTTCACGTTTTTTGGAGATGTTTTTGAACTTTTTTCACGTTTGCTGTTAATATTATTACTGGTGTATCTATTTTTTCTTTTCTTATATTATTTAATATTTCAAATCCGTTTTTGTTTGGTAACATTACATCTAGTAATATTAAATCATATATATTTGTTAGCGCTTCGTTTTCTCCTTCTTCTCCGTTTGTTATTATTTTAGTTGTAAATTTTTCTTTTTTCAGTATTTCTGATATTGCATCTGCTAGCTTATATTCGTCTTCTATTATTAGTATTTTCATTTTGTATGCCTCCTTTGTTTATGCATTAATAATTATTTAATTTGTAGTTCATGCTTTAGCAAACTGTATTTTTATATTATAGGAAGTTCGATGAACTTTTCTATAATATAAAAAAGAGACAACTATAAAATTGTCCCCCTATTTTTACTTAATTCCTTATTTAGAATTTTGCTAAGCCTTTTTATCTTCAAAGTTTTTGGTACTTTGATTATGCTTTTTTTGCAACTTCTGCTAATTCGCTAAATGCTTTTGGATCTGTTATAGCTAAATCTGATAACATTTTTCTGTTTATTGTTACATTTGCTTTTTTTAGTCCTGCTATCATTTTGCTATATGTTGTTCCATTCATTCTTGCAGCTGCATTTATTCTTGCTATCCATAATTTTCTGAAATTACTTTTTTTATCTTTTCTTCCTACATATGCATAAGATAAAGATTTCATTACTGCTTGATTTGCATTTCTAAATCTATAGTGTTTTGCACCATAATATCCTTTTGCTTGTTTTAATATTTTTTTATGTCTTGCTCTTGTTGTTCTAGCTGTTTTTACTCTTGCCATTTTTTTCACCTTCCTTATTTTGTTTCTTTTCTAATTGATTATCCACCATATGGTAGTAATTTTTTAATTGTTTTTTTGCATGATTTGTCAGCATAAGCATCTAATACTTTTCCTGTCTTTCTTTGTCTACTTGTTTTGTTTGCTAATAAGTGTCTTCTATTTGCTTTTGTTCTTTTTACTTTTCCTGTTGCTGTTAATCCTTGTTTTTTGCCATTGGTTTTTCCTCCCTTTCGATTTTGATTTTTATTTTATGCTTTTTTTGATAAAATCGTAAACATATTTCTACCTTCTAGTTTAGGTTGTTTTTCAACTGTTGCTATATCTTCTAGTGATTCTATAAATTTATTTAGTACTGTTTCTCCTGATTTTACATTGTTTACTTCTCTTCCTCTAAAACGTAGTGTTATTTTTACTTTGTTTCCTGCTTCTAAAAATTTTCTTGCATTTTTAGTTTTGAATCCAAAGTCGTGTTCTTCAATATTTGGAGTAACTCTTAATTCTTTTACTTCTAATACTTTTTGTTTTTTCTTTGCTTCTTTTTCTTTTTTTGCTTGTTCAAATTTGTATTTTCCGTAATTCATTATTTTGCAAACTATTGGCTTACTATTTGGTGCAACAACTACTAAGTCTAAGTTGTCTTTTCCTGCTAATTCTAGTGCAGCACTTGTTGCCATTATTCCTAGCTTTTCTCCGTTTGCTCCTATTACTTGTACTTCTTTTTCTCTTATTTGTCCATTAATCGGTAATTCTTGTTTTATATTAAAACACCTCCATAAATAAAAAATTGACTTCTGTTACAAGTCAATTCACCTTTATACAAAAATTTGATACTTTTTGAATTTATTTTTGCATAACCTTTTTCCTTCGGATAAGGTGAGAAGTTTTTTCCTTCTTCTTGTAACAGCTATTATTATATCATATTTTTTCCATTTGTCAACCAGTTTTTTAACTTTTTTGGAAAGTTTTATGATTTTCTAAATATATAAATAATAATATTTTGTTCTATTATATTGCTTTTTACTTTATTTCCAATCTCTGTTCCCCATATATTAGAAAATATATTTTTTGCTTCTTTGTCATCTTTAAATTGGAAATATGTCTTTAGTTTATTTTCAATTTTGAAATTCTTGCTTTCAATCCAATCATTATAATCTTTTGTTCTTTTTATATTTGGATATCTGTTTCTAATTTCTTCAAATTCTCCTCCAATGTCATTTTCTACTAAATAAATGCTTCCTTCTTTTTTTAGTACTCTTTTCATTTCTTCTAAAACTTTATTTCTTCTGTCTACTTCTAAAATAGTACCTAATACCCATGTAGAGATAATGACTTCAACTGAATTATCTGGTAACGGAATATTTTCTGCACTACAACATATAAATTCTACAGACTTATCTTTTATTTTTCTTTTTGCTATGTTTAATTGTTCATTTGATAAGTCTAGCCCATAATATTTAGTTGTTTCTATATGAAATTTTTGCATAAACTTTCCGGTTCCACATCCTAAATCTAATATCGTTTTATTTTTTATTTTTGGTAGTAAGTATTTATATATTTTGTTAGGATAGTCTTCTGCTATACTAAATAATTCATATATGTCGTTTTCTTCATAATAGTTTTTGGATTTTTCTGATAAATTAAGTTTTGTCATTTTTTTGCTCCTTTGTTTCTGGAAATATCATATCTACCATGTATTTTGCAACATTTCTAGGTTTTCCTTCACTTGGTTTCATGTGCATATGTATTCCTGGTACTGTGTTTACTTCTACAATATTATACATGTCTGGAGTTTGATTCTTTTCAATATTTTTACTCATATAATCAATACCTACATAAGATAATCCAGAAAATGTTTCTAAAATCTTTTTACAATTTTCTAAAACAGATTTATGTATTTTGTCAGTATAGTCAATACATAATCCTCCTTTTGCTACATTTGAATTATGCCTTAAATATACTTTTTCGTTTTTTGCTGGTTTGTATTCCATTGAAATATTGTTTTTTTTCATATAGCTTTTTGTAATCTCATCTGTTGCAATAGGACATAGGCAATTTATTCTTTTTTTCCTTTTTTCATTTTCTATTTCTATGAGTTTTAATATAGTGTGTTCTCCGTCTCCTATTACATGAGCTGGCTCTCTATGTAAAACTGCGTAATTTCCTTCTTTTGTTAAAAAAACTCTATATTCTTTGCCTTCAAATTGTTTTTCTATTATAAAAGATGTTTTTAATTTTTTTACATAAATATTTTGGACAATATCTTTTAACTCGTTTTCGTTTTCTATGTCCATGTATATGTTGTCTCCATGTGATCCGAAAACTGGTTTTATAACAACAGGGAATCCTATTTTTTTTGCGTAAATTATAGATAGTTTCCATTCATTTGGCAAAAACTTTTCTCCTATTGGTACACTTATTTTATTTTTTTCTAAAATTTTTTTAGTGATATATTTATCTCCACATATAATTGAAACAGAATATGGTGTAATAGAAGAATCTCTATCTAAAATCCATTCTATGTGTTTTTCATATTCTGCTTTTATCAGTTCTATATCTTTGTAGATAATCTTAACATCAATTCCTCTTGATTGCATTTCTGTTACTAATAATCTTTGGTTTGTGTGCAATTTTAATAATTCAGAATTATTTAGCATTATCTACTTTCACCTTCTATTTTTCCTAATTCTTTTTCTAGTTCTTTCATAACATTTCTTCTATCATCTCCGATGTCATTATTTATTGAACCTGTTTTACATCTTATTCTTCCCATAAATTCATTTCTTTGTGCTGAAAAATAACTATATCTACTTTCTCCTCCTCTTGATTCTCCTCCATAACTACTATAACTAGGTGTATAACTTGAATATGATCTTGATTCTCCTCCTCTTGATTCTCCTCCATAACTACTATAACTAGGTGTATAACTTGAATATGATCTTGATTCTCCATTTCTTGATTCTGACATAAAAATACCTCCTTTTAAATAATAATTACACTGTCTGTGCAATTATCTATTACACTTTTAAATTCTTTTTCTTTATATGTAATATCTAATTTATTAAATATTGATTTTCTATATATAGGATCATCTATTTTACTCCTATATATAGTGTTTTTAATATTGTACAAATATGCACATACTATTTTATTATTTTTATTTTTAAATTTTTTCATAATATCATTTATATATTGTTCTAAGTAGCTTGTTTCTTCGTTATATATGTTTTTTATATAATCACTAATATTTGACATTAGTACTATATCACAATTGTTTAAATTTGGCAAACTTTTGTGATTAATATCTTTATAATTAGAATTTATTAATATTGTTTCATTAATTTTTTCTTTGGCGATGTTATAATCTAATTTGCTTTTTAAATACAGATTTGATTTTATCTTTACATTGTTGTTATCATATTTGTTATTGAATATATATGAGTTTCTTAAATTATAGCCATTATTTTCAAATTCTTTATATAATATGTCCCATTTTTTTGATGTATTTGGTGATAAATCCTTTTTTATTTTATTTACATATATTTTATAATCTAAAACATTCTTATTTTTTTCTATGTCATTTTTTTCATTTATCATAAAAAAATGTAAAAATTCTTCATATTCTAAATTTTGTAGTGCTACTAATTTTAATTCAGTAAAAATTAATGCAATGTAGTTTATATCAAATCCATAAACTTTATTAGCTCCTTTGTAAAATGCATTTATTATATGGTCTCCAGAAGCTGCAACTGTTAAGACTGTTTTATTTTTAAAATCTAAATATTCAAAATATCTTGCTATATTTTCTGTTGTAAATGAATATATTGGTGATAAATTGTTAAAATTTTTTACATCTATTTCTTTTATATTTAATTTGGGTGTATTCTTATTTATATATTCTATTTTCATTGTTTTCTCCTATTTACTGGACATCCTTTTATTTGGTTTTCTTTTATATATTTTAAATATTTTTGTATAGGTTGCGATTTTATTATTTCTGTAAAATTACTATTTTTTAATGTTAATTCTGATTTATATTCTGGATAATTTGATACTACCCATGTACATGGCGATATTTGTCCTAAGTTATTAATATATAAAAATTTATTTATTGCTGGACATTCTTGGCAACATTCTTCTGTTGTATATTTCTTATTTTCTGTAATACTATATTTGACTTTTATTTCATTTTTATATTTTATAGCTATTTTTTCTATTTCTTTTTTTACACTTTCTATAGCTCTTTTGGAGATAATAGTTTCATCTCCTTCTAATCTTCCAACTGCTTCCATAAATGAAAATATTATTTCATTTGCTTTTAGTTGTATTGCTAATTTTACTATTTCTTCTAATTTATTTTCGTTTTCTTTGTATATTACTGTTCCGATTCTTGTATAAACATTATTTTCTGTTAAATGTTTTATTCCTCTTAAAGTTCTTTCAAATGTGTTTTCTCCTCTTACATATTCGTGAGATTTTTTATTTTCTCCATCTAGACTAACATGTACCATTGGAAAACTCATGTTTTTCAATTCTTTTGCAATTTTTTCTGTAATCAAAGAACCATTTGTTGATATATCCATATCAAACCCTAAGTTTCTTGCATATTTTAATATTTCTATCATATCGTCTCTTGTAAATGGTTCTCCTCCTGTAAACTTTATATATGTAAAATTGTTTTCTTTTAATTCTTTTATTGCTTTTTTTATTTCTTCTGTTGATAATTCGTTTTCATATTTTTTTGATTCACTACTAAATATACAATAGCTACAATGGTAGTTACATGTGTTTGTTATTTCCCATAAAACTCTACCTCCATTTTCTGGTATTCTAAATAAACAAAATGGATATCTATTCATATAATCCCTCTTTCTTTAAAAGTTCTTCATACTCATTTTCTTTTGGATTGTTACTTGTGTCTATTATAAAGAACTCTTTTTTTAATTGCTTTATTTTATCTATTTTTTGTTCATTTGTTAGTTGCATTTTTATTCTTTTTTCTATTTCTTCTTTTCCTAAGTCTCCATTTTCTAGTCTTTTTATTTGAGTATCTTTTTTGCAGTTAATCATTATTATACTATCTACTATGTTGTATAAATCATCTTCTAATAATAATGCCCATTCTATAAATATAACTACATTATTTTTTCTTATTTGTTCACTTAGATATTTTTTTATTTTTGGATTTATATATTTTTTGTATTCTTTCATTGCTTTTTCGTCATTATATATTTTTTTGTTTAGCTGTACTCTGTCTATTTTTGCTTCATTTAATATATTTCTTCTAATATCATCTACATCTAAAAAAATAGCATCTATTTCTTTCTCTTTGCATATATTTTTAAAGATTTTTACTGCATGACTTTTTCCGCTTCCTATTGAGCCTGTTATTCCTATTACCTTTTTCACTTATTTCTCCCAATCTATTCCATATTTTGAAGGACAAAATGATAAAAATTTGATTTTTCCTTCTTTATTTCTTAAACTTTCTAGATTTTCCCATTCTTTTACATTTTTTACAATTTTATATTCTTTATCTTTTAGTTTACTTATTAATGTTTCAATGTCTTGTAACATTTCTGAATTTGTATATTTTTCATTTTCTATTAATGGTTTATCACTATGTATATATTGTGTTGGTATTGCTTTTTCTTTTGCTAATTTATTATATATTGTTGTTCCTAATCTTAATGCTAAGAAATGTCCTCTTATTTCATCTGGTTCTGTTTCTAATATGAAATTTATTGTTTTTTGCATATCTTCTTTTGTAGTTGTAGGTAAGTCAAAAATAAAACTTGTTCTTACTCTAAATCCTATTTCTTTTACTTCTTTTATAACTTGTTTTGCATAGCCTATGTCAAAATTTTTATTGTTATTATTTAGTACTTTTTGACTTCCTGATTCTATTCCAAAATGAATCCATTTAAATCCTGCTTTATGCATTAATTCAAATGTTTCTTTGTCATAAGTATTTATGCTTGAAAGACATCCTAATTTTATATTTATTTTCTTTTTTATGATAATGTTGCTTATTTTTTGCATTCTGTTCTTACTTACTGTAGCATTGTCATCTAAAAATATTATCTTTTTTGTGTTATATTTTTTTATTAAAGACTCTATTTCTTTTATAACATTTTCTGCACTTTTTCCTCTCCAACTGCCCCAATAATTGTATGTTGGGCAAAAGTTGCATTGGTTTATACATCCTCTACTAGTTAATATGCTTCTTATATCTATGTAATCTTCTAAATCTGCTAATTCTCTATTTGGAATTGGTACTTTGTCTAAATCATATTTTTCTTTGTTTGGTTTATTTATAATTGTTTCATTTCCATTTTTGAAAGTGATTCCACTTATTTTTGTTAATTCTTGTGTATTGTTAATATTTGATTTTAATAGTGTTTTTAAAGTGTTTTCTAGTTCTCCAATAATTCCAATATCAAAATTTATTTCATTTATTATTTCTGGATTATATGTTACTGTTTTTCCTATCATAATTGTTTTTATATTTTTTTCTTTTAATTTGTTACAGATTTTTGAAATGTTTTCTAGTGCTTTTTGTGTATGTAATGGTATGTGATAGTCATAAGAAATAATGGCTACTTCTGGATTGAAATCGTTTTTGATATATTTTATTAAATCATTACAGTCTAGTTTTTTGCAATCCATATCTAAAAATTTTACATTATGATTTTGTTTTTGTAAATATGTTCCTAAAGTTATTATGTCTATTGGTTCTATTAATAATTTTTGTTCTGAAAATGGTATGTTTGGTGGATTAATTAATATTATATTCATATATATTCTCTTTTCTTTATTTTATTGTTGACTATTTTATCATGTTTTTGTGATTTTTTCCATACTAAATTCATATAATATGAAAAATAATGAAATGCTATTTTAGCATTTCATTATTTTTCTATTTTCTTTTATTGTTTTGATCACTGTAGTATGCTGAGAAGATCATTATCACTGTTTCTTCTTCCAATTTGCATTTTTTTGATATTCGTATGTCTACAATATTTGCATCAAAATAGTTGTAAAAAAATTCTGCTATTAGTTCTCCTTGATTATCATATATTTTTCCTTCTTTATTTTTCTCTTTTACTTTAAGCTCTGCTATTTTTTCTCCTTCTTTGTTACAGATTATATATTCTGAACCAAAAAGTTTTTCTACTTTGACCATTTCAGCTGTCAAATTTTCTTTTACATAAATGTAACGAGCATTTTGTTTATTAAAGTTGTATGATGTATTTGCAGTTTCTTTTCCGTCCTTTCCAACCATTTTTAGTGGTTCTATAATTATGTTGTTGAATATGTTTCCTTTAATTGTTCCAATTTTTTCTTTTTTTTCATAAAGATCTATTGATGCAAATAACCGGAAATTGTTTACTTTGCATGCAAATTCGTTGCATTCACCAATATTGGCTTTTTCACTTGGTGTTATTAACAGTATTATAATTGCATTTACTGCTAACAAAAATACTACTACTTTTCCTATGATCTTCTTCATTTCTAATACCTCCATTTTTTAGTATATTTTATAAAATTTTACATAATTTTATTATAGCATATATTTACATAATATTCAACACTGCCTTTTAAAGCTCCATTTTTCTATTTACATAAAATTCAAAGTCAAATGTACTTTTATTTTATAAAAAAATGTGTTATAATGTAACAAATATTTTTTGAAACCAAAAAGTTTTAAAATACTTGGAGGTTTTAGTGCCTCCAAAAAAATTTAGGAGGTAGAAAATGGATTCAGATGCATTAAAATGTTCAGTTATGCGGGTAATTGATAAGGAGGTATATTTTTTTGATAAGAATGGAATTTATACTCATACATCAATTGTTGATGCTAAAAAATTGAAGTTAAGAGATTTAGGTTTTAATGGTTTTACTGGTGAGTATTACAAAATAAATCCCTTGTATGGATATTTTTCTAGTAATCACTCTAATGCTATGGATAGAGCCGTTGCTTGCTTACGTATTGGTGATAGTATAGATCAATTTCGAGAAAACTTTTCTAAATTCGAAAAATTGTATGAGTTAGATGATTTTGAAATTGCTAATACTGTTATTAGAATATGTAATAGAAAGTTTTATTTTTTTGATGAAAATGGCAAGTATTCATTTTTAACTGAGAAAAATGTTTTGCCAAGTAATGTTTTTATAGGTAATATTTTCGTTACTCATAAGAGTATTTCATATTCTTGTGATGTACAACTTCATCAGTTTTCTCGTGTTATTAAAGTAGATAATTTGAATGTGCTTAAAAAAGCTCTTGGTCAAATGTGTATTGGTGATACAGTACAAGATTTAGTAGAACGTTGCAATAATGTTACTTTTAGAAAACTAGTCTTACCTGAAGGTGTTGAGCGTTTTGTTACACGTATTGAAAGACCTACTTTTGTTTGTATTCCTGAAAATCCTAATAAGGTTACTACTTTTGATTATATACATCTATATGTTGGCTTGGTATCTGAATGGGATGAAGATATAAGTTCATATTTGAATGCTCATATAAAGGAAATAAATAAAATGGTTTGGAATAAACTTGAAAATGATAGAAGTTTTTTAAAATATGGTATTCCTATAAACTTTTTAAAAATTGCAAAAGTAACTTTTAAAAAACGTACTTCTGAACTTCATTATGTTTTTGAATTGAAATGCATTGACTAAAGAATAAGCTGATATTAACCTAATTGTTTAGTATCAGCTTATTCTTGTATCACAGACTACTTTACTCTTTTTCTTCTGTGCACAATTCTTTTAATTTTGTCCATACAATACTGTGTGCTCCAATTATTGGAATGCTTTTTGTTGCACCTTCTATAGTGTAATATACTCTGTTTACATCTGCTGTGCAGTCCCAGTTTATATGAATTTCTGTTGCTACTGGGATTACTTTTACTAATTTCTTTGAAATCTCATTATTATTTTTAAATTCTTTTATGAGTTTTTCAAATGGTGCTATCATTTTTAATCTTTCGATTTCTTTTTTGAAGATTTTACCTTCTTTTTTCCATGTTAAAGTGAGTTCTGTGTTCATATTTTTCCTCCTGTTTATTTTTCTTTCCGGAGGTTTTTTTAGCCCTCCGGATTTCCGAAAGGCTTTGTTTACCTTTGTCTTTTTGATTATATCATTTATTTTTTATTTTTTCAATATGTTTTATTTGTAAAAATAAATATGATTCATTTATGATAATGTCTTAGTTTAAAAAGTAATTTCTATTTGCAAAAACGATGGTTTCCTATAGTTACTGTCATTGGTCTTGACCATATCCATTTATTTGTTGCTGTTGATGGGTTAAAATAATAAATAGCTCCATAACTTGGATCCCAACCGTTTATTGCGTCTTGTGCTGCTTTTTTTGCAGTGTCATTTGGTGTTAAATTTATTTGTCCGTCTTTTACTACATCAAATGCTCCGTTTTGATATATTACTCCTGCTACTGTGTTTGGGAATGAACTGCTTTTTACTCTGTTTAGTACTACTGCTCCTACTGCTACTTGTCCTGTATATGGTTCTCCTCTGGCTTCTCCGTAAATTAGTTTTGCTAATAGATTTAAGTTTGTAGAGTTTGATGTGCTGCTTGAATTTGAACTTGATGTCATTATTCCCATTGCTCTTAATGTTGCTGGTCCTGCTATTCCATCAACAGTTAGTCCATTTTTTCTTTGAAAATATTTTACTGCTTCTAGTGTTTGTGTTCCATATATTCCGTCTATATTTCCTTTATAATATCCCCATCTTTTTAATTTTGTTTGTATTTGTGTTACTTCACTTCCTCTTGAGCCATATTTTGATAATGCTTCTACTTTGTTGTTTTTTGATATTATAAAAAATGTGGCTATTATACATGCAAAAAAAGTAACTGTAAAAATAATAATTTTCGTTTTTGTTTTCATAATTTGTTCATATCCTTTCTAAATGCTGTCTTTTTTCTTTTATATTATTTTTTACAGTTATTGGCTTTTTATTCATTTTTATTTATTATTTTCCACAATATTTGCAAAGTACTGTTGCCATTCCTATTTGTAAATCTATTAGTCCATTTTTGTATTTGTAATCTAAATCGCATAAGTCTTGTAATAGTCCTCGTAATTCTTTTGGTTTAAAATATCTTGCTTGAGTTTTGTACTTATTTACTAAAAATGTTTGATTTGGTTTTAATTGTAAACTTGTTATTACATCTTTATTAAAATATATTGCTGCTGCTGTTAAATATAATCTTTTAAAATGATTGTACAATGTTACTATTATTTTTTGTAGTGGTTCTTTTGCATATATTAAATTTTTTAAAACATCTAGTGCTGTTGCGATATCTCTTTTTCCTAGGCTATCTGTTAAGTCAAATATAACACTTTCTAATTTTTTTATGCATAACATATCTATGTCTTTTTTTTCTATTTTTCCATTTTCTCCTGCATATTCACTAAGTTTTATTGTTTCATTAATTAAGTCTTGCATATTTGTTCCACAACATTCTATTAGATATTGTAGTGTTGAATTTTCTACACTTACTTTGTATTTATTGCATACTTCTTTTAGTCTTTGTATTATTTGTATTGGTTTTTGATATTCAAAATAGCATACTTCTCCTAATTTATCTATTGTTTTATATAATTCTAATTTTTCTACATCTTCTTCTACAAATATTAGTATTACACTTTCTTGTATTATTTTTATATTTTGTTTTATGTATTCTGAAATTCTTTTCTTTAATTTTGTTAATTCTTCTGACTTTCTTTTTCCTTCTTTTTTTAGTATTCCGCTTTTTTTGGCTATTATTAATTTTTTTTCATATCCAAAACTTGGTGTCTCTATATCTGCAATTAGCTGATTTACATTAGTTTCGTCTATTTGAATATAGTTTATTCCATTTATACATTTTCCAAATAATTCTTTTATTTTTTTAAGATTTTGTTCTAATAAATATTGTTCTTCTCCATATAAAAGATATAAACTGTGTAATTCTTTATTTTTTAATTCTTTTTCTAATTCTTCAATTTTTTTCAATAGTTTCACCTACTATTATATTTTTTACTTGTTGTGTTTTACTAACATAAGGCTTTTCTTTATTTTTATAATTTTTGTATTTTATTTATAATTTTTCTGAAAATTTTGCTGAGTGTGCATGGCAGATTGCCATTGCCATACTGTCTGTGACATCATCTAGTTTGGGTAATTTTTCTTCATTTAAAATCATTTTTACCATTCTTTGTACTTGAATTTTGTCTGCTCTTCCATATCCTGTAACAGCTTGTTTTACTTGAAGAGGTGTATATTCAAATATGTCTAAATTATGCATTCTTGCTGTTACTAATATTACTCCTCTTGCTTGTGCTACATTTATTGCTGTTTTTGCATTGTTATTAAAAAATAGTTCTTCTATTGACATTGCATCTGGATTATAATTTTCTATTATTTCTGCTAGTTCTTTGTTTATTTTTTCTAGTCTTAATGGAAATGATGTTTTTGCTTCTGTTAGTATTGCTCCTGATGTTCTTAAATAAAATTTGTTTCCTATATAGTCTATTATACTGTATCCGGTTATTGCAAAACCTGGGTCTATTCCTAATATTCGCATTTTTACGCTAAATTTCTAGCTCCCTCCTTAGTGTGTTTATTTCTAAATTATTATTCTTAAAATTTCTGCTACGCTCCATGCTTGTGAAAAAGCTCCTTTTGGTGCATATGGTTTTGTTGAGTCATATATTTCTGCTATACTTCCTACACAACCTCTATTTGATATTTCTTTTTCAAAAGTTTTTGTTGTTTCTTGTTTAAATTCTGTTATTTTTGTTTCTAATTCTGTTTTTCTTTTTTTAGTTTTTGCATATTTTAACATATTTTCTAAACTATTATAGTATAGTCCTAGTAGCCATGTCCATGTTATTCCTTGATGATATGTCATGTCTCTATCATGCGGATTTCCTTGATATACTGGTACATATCCTTCTTCTCCTTTTGCTAGACTTTGTAATCCATAAGGTGTTAATAATTTTTTTTCTGCTGTTTGTATTATATTTTTTGCAATTTCTGAGTTTGGATCAATTATTGGATATGTTAAACTTAGTGCAAATAGCTGATTTGGTCGTATTTTGCTGTCTCCTAACACATCATATAAACATTTTCTACGTCCATTATAGAATTTGTCTTCAAAAGAATTTTTTGTTAGTTTTGCTTGTTCTGCATATTTTTTTGCTTTTTTGTTTTCTCCGCAATTCTTTGCAAATGTTTTCCATTATTTTTAAGCTATTATACCACATACTGTTTATTTCTACTGCTTTTCCATTACGTGGTGTGACTGCTACTCCATCTACCTTTGCATCCATCCATGTGTTTTGTGTGTTTTATATATTGTTATTGTCTATGTCTATTCCTTTTTTATAATTTTCTATAATTATTTCTAATTTTTCAAATATTTCTTTTATAAATTCTTGGTCTTTCGTATATTCTAAATATTTTTGTATTTGTTCAAATAGTAATAATGATGCGTCTACACTGTTATATAATGGTCTATTGTCAAATCCTGAGTATCCATTTGGTACTAGTCCATATTTTATGTCTCTCATCATTGTTTTTAATACTTCTTTTGCTATATCATATCTTTTGGTTTTTAGTAGTAAGCCTTCAAATGATATTAAACTATCTCTTCCCCAGTCTAAGAACCATGGGTATCCTGCTATTATTGTGTGTAGTCTGAATGATGGTCTATATGCTATAAATGTGTCTGCTGATATTACTAAGTTTTTTATTAGTTCTTGTCTTTTTTCTTCGTCTTCTGTTTTGTCTTGTTTTTCTGAAAAATCTATTTCTGTTTTTTCTAAAATTTTTGATATTCTTTGTTTTTCTTTTATAATTAACTTTTTTACATCTAATTCGTCTATGTTTTCTTCTAATGAACATACAAATGAAATTTCTTTTTCTTCATTTGGTTTTATTTCTATTTCATATCTTCCTACTACTGCATGATTTTCTTCTGGGTAAAATCCTCTTTTTTGTTCTTCTATATAAAACATGTTTCTAAAGATGTCATTATTATGTGGTATATATATTCCTTCTGATACTTTTATATATATTGGATTTTGTATCATATTGTCTATTATTACTTTTAGTTTTGTTCCTTTATTTTCTTGTCTTATCTTAAATTCATGGTTTGTGCTCATGGAATGGAAGTCTCTAAAATTCATTAATGGTGCTAATGTTAGTTTAGTTGGTTGTTTTCCATTTTTTATTTTATATAATATTCCTACTGTGTTTTCTCCATATTTCATGCATGTTTGTTTTGTTATTTCTACATCTGATATTTTATATTTTAGTGTTGGTATTTCTTCTTTTTCAAAACTTGTTTGATATTCATATCCTTTTGTTATGTAGTTTTTTCCTATATTTGTGTATAAATTGTATTGTTTTCCTCCAATTTCTATGCTTTCATCTACTTTTGATAATATCAAGTATCTTCTTGCTGGTGGTGTTAATGGTGCTATTAGTAGTCCATGATACTTTCTGGTGTTTGCTCCTATTATTGTTGAACTTGCAAATCCTCCTATTCCATTTGTTATGATCCATTCTTTTTGTATTCCGTTTTCTAAATTTATATCTTCATTAGTATATTTCACTTTTATTCAATCCTTTCTTCGAAAATATTTAATTTTCTATTGACTTTTTTATATTAATGTTTACTTTTGTTTTTTTCATTATGTATTTTGCTTTTTTCTAATGTTTCTCTCATTTCTCTTCTTATTTCTTGTGATGTTTTTTCTTGTTTATTTTTTACCTGTTGTTTGTTTTTTTCTAATTTTTTTCTTTCTATTTTTCTTTTTTCGTCTGATGTTCTTATTGAATTTATTCTTTCGCTATATTTGTTTGCAAATTTGCTTTTTCCTTTTTGATGTTTGTTCTTTCGTTCTGGATGTTTGCTTTGTTTTTTCTCTTTTCTTTTCATTTGTTCTTGTATCTTGTGTATACGTTTGTCTTCCCTTAGCTTATTGTTTAACATCATGTATTGAGGGTCATTTTGTTTGTCTTGATATTTTAAGTCATCACATATAAGTTCTATTATTGATGATGCTACTAATGTTGGATCATGTCTTATATATCCATCTGTAATCATTGCTAAATTTCTTTGTAAAAATGTTATTCCTTTGACTTTGTCTATGTTTTGTTCTACTATTTCTTGACCTTCCATATTATATTTTTTTATCATTTCTGGAATTATTTCTCCTGTGTCATATATACAATAGTCCACTATTCCTTTTCCACAGTGTTCTATTATGGCATTTAGATGGTCTGATACGCTATAATTATCTGTTTGGCCTGGTTCTGTCATTATATTACTTATATATACTTTTATTGCACTTGATTCTTTTATTGCTTTTGCCACTCCGTTTACTAATAAGTTTGGTATAACATTTGTATATAGACTTCCTGGTCCTACTATTATACAATCTGCATTTTTTATTGCTTCTATTACTCCTGGTGCTGGTCTACAGTTTGATGGATTTAAGTATATACGATTTATTTTTGTTATTTTTTCATATACAATTTCTGGAATTCTTGATTTTTCTGTTACTACATATCCATTTGCTAGTTCTGCTGTTATGTTCATTTCGTCTAATGTTACTGGTATTACTTTTCCTACAATATTTAATATTTCATTGCTGTTTATTACTGATTTTGCAAAATCTTGGTTTACTTCTTTCATTGCTAAAAAATATATGTCTGAAAATGATAAACCTCTTAATTTTCCATATCTAAAGTTGTAATTTAATAAGTCTGACATTTGTTTTTCTTCGTTTGCTAATGCTATCATACTGTCTTTTATGTCATCTAATGGCATTGTTCCTAGCTCTCTTCTTGAATCAGTTACTTGTTCTCCATAACTTGATACTGTTACTATTGCTGTTAAGTTGTTTGTGTATTTTTTTAATCCTGTAAGTACTGTGTTTAGTCCTGTTCCTCCACCTATTACTACTATATTGGGTCCTTGATTGTATATTGTTTTATTAAATATTAAGGATTTTACGTTTACATTTTTTTTATTTTCCATTCTGTCATCTGTTGATTCTACTAATACTTCTAGTGTTCTTTTGTTAAGTCCTACTAGCCCTGTAATTATAGCTAAAAATCCTACTATAAATATTACTATTATTTTTCCTACTTCTTTGAATGATATTTCTTTTAATACTAATATTTCTGCTATTCCATAGCATGCTAGTAAAATTCCTATTACTATTATAAACATCCATCTTTTCATTTTAGAGCTGTTTTTAAACCATCTAAAAAATCCTTTCACTTTTCCTCGTTCCTTCCTATATCTATATACTGTTTAATAATTGTAAATTTTGTTTTATTTTTCTCCTATTACTTGTACTTCTAGTTCTATATTTTTATCAAATTTTTTGTGTATTTCTTTTTTTACATATTCTATTAAGTTTAGTATATCTGTTGCTGTTGCATCTCCTTTATTTATTATAAAGCCTGCATGTTTTTCTGAAACTTGTGCTCCTCCTATTTGATATCCTTTTAGTCCTGCTTCGTCTATTAATTTTGCTGTTATAAAGTCTTTTCCCCTTTTAAATGTACTTCCTGCACTTGCATATTCTATTGGTTGTTTTTCTTTTCTTGATTTTGCATATTCATCCATTTTGCTTTTTATTTCTTGGCTTTCTCCTTTTTTTAGTTTTAGCCTTGTTTCTAATACTATTATGTTCTTTTGTGAAATTATACTATTTCTGTATTCGAATTTTAATTCTTCATTTTTTAGTGTTTCTATTTTTCCTTCTTCATTTAATATTTTTGCGTCTATTACTATGTCTTTCATTTCTTTTCCATAAGCTCCTGCATTCATTCTTATTGCTCCTCCTATTGTTCCTGGTATTCCTGCTAATTCTTCAAATCCTGTTATTCCTTCTTTTTGTAATTTATACGCTGTTTCTGCTACTTTATTTCCTGCTCCTAATGTTACTATTATATCTTTTTCTTCTTCTTTTATTTCTGTTTTTTTAATATCTATTTTTGCTACTATTCCTCTTATTCCTTTGTCTGTTACTAATATGTTACTTCCATTTCCTATTATGATTATTGGTGTTTTTGTTTCTTTGGCAAATTTGCATACTTCTTTTAGTTCTTCTTCTTTTTTTATTGTTATAAATATGTCTGCATTTCCTCCTACTTTAAATGTTGTATGCTTTTTCATTGGCTCATTGTATTTTATTTGACTTTGTTCTATATTGAGTTTTTTTTCTTTATTTTTTTGTTCTGTTTCCAATTTTTGCCCTCCTTTTATTTTTATAATATATCATTTTTTTTGTAAAAAGTCTATATTTATAAAAAATGTTTTTAAAGCTGGGGCAAATCTTTTATAATTAATTTGCTCCAGCTTTATTTTATTATATTAAAGTTCTAAATAAGTGCAATGTTATTAATGTCCGCTTTTGTTCTTTTCTAATATCTACTGATTATTAATGTCTGCTCATTTTATTTTAATATTATTTTTTCTTTTAATGATAATTTTATTTGTTTTGGTTCGTCTATATCTATTCTTTTGTTTTCTAATACTTTTTGTGCATTCATAGTTGTTATTTCTTTTAGTTTTTCTTCTCCTATTATTTCAGATATTTGTGGTAATATTTCTGGAATTCTTTCGTAAATTGTGTTTTGTTTGTGTACATCTGTTCCTAAAAAATGTACCATATTATTTTCGTAAAGTTTTTTTACTATTATTTGTGCTTTTTTTCCATATTGTCCTATTATACTTCCATAATTGCATTGCATTAATACTCCTTTTTGTATTAAATCATATACTAATTCTGGTTCACTTTGTACAAATGTGTATCTTTCTGGGTGTGCTAATACTGGTATTAATTTATATTCTAATAGTTCATAAATTATGTTATATATGTTAAATGGTTTTGCATTTAGTGGTAGTTCGAATAGTAAATAGCTTGTGTTATTTATTGTTGTTGCTTTTCCTTCTTCTAATAGGCTTATTATATTGTCTGAGAAGTAGATTTCATTTCCTAAATATAGTTCTATTTCTTCGTTTCTTTCTTTTATTGTTTTATTTAATGTGTCTATCCAGGCTTTTCTTTCTATTACATCTACTTCATAATATTTTTCTAAATAATGTGATGTTGATATGATTTTTTTAAATCCTGCTTTTTCTGCTTCTTTTATTAAATTAAAAGTTTCTTCTATACTTTTAGAACCATCGTCTATATTTGGTAGTATATGTGTATGAAAGTCTATCATTGTAAATTTCATTCCTTCCTAAAGGCACACATTAATTTGAAAACAATTTATATTATTTTAAACTATTACTCCTTTTAATTTAAGTCTTTCTTTTCATTACTTAAATAGTCTTTTATTTGGTTTAATATATTATTTGTTTTTTCTAAATATATTATTTTTTCTTCATTGTTTTCTAGTTGATTTTGCTCTTGTTGTGCATCTTGCTGTATTTCTTGTTGTGGTATTTCTTGATTTATATTATTTATGTTTTCTTCAGTTTGTATTCCTTGATTATTTTTTTGTGTTTCTTCTGTTATATTATTTTGTTGTTCTTCTACATTTAATACTTCCATTATTTTTTGTTTATTTATTTCTTCTTGATTTGGTAAATCTAGATGTTTATTTTTTGTCTTTTGGGTATCTTTTCCTATATTTTCATGTCCATAATAATAATATTTTTCTTCGTATTTTTTATTTGATACTGGTATTCTGTTTAATACTACTCCTGCTAGGTTTCCTCCTACGTTTTGTATATTTTTTATTACTCTTTCTAGTGCTTCTCTTTTTGTTATTTTATATGCTGTAACTATTACTGTTGAGTCTACTATTCTTGATAATATTATAGAGTCTGTTACTAGTTCACATGGTGTTCCATCAATTATTATTATATCACATACTTTTTTCAATTCTTCTAATAAGTTTATCATTTGTGTTGATACTAGTAATTCTGATGGATTTGGTGGTATATTTCCTGCTGATAATACATATAAGTTTTCTACTTCTGTTTCTTGAATGTAGTCTGCCATTGTGTTTGTTATGTTGTTTTCCTTTTCTTCTATTCCTGATAATAAGTTTGATAGTCCTGGTGTTGGTGATATTCCAAATATTGCATATTGTCTTCCTTTTCTCATGTCTGCATCTATTAAAACTACTTTTTTTCCTGCTTGTGCAAATGTGACTGCTAAGTTAGAAGCTACCCAACTTTTTCCTTCTCCTGGAAATGTTGATGTTACTAATATTGTTTTCATTTTTTTGTTTGCATTCATAAATTGTATATTTGTTCTTAATGTTCTAAATACTTCTGAAATTGGAGATTTTGGATCTTTATGTGCTATTACTTCTTTTCTCATTATTTTCTACCTCCTTTTTCATTTTCGAAATTGTCTATTAGTGGAATTGCTGCTATTACTGGTATTCCATAATTTTTTTCTATTTCTTCTGCACTTTTTACAGTTGTGTCTAACATATTTGCTATTAATGCATATATTATTGCTATAACTAGTCCTACAAATGCAAATAGTATTACATTTTTACTTACATTTACGTTTGATGGCTCTTTTGGTACTTCTGCTGTGTCTACTACATGTATATTGTTTATATTGTATATGTCGTTTACTTCTTCTGAAAATACATTTGCTATTTCATTTGCTATTTGTGTGGCATATATTGGTTCTTCATTTGATACTGTTATTTCTATTAGTTCTGTGTCTTTTACAGAACTTACTGTTATATTTTTTCTTAAGCTTTCTTCTTTTACATCAATGTTTAAATTTGATATTACTTTCCTTAATACTTTTTTGCTTTTTACTAACTCGCTATATGTTGATACTAATTTTGAGTTTAGTGTTACATCTGTTGTTGTTATTGAATTTGTTGCATCTTGTGTATTTTCTCCACTTGATGTTGCTAATACTAATGTTGTTGATGCTGTATACATTGGTTTTATAAACCCTATTGTATATATTCCACCTATTATTGCAAATAAAATTATAAATAATATGATTTGTATTTTTTTATTCCAAAAAATCATAAATAGTTCTTTTAAATCAATATCTTCCATTTTTATTACATTCCTTTCCTTGTTCTTATTTTATCTTTTGCTTATTGCATAATAATTTTATCATTTATATCGTATTTTGTAAAATGTTTTTTATTATTTTTATATTATTTTTTTATTACATTTTAATTACAAATTCATTACATTTCATTGCTTTTTATTGTTTTTTATTGTATAATGGTATTATAGGTTGCATTTTAGGAGGGATATATATGTGGCAATATTGGTTAATAGCTTCAGGTGCTTTTTTTATAGGTGAAATTATAACTGTTGGATTTTTACTTTTTTGGTTTGGAGTTGCTAGCTTAATTACAATGGTTGTAAGTTTTTTTACTACTAATATTATAATTCAATGTATAGTGTTTTTAATTTCATCTGTTATTTTAATTTTAGCAACAAAGCCCTTTGCAAAAAAATTTTTAAATAATGAAAATATTGTAACAAATGTAAATTCATTAATTGGTAAAAAAGCAATCGTTATTCAAGATATAGATAATTTAAAATCTACAGGTCAAGTTAAAATTGGTGGCGAAATTTGGTCTGCTCAAAGCGAATCAAATGATATTATTTCTAAAGATACCGAAGTTGAGATTGTAAAAATTGATGGTGTTAAATTAATTGTAAGATTGGTACCTGTAAACGTTTATTAATTAGTTTTTAATATTTTAATATATATTTAGAAAGTTTTCTTTCTAAAAAGGAGGTTTTTTTATGTGGATTTTTTTAATATTACTTGCTTTTATTATTTTTATTGCTTGTAGTTCTATTAAAATCGTAAAACAAGCTGAGGTGTATGTTATTGAAAGGTTAGGTAGATTTTATAAAGTTGCTGATGCAGGTTTAACTATTATAATTCCTTTCTTTGATCATGTAAGAAGTGTTGTTAGTCTTAAACAACAAACTATGGATGTTCCACCTCAAGGTGTTATTACTAAAGATAATGTTACTATCACTATTGATACTGTTGTATTTTATCAAATAACAGATCCAGCAAAGGCTGTTTATGAAATTCAAAATTTGAAAAAGGGTATTGAATATTTAGCTATTACTACAATTCGTGATATTATTGGTAAAATGGATTTAGATGAAACTTTTAGTTCTCGTGATGGTATTAATACTCAATTAAGAGTTGTTCTTGATGAGGCTACTGACAGATGGGGTTGTAAAGTTGATAGAGTTGAAATTAAAGATATTACTCCACCTGCTGATATTAGAGATGCAATGGAAAAAGAAATGAATGCTGAACGTAATAAACGTGCTTTAATTCTTGAGTCTGAAGCTCAAAGACAGTCAGCTATTACTATTGCAGAAGGTAAAAAACAGGCTGCTATTTTAGAGGCCGAGGCTGATAAAGAAGCTCAAATTCGTAGAGCTGCTGGTGAGGCTCAGGCTATTAGAGAAGTTGCAGAGGCTAAGGCTAAGGAAATTCAAGTGGTTTATGAGGCTATTAAGAAATCAGATCCTGATGAAAAATTGGTTCAATTAAAATCTTTGGAGGCTCTAGAAGAAGTTGCTAAGGGTGAGGCTAATAAAGTGTTTATTCCTTTTGAGGCTACAAATACTTTGGCTAGCTTGGGTGCTATGAAAGATATTGTTACAGATAAGAAAAAGGAATAATTTTTTAAATTTTATACATACTACTAAAAATGGCATATTTAATATGTCATTTTTTGATAGTATGTATATTTTGTATTGACATTGTCTTTACTTTGTAATATAATAAAAATAGAAAGAGGTGATTAATATGGCTCAAACTTTAGTTAATGTTCGTATGGACGAAGAAGTAAAAAAAGAAATGGAAAAAACATGTAAAGAATTAGGTATGACAATGAGTACCGCTTTTAATATATTTGCTAGAAAAATGAGTAGAGAAAAAAGAATTCCTTTTGAAGTTTCTATAGATCCTTTTTATTCTGATAGTAATACAAAAGCTATAAAAAATTCAATTAAAGAATTGGAATCTGGGAAAATCGTAAAAAAATCATTAGATGAATTAGAGGCGATGGCTGATGAGTAATAATATACTATTTACAGAAACTGCGTGGGAAGATTATTGTTATTGGCAAAATCAAGACAAAAAAACATTAAAAAAAAATTAATCAGTTATTAAATGATATTAAAAGAAATAATTTTTCTGGTATTGGTAAACCTGAACCATTAAAAAATCAATTTAGTGGATATTGGAGTCGAAGAATTGATGAAAAAAATAGAATTGTTTATAAAGTAGAAAACGATATGATTCAAGTAGTTCAATGTAAGGGACACTATGAGGAGTAAGAAAAAATTTATAATAAAAAGAAGTGATAAAATCACTTCTTTTTATTACATTTTTTCAGGCATATCCATTCCAAGCAAGTTGGCACCTATTTTTAAAACTTTTCCAACAGCAAAAGTTAGGTAAATACGACTATTTTTTATATTTACATCTTCTACCATTATACGGTTTTCATTATAGAATACACTATATGCTTTTGCTAATTCTATTAAATAACGTGATAATATTGATGGTTCATTTTTTTCTGTAACTTGTACAAGTATATTATGAAAATCATATAGTAATTTTATTATGTTTTGAGAATATGTATCTTCTAAACTATCAAAATTAACCATATCAAATGGAATATTATCTATTTTTATTCCTGCTTTTTTTAATACACTTTTTGTTCGTACATAAGTATATTGGATATATGGTCCTGTTTCTCCTTGAAAGTTAAGAATGTTGTTCCAGTCAAATACTTCGTCTTTTACACGGCTATTTGATAAGTCATTGAATATGATTGCTCCTATCCCAACTTTTTTTGCTACTTCTTCTTTGTTTTCTAGTTCTGGATTTTTTTGTTCTATAATTTCTTTGGCACGTTCTATTGCTTCATTTAAAAGTTCTTCCAATTTTACTATATTTCCTTCTCTTGTTGACATTTTTCCTGTTGGTAATAATACCATTCCAAATGAAACGTGTTCTAATCCTTTTATATATTTTTCATCCAATCCTAGATATTTTGCAGTTGCAAAAACTTGTTTAAAGTGTAATACTTGTTCATAAGATGTTACATATAATGCTTTGTCAAAGTTATAGTTTCTTGCACGATATAAGATTGCTGCTAAATCTCTTGTTGCATACGTGCTTGAACCATTTGATTTTACTATTATACATGGTGTATTTATTCCTTGTTTTTCTAATTCTACAATTTTTGCTCCTTGAGATTCTTTTAATTTTCCACTTTTTTCTAATATTTCTATTACTTCTTGCATTTTGTCTGAATAAAATGCTTCTCCATTCCAAGAGTCAAATGTGCTTCCTAATAAGTTATAAACACGTTGAAATTCTTTTAAACTTAATTCTCTAAACTTTTTCCAGATTTCTACACAATATGAATCTCCATCTTCAAGTTTTTTAAAATTATCTCTGCATGCTTGTAATATTTGTTCATCTTCTTTGCATGCTGTGTTTATCCTAATATAAATCTTTGTTAATTCGTTTATTGGGTCTGAATCTATATCATATTCTTTTCCCCATCTTTTATATCCTTCTATTAGTTTTCCAAATTGTGTTCCATAGTCTCCTAAATGGTTTATTCCTGTTACATTATATCCTAGATATTTATATATGTTATATAGTGCTGCTCCTATTACTGTTGAACGTAAATGTCCTATATGAAATGGTTTTGCTATGTTTGGTGCTGAATAGTCTATTACTATATTTTTTTCTTTGTTTTTGTCATCTTCTGGTTCTATGCCAAATTTTTCATTATTTGATATTTGTTCTAAAACTTCTTTTGTAAATATTTTTGAAGAAATATAAAAATTCAAGTATCCTCCGGCTATTTCTACTTTTTTTATTATTTCTGAATTTGATATTCCATTTTCTTCTAGCTTTTCTTTTATCTGATTTGCTATTTCTGGTGGTGATTTTCTTAATGTTTTTGCTAGTCTAAAGCATGGAAATGCATAATCTCCATTTTTTGTGTCTTTTGGTACTTCTATATATGTATATATTTCTTTTGATTCTACATTTTCTATAGTTTTGGCTATTTGTTCTGATATTTCTTTTTTTATATCTAACATTTTTTCTTTCCTTTCATTTAAGTAAATAAATTGGAACGCTAGACTTATTAATACTTTAATTTTTTTCTTAAGCGTTCCTTTAATTTTATATTTTAAGAATTTATATAATTCCAAGAGTCTCTACACATATCTTCTAATGTTTTTGTGGCTTCCCATCCCAATTCTTCTTTGGCTTTTTTAGGATTTGCATAACATGTTGCTATGTCTCCACTTCTACGTGGTGCTATTTTATATGGTACTTCTTTTCCTGTTGCTTTTTCAAATGCTTTTACCATGTCTAATACACTGTATCCTGTTCCTGTTCCTAAGTTATAAATAAATAGTCCTTTATTTTCTTTTTCTAGTTTATTTAATGCTAAAACATGTCCTTTTGCTAAATCTACAACATGGATATAATCTCTAACTCCTGTGCCATCTGGTGTGTTATAGTCATTTCCAAATACTGATAATTGTGGTAATATTCCTGCTGCAACTCTAACTACATAAGGCATTAAGTTGTTTGGTATTCCTTGTGGTTCTTCTCCTATTAGTCCACTTTCATGTGCTCCTACTGGGTTAAAATATCTTAATATGCAAATATCCCATGTATTGTCAGATGCATAAGTATCTTTTAATATTTGTTCTATAAATAGTTTTGTTGTTCCATAAGGATTTGTTGTTCCTCCTGTTTTACATTCTTCTGTGATTGGAATTACTTCTGGGTCTCCATATACTGTAGCAGATGAACTAAATATGAATTTTTTTACATTATATTTTTTCATTACTTCTAAAAGTGCGAGTGCTCCATTTATGTTGTTGTCATAGTATTCTATTGGTTTTTGTACTGATTCTCCTACTGCTTTATATCCTGCAAAGTTTAATACTGCTTCTATGTCATTTTTTGTAAATACTTTTTCTAGTTTTTCTTTATCGCGGTAATCCATTTCATAAAATTTGAAGTCTTTTCCTGTTATTTTTTTTATTTTTTCTAATACTTCTGCTTTACTGTTTGAGAAATTGTCTATTATTACTATTTCCTTTCCTGAATTTAATAGTTCTACTGCTGTATGACTTCCTATATATCCTGCTCCTCCTGGTAATAATACTGCCATATATATATCAACCCTTTCTTTTTTTATTTTATCTTTTATTAGTGTTTATACATAATTTTATTTTTTTTCTAGTTCTTGGCCATTTTTTGTGTCTTTTACAATATATCCTTTTTCTTTTATTAAATCTCTTATTTCATCAGATTTTGACCATTCTTTTTGTTCTCTTGCTATTTTTCTTTGTTCTAATAAGTTTGTGATTTCTTCTGGTATTTCTTCATTTTTACTTTCTTGTATTTTGTTTATTTCTATTCCTAAAACTGTGTCAAATTTTTGTAATAATTCTGCTACTTTAGGATTTTTCTTTTCAAATTTTGCTACTTCCCATACAAAACTCATTGCTAATGGCATATTCATATCATCATTTATTGCTTTGTGAAATTTTTCTTCTATATCAGATATTTTTCTAATGTCTGCGTCTTTTAACTCGTCATTTCCTTGTAAATGTGTTTGATATGCATTTCTTAATCTTTCTAATGATTTTGATGTTGCTTCTATTCCTTCCCATGTAAAGTTTAGTTTGTTTCTGTAGTGACATGAGTAGCAAAATAGTTTATATACAAGTGGATCGTATCCTTTTTCTTTTATGTCTTTTAATAAATATACGTTTCCTAAACTTTTTGACATTTTTCCGCCATTTATTAGTAAATATTCTCCATGTAGCCAATAGTTTGCTGGTATTTTTCCTGTTCTTCCTTTGCTTTGTGCTATTTCATTTTCGTGGTGTGTTGGTATTAAGTCTATTCCTCCTGTATGTATGTCAAATTGTTCTCCTAGATATTTTAATGACATTGCTGAACATTCTATATGCCATCCTGGATAACTTGGTCCCCATGAGCTATTCCATTTCATCAAATGGTTTTCTGGTGCTTTTATCCATAATGCAAAATCATAAGGATTTCTTTTTTCTTCATCTATTTCTACTCTTGCTCCTGCTTTTTGATCTTCTAAGTTTATGCTTGATAGTATTGGATATTTGTCTAGTTTTGATATGTCAAAATAAATTGCTGTTGATGTTTCATAGGCATATCCTTTTTTTACTAGTAATTCTACATATTCTAACATTTCTGGAATATGGTCTGTTGCTTTACATACAATTTCTGGTGTTTCTATATTTAATTCTTTTAGGTCATTAAAGAACAAGTTTGTATAATATTCTGCTATTTCGAGAGGAGTTTTGTGTTCCTCTCTTGCAGATTTTATCATTTTGTCTTCTCCGTCGTCTCCGTCTGATACTAGGTGTCCTACGTCTGTTATATTCATTGCGTGTCTTATTTTGTATCCATTGTATCTTAATACTCTTCTTAATACATCTTGGAATATGTTTGTTCTCATATTTCCAATTGTTGCGTCTTTATATACTGTTGGTCCACATGAATATATGCGTACCTCATCTTTTCGAATTGGTTTAAATTTTTCTTTTTGTTTTGTTAGTGTGTTTGTAAAATAAATATCCATGTAAATTCCTCCTATTTTTGTCTATTTTTTATTGTTGCTTTTTATTTGTTTCTGTTTTTTTTGTGTTTGTTGTTGTCGTATTTGTTGTTGTGTTGCTTGTTCCGGTATTATTTGTTGCAGTATTTGTTTTATCATCTTTTTTTGCATTTGTTGAATTTGTACTTGTTGAATTTGTATTTGTGTTAGTGTTTGTCTTGTTACCATTATTAGCTGTGTTTGTTGTATTATCTTTTGGTTTTTCTACTTCTTTTGGTTGTTCTGCTGGTTTTGTGTGTATTGTACAGGTTTCTGTTATTTTTCCTCCTGCTGTTTTTGAGGCTCCATTTGTGTTCCATAAGTTTAGTGTTTCTTTTGGTACTGTTCCTCCATAAGAACTATTTCTTGTTTGTGGACAGTATTGTGTTGCTAATTTTCCTGATTCTGTACATATTTTTTGTACTCCGTGTCCTTCGCATTTTTCTGGTAGATTGTCTTGTGCAAATTGTTCTGTATATGTGTCTGTACATCCTGATGTTGCTAAACATCCTGTTTTTCTGCATACTGTTGCTTGTGTTATTCCTGATGGTGTGTTGAAGTTTGCATTTTTTAGATTTTTGTGTATGCTTTTCATTACTGATGACCATATTTGTCCTGCTGGGTTTGTTCCATTGTATACTACTTCTTCTGGACTGTCATATCCAAACCAAACTGCTGCTGAATAATATGGTGTCATTCCACATAACCATCTATCTTTAGAGCCATCTGTTGTTCCTGTTTTAGCACAAGTTTCTATTCCTGTAATGTTACAATATGTTGCTGTTCCTCCACTTTTTACTGGTTCTTCTGTTATTGATCTTGTTAAATATGCTACTTGTTCTGAAAATACTCTTGTTTGTTCTTGTTTTGGTGTTAATACTACATTTCCACTTGAGTCTGTTACTTTTGTGTAGAATGTTGGTGTTATATATACTCCGTCATTTGCTATTGTTCCATATGCTGCTGCCATTTCTAATGGGCTTACTCCATGTGTTAATCCTCCTATTGCTAATGGTAATTCATTATCATTTTTGTCATCTAATGATGATATTCCCATTTTTTTCAAATATTCTAATGATTTTTTAGGTGTTAGTTCTTTCATTATTTTTACTGCTGGAACGTTTTGGGATGTTGCTATAAATTGTCTTATGTTTATAAATCCTCTGTATCTGTCTCCATCATTTTTTGGTGAGTATCCGTTAAAGTCTGTTTTTGAATCATTATATACTGTTGCTGGTGTAATTACTTTTTCTTGTAATGCTGGTGCTACATCTGCTATTGGTTTTATTGATGATCCTGTTTGTTTTACCATTTGTGTTGCTCTGTTCCATCCTGATGCTGTTTGTTGTTCTCCTAAGTTTCCGCCTACTGCTAATACTTCTCCTGTTTTGTAATCTATTATTGCCATTCCTGCTTGTGAATGTTCATTTTTTAGTTGTCCTGTTGTTTTGTCTTTTTCTCTTCCTTTTAATATGTATTTTGATTTGCTAAATTCTTGTTCAACTGTTGATTGTATTCCTGGGTCTTCTGTTGTGTATATTACTAATCCACTACTATATACATATTTTTCTGCAAATTCTCTTGTTACATTTTTTTCTTTCATTACTTGATTTATTATTTGTTTTAGTGCTGCATCTGTGTGATATGAGTAGTCTGTTGTGTTTTCTACATTTCCTTTTGTGAATACTAGCCCGGCTTCAGCTTCTGCTACTGCATTGTTGTAGTCTTCTTCGTTTTCAATATATCCTTGATCTTTCATTTCTTTTAGTACTGTTAATACTTTTTTCTTTATTGTTTCTTTTACTTTTTCTTGGTCTTTTGTTTCGTCAAATGGGTTATAGCTGTTAGGTGAACTGTTTATTCCTGCTAAAAATGCGCATTGTGCTAAATCTAAGTCTTTTGCACTTTTGCTGAAATAGTATTGTGCTCCTAATTCTACTCCATGTATGTCTTGACCTCCTATAAATAAGATGTTTAAGTATAATTCTAGAATTTGTTGTTTTGATATCATTCTTTCTACTTGATATGCTTTTGTCCATTCTTTTACTTTTCTCATGATTCCTGCTATTCCACTGCTGTCTTTGTCTCCTGTTATGTTTTTTACTAATTGTTGTGTTATACTACTTCCTCCATAACTTGATCCGCCTTTTAGTACTGTGTTTCCTATTGCTCCTAATGTTCTTTTCCAGTCTACTCCGTCATGGTCATAAAATCTCTTGTCTTCTATTGCTACATACGCTTTTGGCAAGTAGTCTGCCATTTCGTCAAGTGATATTATTTTTCTTTGTTGTTCTTTACTTAGGTTCGCTATTTCTGCTCCGTTTCTGTCTAATACTACTGAGTTTGCTGAGCCTATTACTAAGTCTTCTTTGGTTATTTCAAAATCGTCTCCAAATACTCCAAAAAACATTGCTGCTACTATTCCTGCTCCTATTACACATAATAGTAGTATTAGTATTATAATTAGTTTTATGAATATCATTAGTTTTGGGTGTCTTTCTGAGAATTTTCCTTTCTTTTTCATGTTTTTATTTGTTTTTTTGTTTTGTGCTGTTGGTCTTTTTCCTGTTGGAGTTCTTTGTGTTGATATTCTTTTTGTTGCTTGCCCTGTTCTTGTGTTATTTCTGCTACTTGTGTTTCTATTTCCGCTTCTTTTTGTGTTTGCTGCTTGTCTGTTTCTTTCTGGTCTATATTTTATTGTTTTGTCATTATTACTGTATTTGTTGTTTCTATCGTTTGGCATTTTTTATCACAATCCTTTCTTAAAGGCTTTTTTTCTGGTTAGTACTTTTTTGGTTAACCTTTTTCCCCTTTGCCAATTCTTTACTATTATAGTATATTTTTTGCAAAAAAGGAAGAGTTTAAGGAAATTTTTATAATTATGCATGCTTATATATCATTTTATTATTGCTTGTTAAAATAAGATTTTATAATTTTTGATTTTTTGTATATAAATTTTTTATTTGTATTCCGTCTTTTTTTATTTTCTCTCTTACATATTTATATGGTTGGTTTTTATAAAATTCTGCTTCGTATAGATCCCTTGTGAAAAATAGTTCATCTTCTTTTTTGTATATTTGCTTGTTTTTTAATGAAATTTCATAGTTTGTTATGATTATTCCATTAAATCTTTTTTTTACTATTTTTATGTTTTGCGTTAAGTCTATAATTATGCTTTCTTCGTAAAGTGTGTATTGTTTTAATAGTTCTGTTGGAAAGTCAATGTTTATTACTATTTTTGCTTTTGCTAGACTTCTTTTTTTGTTGTTCATTACTGTTATTATTGCTCCTGTTTCTTCTAATATTTGTTCTTCTATATTTTTCATTTTGCTTATGTTTTTACTTATTATTGCTATATGTTTATGATTTTTTGCTAATTTTTTTATGTTTTCAATTGCTATTTCTGTAAAGTCATTTACTAGAATATGGATTGTTGTTTCTTCTGGTTTTAATTCTTTTTTTATTTCTATGTATTGGGTAATTTCTGGAATTAAAATTGAAAATAGCCATTTTCCATTTATTATGTCTAATTCATAAGTATTTAGTATATTTGTATATCTTTCGTATTTTTTTATTTCTTTGCTTAATACAATTTTTTTGCTGTTTAGTTTTTCAAATATTTTTGCTGTTTTTATTGCTAATTTTTCTTCTGTCTTTTGTTGTTTATTTTGTTTTTCGTAATTTTCTAATGGGATATAAATTTTGTTTCCTTCTAATTTTATTATTTTTAGCCATCTTATACATATATTAGGCTTGTCATATTTTTGAATACAATACATAAAAAACACCTCACATTAAAATATATGAGGTGTTTTATATAATTATATCTCTTTTTAATAATTTTTCTTTTATTGTTCCAGTTCCTATAAATTTATTGTTTGTGTATATTCTGTAAATGCCGTCTTCTAAGTTTTTTGTTATTTTGACCCCGTTTAGAAAATATTTTATTTTTGATTGTTCTATATTAACTTTTGGATGTTTGCTAAATATTTTTTCTATTGTTATTATATTTTTTTCTATATTTTCTAAGTCTGTTTTGTTTTCCATTATTAAAGTTATGCTGTCTTTTATATTAAATTCTCCTACTTGTATTCGTAATAAGTTTTGCATATATCCTATAGTATTTAATTTTTTTGCTATGTCTTCACATAGTGTTCTTATGTATGTTCCTTTGCTACAGTAAACATCAAATATTATTATGTTTTTTTCTTTTTTTATTTGTTTTAATTCTATAGAATATATTGTTATTTTTCTAGTTGGTATTTCTACTTCTTGTCCTTTTCTTGCATATTCATATAGTTTTTTTCCTTTTACTTTTATTGCCGAATATATTGGTGGTTTTTGTTCTATTTCTCCTTCAAATGTTTTTAGTGTTTTTTCTATGTTGCTTTTATTTGATTGTTCTAGCATATTTTGTGGTATTTCTTTTTCTTCTATTATCTTTCCTTCTGCATCTAGTGTTTCTGTTCTTTTTCCTAATTTTAATTCAACACGATATTTTTTGTCATGGTTTACTAAGTATTTTGAACATTGTGTTCCTTTTCCTATTAAAATAGGTAAGACCCCTTGTGCTAAAGGGTCTAATGTTCCTGTGTGTCCTACTTTTTCTCCTGTTATTCTTTTTATTTTTGCTACTATGTCGTGTGAAGTCCATTCTTTAGGTTTATATATATTTATAATGCCGTCCACTAACTTCTGTTCCTTTCTATATTATTTTAATACTTTTTTTATTTCTTTCATTATTTTTTCTTTTACTTGTTCTATATTTCCTTGGATTAAGCATCCTGCTGCTTTTGGGTGGCCTCCTCCTCCGAAAATATAACAAATGTCTGATACATTTACATAGTTTGATGAACGCATTGATACTTTATATTTATCTTCATTATCTTTTTGTCTTATAAATACTGAAACTTCTACTCCTTCTACATCTCTTCCTACTTCTACTAGTCCTTCATGATCTCCTGGTTCTGCATTTACTTCTTTTTCGTCTTGGTTCGTTATGTATGTAAATGTTACTTTTCCATTTTCTAGGAATTCTATTCTGTTTATTGTTTTTTGCATTAACTCAAAATTTGCTTTTGTTTTTGTTTCTAGCGCTTTTTGATATATTTCTGATACATTTACTCCTTTGCGTAATAATTCTGCTGTAAATTCAAATGTTTCTGCTGTTACTCCTTGGTATTTGAATCCTCCTGTGTCTGTTATTATTCCTGTTAATATGCATGAACCTAACTCTATATTTATATCAATATTAAAATATGTAAACATTCCTATTAAAATTTCACAACATGCTGGTGCTACTGGGTTTACAAAGTTTATGTCTCCATACATCGTGTTTGAACCATGATGATCTATTACTATTGTTTTTTTGGCTTCTTCAAAATATTCTTTTCCAACTAATCTTTTTAAATCTGCACAGTCTAAACTGATTGCTAAATCATATTTTTCTACATCTGTTTCTTCTTTTACTTTGTTTGCATTTGGTAAGAAATTGAATATTCTTGGATATTCTTTTATTATTACATCTGGTTCTTTTCCCATGTCTCTTAATGCTTTTTCCATTGCTAGTGAACTTCCTATTGCATCTCCGTCTGGTGATTCATGTGTTAGTATTACTATTGTGTTTGCTTTTTTTATTTCTTCTAATATTATATCTAATGTCATTGCTTTCCTCCTTATATTTAATAGGTGTTTTTGGGGACGGGGCAAAAAACATCTGATTTTGTAGATGTTTTTTTGCCTCCGTCCCCAAAAACACCTCCTTCAAAAACATCTAACTCTTTGGCATTATGTCTTTTAAAATAGAATCTATTTTTGCACCATATTCTATTGAGTCGTCTTTTTCAAATATTAATTCTGGTGTGTTTCTTAAATTTACTCTTTTTGCTAATTCTGTTCTTATAAATCCTGATGATTTTTTTAGTCCTTCTATTGTTGCTTTTTCGTCCTTAGAGTTTAGTATACTTATATATATTTTGGCATATTTTAGGTCGTTTGTTACTTTTACTTTTGTTACACTTATCATTCCTGTTATACTTGGGTCTTTTAGATCTCTGTCTATTATTTGGCTTAATTCTTTTTTATATTCTTCTCCTATTCGTCCCATTCTGTTGTTATTATTTTTGTTTGGCATTTCTTGTTAGTCTCCTTTCCTTGGGTTATTATCTTTTTATTTCTTCCATGATATAGACTTCTATGATGTCTCCTTCTTTTATGTCATTGTAGTTTTCTATTTGAATTCCACATTCAAATCCTTTTGTTACTTCTTTTACATCATCTTTGAATCTTTTTAATGTTGCTAGTTTGCCTTGGTGTATTACTACATTGTCTCTTATTACTCTTACTCCGGCATTTCTTTCTACTTTTCCTGATAGTACATATCCTCCTGCTATTGTTCCTATATTTGAGATTCTGAATGTTTGTCTTACTTCTACATTACCTATTACTTTTTCTTCGTATTTTGGTTCAAGCATACCTTTCATTGCCATTTCTACATCTTCTATTGCTTGGTATATTACTGAGTATTGTTTTATTTCTACTTCCTCTTTTTCTGCCATTTCTTTTGCTGTGTGGTCTGGTCTTACATTGAATGCTATTATTATGGCATTTGAAACTTTTGCTAGTGTGACATCTGATTGGTTTACTGCTCCTGCTGCACTATGGATTACTTTTACTTTTACTTCTTCATTTGCTAGTTTTTCCATTGATTGTTTTACTGCTTCTACAGATCCTTGTACATCTGCTTTTACTATTAGGTTTAGTACTTTTAATTTTCCTTCTTCCATTTGGCTGAATAAGTTGTCTAGTGTTACTTTTGTTCCTTGGTTGATTGCTTTTTCTCTTGCTTGGCGTTTTCTTCTTTCTATTAAGTGTTTTGCCATTTTTTCGTCTTTTACTTCGTAGAATGTGTCTCCTGCTTCTGGTACTTCTGTTAGTCCCATTATTTCAACTGGTGTTGATGGTCCTGCTGATTTTACTTTTTTACCTTTGTCATTTGTCATGACTCTTATTCTTCCTATTGATGCTCCTACAACTATTGTGTCTCCTACGTCTAGTTTTCCTCTTTGTACTAGCATTGTTGCAATTGCTCCTTTTGATTTGTCTAGTCTTGCTTCTATTACAACTCCTTTTGATTGTTTATTTGGATTTGCTTTTAGTTCTAGTACATCTGCTTCTAATAATACCATTTCTAATAATTGGTCTATATTTATATTGTTTTTTGCTGAGATTGGTACACATATAGTGTCTCCTCCCCATTCTTCTGGAACTAATTCATAGTTCATTAGTTCTTGTTTTACTCTTTCTACATTTGCGTCTGGTAAGTCTATTTTGTTTATTGCTACAATTATTGGTATTCCTGCTGATTTTGCATGGTTTATTGCTTCTACTGTTTGTGGCATTATTCCGTCGTTTGCTGCTACTACTAGTATTGCTATATCTGTTATTTGTGCTCCTCTGGCTCTCATTGCTGTAAATGCTTCGTGTCCTGGTGTGTCTAAAAATGTTATTTTTCTTCCATTGATTTCTACCATGTATGCTCCAATTGCTTGTGTAATTCCTCCTGCTTCTCCTTCTATTACATTTGTTTTACGTATTGTGTCTAGTAAAGATGTTTTTCCATGGTCTACGTGTCCCATTACAACAACAACTGGTGGTCTTTCTTCTAATTCTTCTTCTTTGTCTTCTGAGTCGTCAAATAATATGTCTTCTTCTGTTACAGTTTGTTTTTTCTTAGCTGTTATTCCAAATTCTCCTGCTACTAAAAATGCTGTGTCGAAATCTATTTCATTGTTTATTGTTGCCATTATTCCGTATCCTAATAACTTTTTGATAACTTCTGCTGTTGTTTTTTTCATTTCAGCTGCTAAGTCTTTTACTGTTATGCTTTCTGGAATTTCTATGTCTGTTAATTTGAAGATTTTTTGTTTGTTGCGTTCTTCGTTTCCTTTTGTTGCTTTCTTTTTGCCTTTTCTTCCACGTTCTGTTGTTAAGTCATAGTAGTCTAACATTCCACCTTCTTGGTCATTGAACATGTGTGATAGTTTGCTTGTTTGTTTTAAACTTTTTAGTTTTCCTTCGTCAAATCCGTTTTCTTGGTTGTTTCTTCTTCCTTTTGATTTTTTGTTTGTTCTGTTTTCGTCAAATTTATTGTTATTTTTTTGTTTGTCTATATTTTTGTTATATTCTCTGACATTTTCTTTTTCTCCAACTTCTGCAGACATAATATTTTTTATATTTTTTTCTATACCTTTTTCATCTAATGGGCGTTTTTGGTATGGTCTATTATTATTGTTGTTGTTATTTCTGTTATTAAATCTATTATCTCCATTATTTCCATTATTATTTCTGAATCTGTTGTTATTCATATTATTTCCATTGTTACGTTTGTCGCGGAATCCGTTTTCTCTGTTATTTCTGTCTTGCCAGTTTCTATTATTTCTTTCTTGGTTGTTTCTGTCTTGATAGTTTCTTTCTTGGTTGTTTCTGTCCTGATAGTTTCTTTCTTGACCATTTCTAAAGTTATTTCTATTATTATAATTATTTCTATTTTGGTAGTTTCCTTGATTTCTTTCTTGTTTATTTTCTTGGACTACTTGTTTTGTTTGCATTTTTTGCATAGGTTGATTTACTTCTCCTTGTTCTTTTATATTTTTTTCTTTTTCTTCTTTGTTTTTTTCTTCTTTTGGCATTTCTTTAACTTGTTTTTCCACTTTGTTTTCAGTTTTTATTTCTTCGTTTTTCTTCGTTTCTTCTGTTTTAGTTTCTTCTTTTTCTGTTTTTTTATCAACCTCTTTTGGCTGTGTTTCTGCTTTTTTTGGTTCTTCTTCTTTTTTTGCTTCTTTGTTTAGTCCAAATAATTCGCTTACTGTTAGTGGTTTATTTGGTTTGTTACGATATACTATATTAAAGTCTTTGTTTTGTTTTCTTTCTACAAATCCTACATTGTTTGATTTGTTTTGTTTTTTTACTTCTTCTTTTCCTTTTTCTTCTATCAAGACTTCTCTTCTTATAATTACTGGTGCTTTTTCTTCTTTTTTAGTAGTTTTGTTAGTTTCTGTTTTATTTGCCTTTTTTTCTTTTTTTGAGTCTTCATTTGTTTTTTTTGTGTTTGCTTCTTCAATTTTATTTTCTTTTTTGTTTTTTATTTTATTTTCTATTTTTTGTGCTTCTTCTTCTGAAACTGTACTCATGTGATTTTTTACTTCTATATTTAATTTTTTAGCCATCTCTACAATTTCTTTACTGGCTAAGTCTAGTTTTTTTGCTATTTCATATATTTTTATCTTACCCAATACTTTCACCCCCATAGTTTATTTTTTGTATCTGTTTTGCTATATTTTCTTCTTCTATTCCAATTATTGCTTTGTTTACTTTTCCTATTGATTTACTTAATGTTTCTATGTCCCCTATTATTAAACATTCTGTTTGGTTTTCTTTGCATAATTTTTGGAATTTTGTTTTTGTTCTTTCTGAGCTGTCTTGTGCTATTAGTACTAATTTGACTTTTTTCTTTTTCATTTCTTGTTCTACACTGTCTGCTCCGAAACATATTTTTCTAGCTCTAGCAGCTAAACCTACTAGCCCCCATATTTTATTATTTATCAAGTATTACACCTCTTAAACTTTCATAAATTTCTTGTGATATTTTTGTGTCTAATGTTCTTTCTAGTCTTTTGCTTTTTATTACTTTTTCTAAACACTTTATATTATCACATATATATGCCCCTCTGCCTTCTTGCTTTCCGGTTCTATCTATTTTTATTTTGTTTTCTTTATTTTTTACAATTCTAATTAAATCTTTTTTGTCTTTCTTTTGGTTGCATCCCATACATGTTCTTTGTGGATTACGTTTTACATTTTTCATGTATTTGTCCCCCTTTTATTGTATGTTATTTTTTGCTATTTTATCACGAACTAGATTTTTGTGTTTTGATACACCTCTATCTATTTCTCGTTTTTTTCTTATATATTGTTTTATTGTTTCTATTCTTCAGTTTGTTCTTTGTTTTCCTCTTGTTTTTCTTCTTGTAGTTGTTCTTTTATTTCTTGATTTTCTTCTATTTTTTCTTTTTGTGTCTGCTCTTCTATTTCTTGATCTATTTTTTCATTTTCTTCTTGTTGTTTTTGTAACATTTCTCTAAATTGACTTTCTGATTTTATGTCTATTTTCCAACCTGTTAGTTTTGCTGCTAGTCTTGCATTTTGTCCTGCTTTTCCTATTGCTAATGATAATTGGTCATCTGGTACTATTACTTGTGCAAATTTGTCTTCTTCTTTTATATCTACTGCCATTATTTTTGCTGGTAATAATGCTGATGCTATATAAATACTTGGGTCTTGATTCCATTCTATTACATCTATTTTTTCTCCGTGTAATTCGTTTATTACATTTTGGATTCTTACTCCTTTTTGTCCTACACATGATCCTACTGGGTCTATATTTGGGTCTGGTGAATATACTGCTACTTTGCTTCTGTTTCCTGCATCTCTTGATACACTTTTTATTTCTATGACTCCTTCATATATTTCTGGAATTTCTAGTTCTAATAGTTTTCTTACAAAGTCTGGATGACTTCTTGATACTAATACTTGTGGTGCTCCTTTTTGACCTCTTTCTACATCCATTACATATGCTTTTATTTTGTCATTTACATGGTAATGTTCTGTTGGTACTTGCTCTTTTGTTGGCATTACTCCTTCTAGTCTTCCTAAATCCATTACTACTATATTTTTGTCTGCTTTTTGGATTATTCCTGAAACTATTTCTCCTTTTCTGTCATTAAATTCGTTGAATATTAAGTCTCTTTCTACTTCTCTTAGTTTTTGGATTATTACTTGTTTTGCTGTTTGTGCTGCTATTCTTCCAAAGTCTTTTGGTACTATTTCTACATCAACTTGGTCTCCTAGTTGTAATGATTTGTTTATTTTGTGTGCGTCTTCTAAGCTGATTTCTGTTGCTTCGTCTTTTGCGACTTCCATTATGTCTTTTATTGCATATACATGTGTTGCTCCTGTTTGCTTGTCTATGTCTACTTTTACATTTTCTAATGAGTCGAAGTTTCTTTTATATGCAGTTACTAAAGCTGTTTCGATTGCTTCTATTACATAAGATTTTTTTATTCCTTTCTCTTTTTCTAGTTCTTCTAATGATAAAATTAATTCTTTGTTATCAATAGCTTTCATTTTTATACCATTCCTTTCTTTTAATCCCAGTTATATACTGTTTTTATTTGTGCTATGTTTTTTCTTTCTAATGTTATTTCTGTTATATTGCTTTCTTGCTCTTTTGGGTTGTTATTTTTGTTTGTTTCTTTTTTATTTTTTTTGCTAGTTTCTTTTTTTGTTTTTTCTTTGGTTTCTATTATTATTTCTGTTTCTGTGTATTTTTTTAGTGTTCCTTTATATTCTTTTTTTCCATCATTATCTTTTTGGAATAGTTTTATATATATTTCTTTTCCTATATTTTTTTCTAGGTGCTCGTCTTTTTTTAGTGTTCTTTCTACTCCTGGTGATGATACTTCTAAAAAGTATTGTTCTTTTATGTAGTCTGCTTTGTCTAATGGTTCCATTATTGCGTCATTTACTTTTTCGCAGTCGTTTAAATCTATTCCTTTTTCGTTGTCTATGTATATTCGTAGAAAATAGTTTTTTCCTTCTTTTACATATTCTACATCATATAATTTATAGCCTATTTCTTCTATTTTTGGCTTTAGTAGATTTTCTACTTTTTGTTCTATGTTTGCCATTTTTTTACCTTTCTTTTTTCTTTTTATTTAGGTTTTTTTGGTTTTACCTATAAACCCTGTGTATCTATTTTTTGTCTGTTATGTACAATGTTTTGTAGTTTTTTTGTATTTTTCTTTTTTGAATTATTGGATGTTGTTTTGTGTTTTTTTCCTTTTTTCTGAATTATTGGATATTGTTTTGTGTTTGTGCTATCTTTTGATTTGGTTTATGTATTGCTTTTTTCCTTATTAACTTTTGAAGAGTGGGATTTGTTCCCACTCTTCTCTCTTTTTGCTATTTTTTATTATACCTTATTTTTCCTTTTATTGCAATACTTTTTTGCTTTTTTATCCAAACTTTTTTGGCTTTTTAGTTTGAAACTGCAAATTTTTCTAGTTTTTATTTCTTGTTTTATTCTGCTGTTTCTATTTTGAAGTCATAAGCATTTGCTATGTCTGCTGTTGTTCCTGCATCTATTTCGTTTGTTTTTTGGTTGTCTACTGCTGGCATTACTGCTTCTAGTCTTGCATATTCTGTTCCGTCTTTGTTTTCAAATACTATGTTTACTTTTTCTCCACTGTAGTCTTCTCCGCTTTTGTTTTCTATTGTTGCTGTTAGTTTTGAGATTCCTCCTTCTGCTTTTAGTTCTATGTTTTTTATTTTTAGTCCTTTATATTCTTTTTCTTCTAATAGCTTTTTTGATGTGTTTTCTTTTATTCCTTCTTCTACTTTTGCGTTTTCTGTGTTGTTCATGTCTATTAGACTTACTTCTGATACTTGCTCTCCTTGTTCTGATGTTTGTTGTTGATTGTTTTTACTTGTTCCTTCTTGTCCTTTGTTTTTATTCGTCATATATCCTATTAATACTATTATTAGGATTACTGCTATTAGTATTATTATTCTGTATATTGGTATTCCTTTGTTTGTTTTTTCTTTTTTACTCATTCCTTTTTTCTCGTATAATATTTCAATTTAAAAGTCTTTTTTCTTCTTGCATTTTACTTTGCCTGTTTTCTTTGTCCTGTTTTTGGTGCTTAGGTTTAATGGTCTAGTTGTAATTTTGAATTTTTTTTTTGCTATTTTTTTATGTTACTTTTTGTTTGATTCTTTTTATTGCTGTTTTTGACTTTTTTGATTTATTATACTTCCTTTCTCCATTATTTATTTTATTCTTTTTTCCAGAATTTTGGTTTAATGGGACCTTTATTTTTACTTTTTTCTTTTTCTTTTTATTTTTTTATTGAGGGAGGCTTTTTATTTTTTTCTTTTTTGGTTGGTGCGATCAGACGTGGTAGCCTGATTGCACTCCTTTTATTTTTATTTTGTTACTTGTTATTTTGTATCTACTTTTATTCGCTGGTTATTATTAATTTGATTCCAGATTTTAGAGAAACTAGCGGACAGACGCCGTACGCGTCGCCATAGGTGATGGTGCCCAAGCTAGCGTTGTTACCGTACACACCGCACACACGGGAAGAGTCGCTAGCTGACGGAGAAGCGAGCCACCAATAATAGTCTCCTTTAGAACCGTTTTTTCCACAATACATACTGTTATATCCTGTATAATCTAATGTATTACTATTTGTATACCTCCCACTATTTTGTTGTGTTCCATTTACTGTATATATATATCCAGGATAACTTGTTGCTGCTCCATAAGTTGCTCCTAATGTATAATTTCCTATTGAGTGTGATACTTGGTTATATGATGCTACATACATTTCTACTGGCGGTGAACCTATTGCATAATTTGCTTTTGTTGTGTCACAATATGTTGTCCATTGGCTTGGTGCACTTAGCAACGCTGCTGCTTTCTCATTATCATTCCAATTTGATTGACTATTTCCTCTTTGTGCTGTCCAGCTTTTGTTCATTCTTTTATACACTGCCAAGTCATTTGCTGTTAGTGAACTTATATTTGCGCTTAATGATTCTTGTAAGTTATCATTATAATCTGCTTTTAGATATACTGTGTTTGCTCCGTCTCCAAAGTCATTTTGCTTGTCTACATAGAATATTCTGTATGTTTGCCCTCCTGCTGTGTAGTTTGATATTTTCTTTCCGTAATAGTTTTGTGGGTTTTCTGCTATTGTTTCTGTGTCTGCTATTTCTATTTCGTTTTCTAGTTCTACTCCTATTCCTGGTTTTAGAGCGACTAGTGGACAGACATTAGTCACGTTTTCATAGCTAGGATCTCCCAAAGCAACCCAATAATGGTCCACATCACATATTCTTTCTGGTCCGCTAGATGATGGAGAAGCAAGAGAATTGGCATGGTCACCTGTATTACCTGATATTCCACAATACATACTGTTGTATCCTTTGTAATCTAATGTATTATTATTTGTAGAATATCCACTATTTTGTTGTATTCCATTTACTGTATATATATATCCTGGATAACTTGTTGCTCTATATGTTGCTCCTAACGTATTGTTTCCTATCTCGTGTGGTACTTGGTTGTATGATGCTACATACATTTCTACAGGTGGTGATCCTATTGCATAATTTGCTTTTGATGTATCACAATATTTTGTCCATTTACTTGGTGAACATAGCCATGCTGCTGCTTCTTCATTAGTATTCCAACTTGATGTACTACTTCCTCTTTGTGCTGCCCAACTTGGATTTAACTTTTTATATATTTCCAAATCTGTTCCACTTGGTGTATATGTTGACAGACTTGTATAATTTGGTGTCCAATCTGCTTTTAGATATATTGTGTTTTTATCTCCGAATTTTCCTTCTGTATCTACATAGAATATTCTGTATGTTTTTCCTCCTGCTGTGTAATTTGTTACTTTTTGTCCATAATATGCACCTGGGTTTTCTGCTATTGTTTCTGCATCTGTTGGTGCTGTTATTTCTATTTCAAAGTTAGATTTTAGAGAAACTAGCGGACACACGCCGTTCGTGCCGCTATAGCCGCTGATGCCCAAGAAAGCGTCGTTACCGTACACACCGCACACACGGTAAGAGTCGGTAGCTGACGGAGAAGCGAGCCACCACCAGTAATCTCCTTTAGAACCGTTTCTTCCACAATACATACTATTATATCCTGTATAATCTAAAGAATCTGTTCCTGTCCAATAATCACTTCCTGATATAGTTGATTGCTTTCCATTTTCCTGTTGTATGTGATACTTGGTTATATGATGCCACATACATCTCTGCTGTTGGTGATCCTATTGCATAATTTGCTTTTGATGTATCACAATATGTTGTCCATTTACTTGGTGAACATAACCATGCTGCTGCATGTTCATTATAATTCCAGCTAGATGTGCTACTTCCTCTTTTGGCTGCCCAACTTGGATTTAATTTCTTATATGTTGTTAAATCTGTTCCACTTGGTGTGTAGTTTGTATAATCGGATAAACTTGTATCGTTTGCTGTCCAGTCTGCTTTTAGATATACTGTATTTTTGTCTCCGAATTTTCCTTCTGTATCTATATAGAATATTCTGTACGTTTTTCCTCCTGCTGTGTAGTTATTTACTTTCTTTCCATAGTAGGCTTCTGGATTTTTTGCTATTGTTTCTGCATCTAGTGTTACTTTTGTTATTCCTGTTACTGTTACTGTATAATTTGTTACATTTCCTGCATTGTCTGTTACTTTAAATTCATAGTCTTGGTTTTTTGTTACTGTATAGGT